>DASRTK010000150.1:0-11563 GCA_035655975.1 Rudaea sp.
TTGCCCTGGCCGGCATTTGCCGGCGAGCCTTGCGTTACCGCGCTGTTGGTCTGGCGGGCATTGTTGGACGGTTGCGACGACGTCATCGGCTGCTTGTTCTCAGCGTTGGCATTGCCACGCCCGTTCGCCGCGTTGCCGCGCGCATTGGTGTCCGCCGCGTTGCCTGCGTTGATGTTGGCCGCCTTGTTGCCGCCGGCGTTCGGATTGACGTAACGGCTGGACGGCACATGCTCGGTCTGCTGCCCGTTTGCCGCCGGCCGCCCACCCTGCGCATTCACGCCACCCTGGGCGTTCGTGACCGCACGTTCCGTCTGCGGCCCAGTGGCCGGCTGTCCTGGCTGCCCATTGGCACCGTTGTTCATGACCGCACGATCAGCCTGCGGCCCGGCATTGACCGGACGCCCGCCTTGCGCGTTCATCGCGCCACGACCGGCGGCATTGTCGACCGGCATGTTTCCGTTCTGCGCCTGGCCGCCCTGCGGACCGGCTCCGCGGCGCTTGTCGGCATTGGCGTTCGCATTGGGATTGCCGGCACCCGGACGCGCGATCAGCGCCGCCGCCGGCGTGCTCGCCGGGACACCGGTGTTGGTCACGACCTTGACCTTGTCGGCATTGCGTCCAGCGCCGCCAACCGCGCGGTCTCCTGCGCCGTTGTTCTGTACGGCGGGCAAAGTGCGCATCTGATTCGTCGTCAGCGGCTGGCCAGGATTCTTCTGCAGCACGGCCTCGCGCGTGGCGAACGAGGCGACCGGCGGCGGCGGCTTGCTCGCGGCGACGATGTTGCGGTTGACGACCGCTGCGGATGGGGCTGCGCGCGCGCGGCCGCCCGGGCCCTCGAGGCTTGCGCGCGTCGGCGCGACCGCTGCGACCGAAGTCACTCGCGCATTGGCAAACGTCGTGCGATTCACCGCTATGGCCGAAGCGGCGACCGGCCGCGCACTCGCGAACGCCGTCGCCGGCACCGCGGTTACGGCGCCGTTGATGTTGCGATTCGCGTAGTTGATCTGCGTGTAGTTCATATTACCGCGCGAATAGTTGCCGTAATAGTTGTTGATCACCGTCGTGTTGACGACCGTGTTCGTGACATTGACGTTGGTGAAGTAGCGCTGGCTCACGTGATAGCCGGGGAAGTACACGTCGCGCGGGCCAAGGGGGAACCAGCCGACCGGTCCGCCGACGGCCACGCCGACGCTGACGCCGCCACCGATGAACGCGACCAGCGCCGGCGCGTAGTACGGACGCACGCCGATCACGCCGGGGCACCAGCCCCAGCGATTGCCGATGTAGGCCCAGCGGCCGTAATGGAACGGGGCGAAACCCCACGGTGCATCGTCGATCCAGGTCCAGCCATACGCGCCGACCCAGCCCCAATGGCCGTTGTGGTACGGCGACCAGCCGACAGCAACGGTCGTCGGGTACCAAACGTGGCCGTATTCGGGCACGTCGTTCCAGTCGCCGTTGTCGTCGAGATCCTGGTAGCCGATCACGTCCTCGGACACGTAGGCGCGCGACTTGGCGTGGTCCCAGCGCCCGTCACGCTCGCGCACGAACGCGTCGAAGCTGTCCGGTGGCGGCAGTGAATCGGTGTAGTAGTCGCGCAGGGCCGAGTCGTTGAACGTGACCGACTGGCCTTCCTCGATGCGCGAGCGCGCGCCGCCTTCGCCGTAGGCGTCGCCGCCGCCTTGAAGCACGTTGACGACCGTCGATTGCCCGTTCGGCAGCACGGTCAGGCGATATTCGCCGACGCGGTTGATGACGAACGCCAGGGTCGGCGTGTCGATTTCGTAGACCTGATTGTCGTACAGCCGGCGCACGCGCAGGTTCAACGAGCCCTGGGTAAGTTCGATCTGCGCGGTCTGGTCATCGAGATTGAGGAAATCGAAACTTGTCTCGCCATCCAGGCGCAACACCGCCGGGCCGATCTCGAGTTCGGCGCGCGAATCGTGGTCGGTCCACAGCTTGTCGCCGGTGATCAGTGGCCGGTTGATCTGGGCCTCGACCCAGTCGTTCTCTCCGGCCGGGACGAAACTCACCGTGCCGCGAATGTAGGCCAGCCGCGCTACGCGCGATGGCGGGTCGGGCTGATCACCGGATTGCTGGTCCGGGGCCGGCTGCGCAACCGCGCCGAGCGCGAACAATGCGCCGGCCATAAGCAGTGCGAAGCGGAATGACTTGAACATGGCGAACGCTCCTTTGCGTCACGCAACAGGGAAAAAACTCAGGGGAAGATTGCGGTTGGACTTGAGTTGATGCTCGGCTCCCCCGGTCCGATTACTTCTACGCGAGCGTATCTAAGCGCAACCAAGCTGAACCGCGGCCTTCCGTTTCAAAGGAGGCCGAAACTCAGGCAGTTACCAGTGCAGTGTTGGCCGATCGCCAGGTTTCGTCAACGGCCGACATCCGCCCTCCCGGTTACGTTGCCCCAGCCGCGCCAAACCCGTACATTAAACCCGTTCGTCCGAACGCGGGTGTAGCTCAATGGCAGAGCTGTAGCTTCCCAAGCTACTGACGAGGGTTCGATTCCCTTCACCCGCTCGACGCTGCATGACGCTGGTTGAATGAAGCTTATGGAAAAGCCTGGTCATTTCGTCTTCGCCAGCGTCGCGTATGCGGCTGAAACGCTGGTCTCCCGCTGCCGCAAGGCATCGCCCCGTCGACCTTAGAACCCCCGCTGCTTGCCACTGGCGTCGCGGAACCCCAACTACCTTGCCGAGAGTTCATGGTGGACAACGAACCGATCGTCCTTGGCTGGCGTGAATGGCTGGCGCTACCGCAGTTTGGCATTGCCGCGATCAAGGCCAAGGTCGACAGCGGCGCGCGCACCTCGTCGCTGCATGTCGAATCGCTCGATGAATTCGAACAGGATGGCCGTCCGTGGCTGCGCTTCGCGGTCCTGACCGGTCGCCGTGGCTCGCCACCCGTGCATTGCGTCGCCCCCGTCGCCGACCGGCGCGTCGTTTCCGATTCCGGTGGACATGTAACAATGCGCTGGTTCATCCGTACCGAGTTCGAACTGGCCGGGCAGCGCTGGGAATCGGAAATGAATCTGACAAGCCGGCTGCATATGCTGTTTCCACTGCTGCTGGGCCGCGATGCGCTCCGGAGCCGCTTTCTCGTCGATAGTGCATCGGCATACCGCTGTGGTCGACCCACGCGGCGCCGACACAAGGGGCCGAAATGAAGATCGCGATCCTTTCGCGCAATGCCAAGCTGTATTCCACGGTGCGCCTGGCCGAAGCCGCGCGCGCGCGCGGACATCGGGCGCGCGTGCTCGATCCCCTGCGCTGCTACATGCGCATCGCGCCGGGTGATTTCGCGATGCACTACAAGGGGCGCCCGGCCACGAACTACGATGCCGTGATTCCGCGCGTCGGCGCGTCGATCACGTTCTACGGCACCGCCGTGCTGCGCCAGTTCGAGAGCATGGGTGTGTACACGCCGAACTCCTCGGATGCGATCCTGCGCGCCCGCGACAAGCTGCGCTGCCTGCAGCTGCTGGCGCGCGAAAAGATCGGGCTTCCGGCCACGGTGTTCGGCGACAACCCGGACGACACCGCCGATCTGCTGGCGATGCTCGGCGACCCGCCGCATGTGATCAAGTTGAACGAAGGCGCGCAGGGGCAGGGGGTGTTGCTGGCCGACAAGAAGGCGGTTTCGCAAAGCGTGATCGAAGCCTTCCGCGGTCTCTACGCGACGTTCCTCGTGCAGGAGTTCATCGGCGAGTCGAAGGGCGCCGACATCCGCTGTTTCGTCGTCGGCGGCAAGGTCGTTGCCGCCATGCGCCGGCAGGCGCGCGAAGGCGAATTCCGTTCGAACCTGCATCGCGGTGGATCGGCCAGCGCGACCGACCTCAACGCCAAGGAGATCGACGTCGCGTTGCGTGCCGCGCGTACGATGGGATTGAACATCGCCGGCGTCGACCTGCTGCGGTCGCGGCGCGGCCCGCTGGTGCTGGAGGTGAACTCCTCACCGGGGCTCGAAGGCATCGAGTCGGCGACTGGCGTCGATGTTGCCGACGCGATCGTCCAATACCTCGAGCGCCGCGTGCGGCGCCACAAGCGCGAGACCTGAACTGGCGAGCGTATTTTTTTGTAAAAAAAGACGGCTGGACCGGCTGGCCAAGGCAGTCCGGGTGTAGCCTGACGTGGCGGCGCCGGGGGGCGGATTCAGAACTGTGATCCGCTCGGCCTTCTTCCAATGAGCTTGCCTCTATCCTGCGCGGCTCGTCGCGGGCTTCGAAGCCGCTTTTTTTTCACCGCCGAGGCCTGGCCCGGCCTGCGTTGACAGCCTGCGATGGTTTACGTACGATAACCTACGTAGTATGCGACCTGTCGCATATAGAACCCGTATTGCGTTTTTCTTAATTGGGCGGTCGGTATAGGGGTCGAACCGGTAAGCCGGATTCGATGTTGTCAATGATTTAGAAGGGAAGTCCACCATGTTGAAGCTGTTTTGTGCAATTGTCTGCCTGCTTCTCAGTGCCGCTGCGTATGCTGACGACCAGGTAATCGAAAAGCCGCTGGTCGCGCAGAGTCTTGCCGGGTTCGATCAGGAAGCCACCGAGATTCGCGCCGGAATGCACGAGGGCGGGCGCTACGAATTCCTGAAAGCCGACGACAAGAGCAAAATCGAGGCGCGTCTGAACTCGATGCACGCCCTGCTCGAGAAACATGCGAGCCAGAATGACCTCAATTCCGCCGACAAGATCGCCCTGGTCAATGCGCAGGAAGAAGTCAACGCCATACTCAAGCACAACGACAGCAATCGTCTGGTCTGTGAGAGCCGTGCGCCGATCGGGTCCCACCTGCCGGTAAAGACCTGCCGCACCTTCGGCGATATCGAGATGCAGCGCCAGGACGCGATGAAAACGCGCTCCGACCTGGACAAGAGCCGCGTCAACAAGGGCGGCGGTTGATGATGGGCGGCGGGCGCGAATGCCACTTGCACGGCAGCCGCGTCCGGAGCACGATTAACCGGGTCGCCGCGCATCCCGCGAGTAACAGGAGGTTCCACCGATGACTCCTCGTCGCAGCAACGAAGCCGCATGGCCTACCAAGGCCGAACTGGACATCCTGCACGTCTTGTGGGAGCGCGGCGCATCGACCGTGCGAGAAGTGCACGAGACCCTCTACGGCGACGATGGCGCAGGCTACACCACCGCGCTCAAGCTGATGCAGATCATGCACGCCAAGGGGATCGTCGAACGCGATGACTCCCAGCGCGCCCACGTCTATCGCGCGGCGATCACCAAGCAGCGCACGCAGAAACGCTATGTCGCCGACATGGTCGAGCGCCTGTTCAACGGTTCGCCGTCGCAACTGGTGCTGCAGGCGCTCGGCAGTCAACCCAGCGCGTCGCGCGAGGAACTCAAGGAAATACGCGCGTTGTTGAAGAGGATGGACACAGGGGAGTCATAGCCATGTTGCCGATCTCGACGCAAACCCTGCTGGTATGGGTCGACGCTGTTGGCTGGACGCTGTTGCATTTCCTCTGGCAGGGCGCCTTGCTGGGTCTGGTCTACCGCGTGCTTCGGCCGCTTTGTCATGGCGTCGGGGCGCGCTACCGCCTCGGCATGCTGACGCTGTCGGCAATGCTGCTGTGTCCTGTCGTGACGTTTGTCTACCTGTGGCCGGCGCCAGCGCTTGCACCGGGCGTGGCCGCTGCGCTGCCGTCGATCGACGTGGCCGCATCGGATGCCGGTTTGCAAGCCGTCAGCGGCGGCAACGTGCTGGAATCGTGGCTGCCCTGGCTGGTTGCGGTATGGTTTATCGGCGCCAGCGCCATTGCGATCCGCGCGTTCAATCAATGGCGCCGCCTGGCCTGGCTCGTGCGCAACGCGACGATTCCGCTGGCCGATTGCGCGACTGTGCTGGCGCGGCTGCGCGCACGTTTCGGCATCCGCCGTCCGGTCCGTCTGCTCGGCTCGCTCGGCATCGACACGCCGATGCTGGTGGGTTGGTTGCGACCGACGATACTGTTGCCGATCAGCATGCTCAGCGGTTTCACTCCGCAGCAGATCGAACTGATCATTGCCCACGAACTCGGTCACGTGCGCCGCTGGGATTACCTGGCCAACCTGTTGCAGGTCGTCATCGAGACAATCCTGTTCTATCACCCGATCGTGCACTGGATTTCGCGCGACGTGCGCGAGGCGCGCGAGAGCTGCTGCGACGATCTGGTGCTCGCACTTGCCGAAGGCAGTCCGGTCGTCTACGCCAGCGCACTGGCCGATCTGGAAGAATTGCGCCTGGACACTACCGTCGCCGCGCCGGCACTGGCCGCGAGTGGCGGCGTGCTGCTGACCCGCATCCGCCGTATTGTCGGCGCGCAGGCGGTCATGCACGATACGCTGCCACGCACGGGCGGCTGGCCGGTCGCGATCGTGCTCGCCGCGTCGCTGCTGGCGGTGCTGCGTCTGCACGGTCTGCCTTCATTGGCCACCACATTGTTGCGCGTCCCGGTCGCCAGCACCGCGGCGATCACCGGCAACGCGGCGTTGCTGAACCCTGCTCCGGCAGTTGCGCCGGTAGTCGTGCCGGCTCCGGTTGATTCGGCACCAGCGCCCGCCAGCGCTACCGTCGAAAGCGCAACCGTCGTGCAATTGCCGCCGCGGCCGCGCATCGGCGTGGCTTCGGTAGCGTTTGCTCCGCCGCGCGTTACCAACATTCGCGAACGTCTGTCGCCCCTGCCGTCAGTACCGGAACCGGCTGCCGTGGCCGAGCCGTCAAATACAAGCGTCGTGGCGCCGGCAGCCGTCGCGACGGCCGAGCCGCTCAGGAGCGCCGCAGTCGCGATGCCGATCGCGTTGCAGCGCGTGCAGCCCGACTATCCTGCCCGTGAAAAGATCCGCGGCGTTACCGGCAAGGTCGAGCTGCAGTTTGGCCTGGCCGCGGACGGCAGCGTCTCCGATGTCAGCGTGCTCGAATCGACGCCGGAACATGTCTTCGACCGTACCGCGATCGCAGCGCTCAAGCAGTGGCGTTTTGCCACGCCAGTCGATACCGGCCAGCGCTATACGCAGACCTTCGCTTTCACTCGCAGCGCCGCGCCCGGTACCACCGAGTCGTGCCGCGAGGTCATCGGCTCGCATATCTGCCGCCACGTGGCGGGGGACGAAACCGACAAGTAGGAACGCCCGACAAGGCGTTCTGAACGCTCTGAAACGGGCCGGCGAGTCTTAACGAAAGCTCGCCCGTGCCTTAACAGGAATTTAATCGCGCCATCCCTAGTATCCATCCCACTGTAAGTTCTGCTCGACACTCCTAAGGTCAGGTCAGGTGACAGGCAGATTACGGTAATCGGGGCAGTAGCTTTAGGCCCAAGCGAGGTGTGTTCCCCCAATGACACCTCCTTGGGCCTTTTTATTGCCTCGAGTTTCATCCGCGCCGAACCGCCCAGACGCGGACCGCGAAACAGCTGACGCCGCTCGCAGGCGTCGCAATACCTTCAAATTTGCTCGACCGCCAGCGGCCGGATCCGGGAACTTGGAGGCCGAATCGCGATCAAGCTTTTCCATCGCCGCACGAGTATCCTTTTGCCCATGCGAATTCTCGTCATCGAAGACAATAGCGATATCGCCGCGAACATCGGCGACTATCTCGAGGAAAAGGGCCACGTCGTGGACTTCGCCGGCGACGGCGTGACCGGCCTTCACCTTGCGGTGGTCCACGACTTCGACGCGATCGTGCTCGACCTGACCCTGCCCGGCATGGATGGCCTGGAGTTGTGCCGCAAGCTGCGCCAGGACGCGCGCCGGCAGACGCCGGTGCTGATGCTGACCGCGCGCGACGCGCTCGACCAGAAGCTCAACGGCTTCGACTCCGGCGCCGACGACTACATGGTCAAGCCGTTCGCGCTGCAGGAACTCGAGGCGCGCCTGCAGGTGCTCGCGCGTCGCGGCAAAGGTGTACAAAGCCGCATTTTGCAATTGGCCGACCTCAACTACAATCTCGACACGCTGGTCGTAACCCGGGGCGGCAAGTCGATCCAGCTCAATCCGATCGGACTGAAGCTGCTGCAGCACCTTATGGAATCCAGTCCATCCGTGGTCACGCGCCAGGATCTCGAAACGCGCGTGTGGGGCGAGGAACTGCCGGACAGCGACTCGCTGCGCGTGCACATCCATGGCCTGCGTGCGGCAATCGACAAGCCATTCGACAAGCCGCTGATCCAGACCCGCCACGGCATCGGCTATCGCATGGTCGACCCCGACGCCGCGATCATGTGATCATTGCCGCGACTCGCTCGGCATAGGCTCTCATCGATGGGGAACGGCAACGCAGGGTTTGCGGCTCGCAGCGCGCGAACCATACGCGTCGACGATTTGGCGCGCGGCTAGGGCATCAGATGGCACGCATCCAATACCGCCGCCGACTGCGCAGCCGCATCATCATTTCGTTCGCCCTGTTCGGGTTTGCGCTGACCGCGCTGTTCGCAATTGCGACGCTGTACATGCGCGCGCGGCTCGAGGATCAGCTGATCAACAATACGCTGGCGCGCGAGGTCAAGAACTTCGTCGACTTCAAGCGCGAAAATCCCGATCCGAACGCGCCATACAAGCTCAGCAGTTACGACATCGACATCAAGGGTCCGGCGTTCTTCGCGAACGTACCGTTCTCGCGCCAGAAGTATGACGAGACCGGCGTCTACGACATCGAGGAACTCGGCAGCGAAGGCAAGATGCGGCCGTACAAGCTGGCCGTTTACAAGGACCCGGACTATTGGGCGTTCATGCGTCTGGACATCAGCACGCAGAAGTTGAACGAGCGGCAGCTGCTGACAGGCCTGGCCTTCGCGGTGCTGGCGTTCGCGATCCTGTCCCTCGTCATCGGCCACTGGTTGTCGCGCCGCGTCATGAGTCCGGTTGCGCACCTGGCCGAACGTATCAGCGAGATGCGACAGAGCGGCAAGCCCGAGCACCTGGCGCCGCATTTCGCCAACGACGAAGTCGGCCAGGTCGCCGCTGCGCTGGATGGCTACTACGACAAGCTCACCGCGCTGGTCGAGCGCGACCGCGAATTCAACGCCGACGTCAGCCACGAGTTGCGCACGCCGCTCGCGGTGATCTCGAGCACGACCGAATTGCTGCTCTCGTCCGAGGCAATTACCGACAAGCTGCGCGACCGCCTGATGCGCATCGACCGGGCGGCAAAACAATCCACCGAATTGACCAATGCGCTGCTGCTGCTGTCGCGCAGCGAGCGTTCTGCGCCGGTCGACGGGGAGACGACCGACGTCGCCAAAATCGTCGACCAGGTCATCGAGGTTTACCGCTCGCACCTCGGCCGCAAACCCGTCGATGTCCGCGTCGAGGTCATGCAGCCGGTCGAGGTCGTGGCGCCGTCATCCGTAGTTGCGGTCGCGCTCGGCAACCTGATCGGCAACGCGTTCAAGTACACGCCCAAAGGCGAGGTCATCATCACGATCGGCGCCGGCCGCGGCAAGGTGACGATCGAAGACTCGGGCCCCGGCATCAAGCCTGAAGACGCGGAGAAACTGTTCGAGCGCGGTGTGCGCGGGCAGAACTCGGCCGGCAGCAAAGGCGCCGGCCTGGGCCTGGCGATCGTGCGGCGCCTGTGCGAACTGTACGACTGGCGCGTGTCACTCGCGCCGCGCCCACAGGGCGGAGCGACGGCGACTTTGGATTTTCGCCTGCGCGGCTGACTTTACCTCTCCCCTTGTGGGAGAGGTCGACGCGCGTAGCGCGGCGGGAGAGGGGATGGCGGCGAAGCCGCCGACTTCGTCGGCGGCCTCTCTCGGCCATCCGTGGCCTCCGAGGCACTTGGGCTCCTGCCCGGCGTCACCCTCTCCCCAACCCCTCCCCCATCAAGGGAGAGTGGCACCAAAGTCAGACCTTCTCCAGCCACCCGCGCTTGTCCGTCGTCGAGCCGTCAAATAGTCCAAAAAACAACTTCTGTACTTTTCCAGTCAACGCACCCGGCTTGCCCGTGCCGACCGGCTTGCCGTCGACCGAGCGGATCGGCGTTATCTCGGCGGCCGTGCCGCACATGAAGAGTTCGTCGCACAAGTACAGGTATTCGCGCGGAATGTCGCGCTCGACGACTTCGATGCCGGCGTCGCGCGCGAGCAGGATGATCGTGTTGCGCGTGATGCCGTTGAGCAGTGCGGCACTGATCGGCGTGGTGTGCAGTACGCCGTCGAACACCAGGAACAGGTTTTCGCCGGCGCCTTCGCTGAGCAGGCCGGTCGAGGCCAGCGCGATGCCTTCGCCGAAGCCAAGGCGCCGCGCTTCGCGTGCGACCAGTTGGCCGGACAGGTAGTTGCCGCCGGCCTTGGCGCCGGCCGGGATCGTGTTCGGGGCAAAACGCTGCCAGCTCGACACGCAGGCGTCGATGCCCGCTTCGAGCACGCCCTCGCCGAGGTAAGGACCCATTTCCCAGGCGGCGACCGCTACGTCGGTCGGCGTGTCGGCGGACAGGCCGAACCCGCCCAGGCCGCGGAACGCGACTGGCCGCAGATAGGCGCGGTCGAGCTTGTTTGCCTTGATCACTTCGCGTGATGCCAGCGCAAGCTCGTCCAGCGTGTACGGGATCGGCATATCGTATATTTTTGCAGAATGATACAGACGCTTGAGGTGGTCGGTCAGGCGGAAGATTGCCTGGCCGTTCGGCGTCGCGTAACTGCGGATGCCTTCGAACACCGATGACCCGTAGTGCAGCGCGTGCGCCATGACGTGCGTCGTGGCCTCGGCCCACGGCTTGATCGCGCCGTTGTGCCAGATGTATTGCGGATATTGCTGGGCCATGAGTCGGGCTCGCGAAGTAGGATGCGCAGCGTAGCGGTCCGCTACGGCGTTGGGAAGATGCCTTACGGCCTACGGGGTTCGAGGTGTTCTAAGCCTGCAGGCGCTGCCAGACCGCCAGCGTCGCGCGCGCGCGATTGAGCGTATAGAAGTGGATTCCGGGCGCACCGCCGGTGACCAACTTGCTGCACAAATTGGCCACCACATCGGCGCCGAACTCCCGAATCGCATCGGCGTCGTCGCGGAATGCCTCCAGGCGCTTGGCGATCCAGCGCGGAATCTCGGCGCCGCACATGTCGGAGAAACGGCGCAGCTGGGAATACTGGGCGATCGGCATGACACCCGGCACGATCGGCACCGTCACGCCGTGTTTTCGCGCGTCGTCGACGAAGCGGAAGTACGCATCGGGATTGTAGAAATACTGCGTGATCGCGCCGTTCGCGCCAGCCTTGACCTTGGTGATGAAATTCTGCAGGTCGGAATGCGCGTCGCCGGCCTGCGGATGCATTTCCGGATAGCAGGCAACTTCGATGTGGAAGAATCCGTCGGACTCCTTGCGGATGAATTCGACCAGCTCACTGGCATAGCGAAAGTCGCCGTAGGTGGCCATGCCCGATGGCAAGTCGCCGCGCAGCGCGACGATGCGCCGGCAACCCATCGCCTTGTACTGCTCGAGCAACGCGCGGATTTCCTCGCGTGTGCCGCCCATGCACGACAGGTGCGGCGCGGCGTCGAAACCGTGCTCGTCGCGCAGATGGCGCACCGTCTCTGGTGTGTATGACAACGTCGAGCCGCCGGCGC
>DASRTK010000151.1:0-9127 GCA_035655975.1 Rudaea sp.
CACGAAACTGCGCCCGTTCCAGAGGAACAGGTTCTTCGCGGTCTGCTGCGAGATCGTGCTCGCGCCACGCAGACGTTCGCCCTCTTCGGCCTCGTCGAGCGCGTCGGCGATCGCCTGCAGGTCGAAGCCATGGTGGGTCGGAAATTTCTGGTCTTCGGCGGCAACGAGCGCGATCGGCAGGTCCGATGATACTTTGTTTAATGGTATCCATTGATACTTCAATACAAAGTCGTGCTCGCCGTGCGCCGCGGCCGCGAGGCGCCGCTCGAGCATGAACGCCGAAGTGACCGGTGGCACGAAGCGCAGCACGAGCACGCACAACCAGCTGATCGCGACCCATGCCAGGGCCGCGAGAATGGCGCCGCGCAGGAGGCGGCGCCACAGACTCTTGCGCGGGGCGCTGCCTAGTCTTGCCATGCAGTCCGCACAAGCGTCATTTCACCGCCGCCGTCACGTCGGCCAGCAACTTCCACGTGCCGTTTTCGAAGCGCCAGACGCGGACGTCGACGCCGCGCGCGCGCGCGCTTTCCGCCCCGCCGAGCGTGTAGGCCAGATCTCCGCTCGCCGCGACAGTCATGGCAACCCGAGGGCCGCAGCCGCAAACCGCCTCGCCATCCGCGTTCGGTGGCAAGTTGCCTTGCGTCGAGAACGATCCTTCGCGCAGCCACAGCGTCTGCGCCGTCGCTACGCCGGCGTATGCACTGCCGCGATCACGTGCGAGGAGTTCGCGCAACGCCTTGTCCGCGTCATCGAGTGCCTTGGTGCGCGAATCGATGACCGCTGCGGATGGCGCCTTGCCTTCCGGGATCGGCAGCGCCAGCAGTTGCGTGGTCTCGACGGGAACCGCGGGCGCAGGGTTGCCGACGCCGTGATCGAACAGCACCTGCCAGCGTCCTTGCGCACCTCGCTGCCAGATCGAGAAGAAACGACCATGGGCGACAACCGGTTTGCCCTCGCGTTCGGCCTCGTAGCGCCACGGTCCGCTGGAGAGGCCGAGATCATCCGCTGCGGACACAGCGAGGTACTGGGGGCCCCAGATCAGCTTGCCAGGACCGTCCGGATGCTCGCGGTACCATGCCGGGGCGGGCGTCGCGAACGGACGCAGCACGAGCGCGTCCTGGGCAAAGTGCCCGAGAAAGCCTTTCTGTACGCCGTCGCGTGCACCGGCGGACGCGAACTCGCGCTCGGCCTGCGCGAGCGATTCGTAGCGCGGCGGCAATGGTTGTTGCGCCTGCGCGGCCAGCGCAAACGCTAGAAATCCCAGCATCCGGTACATCGCGACCTTGTACATCAGGACCTCCCAGCAGCGGCATCGCAGATACCGCTTCGATCGACCATTCTGGCGAGGTGAGCGCCGCGGACGCTATCATGATTGCGCGCGCATTGCAGTCGAGGTACGCCTGCCCCGAAGCAATTGACGCGCCCCGTTTCCTGCCGCCGCGGGTCCTTCAAGCGCTTCTCCATCGACCGATTCGAATGAGCGATCACGACGACATCCTGTACCGTTTCCTGCTCGAACAGGCGCAAGTGCGCGGCGTGCTCGTGCACCTAAACGAAAGCTGGCGGCAGGTGCGCGACCGCGCCGAATATCCGCCGGTCGTCGGCGACTTGCTGGCGCGCGCATTGACCGCTAGCGCGCTGTTTACCGGAAACATCAAGTTCGAAGGCTCGCTGTCGATCCAACTCAAGGCTGCCGGCGCGATGAATCTGCTGTTTGCCGAATGCACGCATGAGGGCCGTCTGCGCGGATTGGCGCGCTGGCAACCGGAACTGCCCTCGGATTTTCGCCTGACCGCAACGGGCAGCGAACCGCTGCTTGCGATCACGATCGACAACGCCGTAACCGGCCAGCGCTATCAGGGACTCGTCCCGGTCGACGATGACGATCCGGGCGTATTGTTCGAACGCTACTTCGAACGCTCCGAGCAGTTGCCGACGCGCGTCCTGCTTGCCTGCGACGGCGAGCGCTGCGCCGGCCTGATGCTGCAGCAGTTGCCGACGAGCGAGCAAGATGCCGACCCCGATGGGTGGAATCGCGTCGGCCACTTGCTCGCGACGGTATCGCCCGAGGAATTGCTCGGACTGGACCCCGAGCGCCTGCTGCTGCGGCTGTTCCACGAAGAAACGGTGCGCGTGCTCGCAACACAGCCGCTCGTGTTCGGCTGCCGCTGTTCGCGCGAGCGCGTTGCCGGGATGCTGCGCACGCTCGGCCGCGAAGAGGCGCTGGCCAGCGTGCAGTCCGATGGCCGCATCGAGGTGACGTGCGAGTTCTGCAACACGCGCTATCACTTCGACGCTGTCGACGTGGAGCAGATTTTCATTGATCCGGCGGTCGTGGGGACTTCAGGCACGGAACATTAGCGGAATACGCTTTACGTTTTTCGCGGCAACACGCCAGGTGCTGCCCGGCTCTCGTAGGGTGGGCCTTGGCCCACCGTGTTTCTCTTGACGTACTAAGCAGAGCGGTGGGCCGAGGCCCACCCTACGCCGAAGGTCCGTACGCCGAGGCGCGTTCCATCCATACGCTGGCCGGTTGCGGCCGGCCGAACAGATAGCCCTGGCCGTATTCGCAACCCAGTTCAACCAGCGTGCAGTATTGCGCGTCGGTCTCGATGCCTTCGGCGATGACTTCCATGCCGAGCGACTCGGCCAGCGCCTGAATCGCGCGCACGACAGCGACGCTACCCTTGGTTTCGAGCGAGCTCAGTTCGGCGACGAACGAGCGGTCGATCTTGAGCGCGTGCAGCGGATACTGGTGCAGGTAGCTCAGCGACGAGTAGCCGGTGCCGAAATCGTCGAGCAGCAGGCGCAGGCCGTCGCGGCGCAGCGCTTCGAGCATGCGCTTCACGGCCGGCGGATTCTCGATCAGCGTGCGCTCGGTGACTTCGATGCGGATGCTGGCCGGCGCGACGTAGTGCTGGCGCAGCATCGCGAGGAATTCCGCGCCGAGCGTCTCCGAGCGGAAGTGCCGGCCGGAAAGATTGACGCTGATGTATTCCGCGCCGGTCGTCAGCAGCGCCGGCGTGACTTCGAACACGCGCTCGAAGATTTTCCAGTCGATCTGCTCGGCGGCGCCGGTGTCCTCGGCGACACTGAGGAAATCGGCCGGCTCGAGCAGGCCGCGCTGCGGATGGCGCCAGCGCAGCAGCGCTTCGTAGCCGACGATGCGGCGGTCGGACAGGCGCAGGATCGGCTGGAAGAACGGCACGAACTCGCTGCGCGCGATTGCGCGGCGCAGGTCGCCTTCCAGATCGAGCAGGCGCATCGCTTCCAGATGCAGGCGTTCGTCGAACACCGCGAAGCGGTGCCGGCCTTCGTTCTTGGCGCGGTACATGGCGACGTCCGCATCGCGCAGCAGTTCCTCGGCCTTGCGGTAGTGCGACGCGGCCAGCGCGATGCCGATCGAGGCCGAGGTGAACAGCTCCTTGCCACCGAGGCGGATCGGCGCATTGAGCGTATCGATGATGCGCTGGGCGAACGCGCTGGCATCCGCCGCATTCTCGACGTTGTGCAGCACGATCGCGAATTCATCCCCGCCGAGGCGCGCGACCAGGTCGCCCGGTTCGATCGCGGCCGCGATGCGAGCGCCGACCTCGTTGAGCAGTTCGTCGCCGACCAGATGGCCGACCGAGTCGTTGATGACCTTGAAGCGGTCCAGGTCGAGGAACAGCACGGCGAAGCCCTGGCGCGGATCCCGCGCGAATGCGGCGAGCGCCTGGCCGAGACGCTCGAGCAGGAAATTGCGGTTGGGCAGGCGCGTCAGCGCATCGTGCAGGTTCTCGTACTTGAGCTGGCGCTCGACGCGTTCGCGCACCATGATCTGTTCGCGCAGGTCGCGGTTGACCGCAGCCAGTTCGCCGGTGCGCTCGACGACGCGATGCTCGAGCTTGGCATACGCCTGCTTGAGCGACTCGGCGCTGCGCTTGCGCTCGAGCGCGTTGGCGATGTGATACGAGACGAACGTCAGCAGTTCCTGGTCGCGCGGCGTATAGCGATGCTCGTCGCTGTGACTTTGCACGGCGAGCACGCCGACCGGGCGGTCGTCGCAGATCAGCGGCACGCCGAGCCAGCTGCGCGACCGCGCTCCGATCGGATGCGCCTCGCCGCTTGCATAGAGGCGCTCGAGGCCGGGACGGTCCGCGAGCAACGCGCTGCCGGTGCGCAGCACGTATTCGGTCAGGCCGTGGCCGATCTTGCGCGGATGGCGGTTCTGATCGCGCTCGTCGACCGAATACGGGAACATCAGGTGTTCCTGGTCTTCCGACAGTAGCGCGATGTAGAAATTGCGCGCGTACAGCAGACCGCCGACGACGCGGTGCACGGCGGCATAGAACTCCTCGATGCTGTCGGTCGTGTTGGCAAGCTCGGCGATGCGGAACAGCGCGGCCTGCAGGCGCTCGCCGCGCTGCCGTTCGAGCACCTGCTGCTGCAGCACCCGGTTGGCGTCGCGCAGCGCGTCGGTGCGCTCGGCCACGCGCCGCTCGAGTTCCTCGTGCGCCATGCGCCGTTCCAGCGCGGTCTGGATGTGCTGCGCCACGTAGGTCAGCAGCGTGCGATCCTCGTCGTCGAAGCGCGCGTCCTCGGTATAACTTTGTACAACGATACCGCCGACGACCTGGGTGCCGCGCAGCAGTGGCACGCCGAGCCAGTCGACGCAGTCCGGGCCGAAGTCGCCGATCGAGCCGTCGATCTGTTCGGCCAGCTGAGGCAGGGAGCCCATCAGCGCGCGGCCGCCCTTGACCAGATGCCAGGTCAGGCTGTCGCGGCGTGCCTCCATCGGGAAGTCGTGATCCTGCGGCGGCGGATCGGTATCGGCGACGTCCATGTAGTAGGCAAAGCGCAGGCTGTCACGCGCCGCATCGTACAGCGCGATGTAGAAGTTCTCCGCATACATCAGGCTGGCGACGATGTTGTGCAGCGCGCGGAACACTTCCGGCATCTCGCGATCCGCGCTGGCCTGATCGGCGATCGCGAACAGCGCGCGCTGCAATCGTTCGGCCTGCTCCAGGCGCCTGACTGATCCGCGCAGATCCTCGACGACGTGCAGGCTGCACAAGTGCGTTTCGACCAGGAACGCGGCCTTGTCGAATTGATGGCGGTGGCGCGACTGGGCCCAGCGCTCGGCGGCAATCCTGCACGCGAGCACGGCGACGACCTGATTCTCGCAGCGCAACGGAACGGCCACGCCGACCCAGACCCGGTGCGTGTCATCCGGCGCATCCGGTTCGGTGACGAGTTCGCCGCGCGTGGCCGCCGACTGGGCCAGGCCGATCAGCGACGGCGCGAGCGCCGACGACAATGCTTCGGCATCCAGCGGCAGCCAGAAGAAATCGGCCTGTGCGGCGCCGATCCAGTTGCGCAGGAGGGCGCACGAGGCGGCTTCCGTGCTTCGTTTGGTCGTCGCGCGCAGCAGTTCGGCGAGGCCATCGACGGGAAAATCCTCGGCGGCCAGGCTTTCGGCAGGCGTGCCGTGCCCTGATGTTTCGGCCGTAGGCGAGATGACTTTCAAAGACGACATGTGTAGCGCGTGCCTGCCTGTGTGTCCGGCGCGACGTTGGCGTCGAACCCCGCGGCCGTGGCCGCCTCCCCAGCCCGGACGGGACCAAATCCGCCCCAGCTCACCGAGTGTTAGTTTTCCATAATTTGAGGTAGAATGCTTGCCGAATACCGTGCCACGTTTCCGTCTTTACCTTTCCGGGAACTTGACGCGGCCCAACGAATCTTTAATAGCTGCCCTGACCCCAAGAGCTTGCATGCGCCGTCTGTTCGCCACCTTGCTGATCCTGCTGCTGCCTGCGCTGGCTTCCGCGCAGCCGGTTGTCGGCAGCCCGTGGCAGGCGACGGCAAACCTGCAGCCGGGCCTCATCGACCAGATCCTGCGTCCGCAAGCATACCCGGTTTCCGGATTAAGCAATCTTCAGACCACGCCACTGTGGAGCACGCCGGACGGGCGCATCCTGGCAATCGTGGCGATGGCCGACAATTCGATCCCGGCGCGGCCGCAGTCGCCGCAGATCGGCACCGCAGCCGACTGGAAATTCGTCGACGTCACGAACTTCTTCACGAGCGGCTTCCAGCTCGGCCTGAGTCGCGAGGCGGCGGCCTACGTCACTTACGGCCGCGGTACGGTCCTGGGCCCGTTGCTGACCGCGGACCCGTTGAGTTGCGGGCCCGGAACAGCCGATGTCACTTGCGGCGAACGCGCGACACTGGCGCATTCGGGCGCGCTGCAGCTCGGGGCCGATTTGTCGGTGCTCGACAGCATCGATGTCGATCTGAGTTACGGGCTGTCCTGGTTCCGGCGCGATGACGGCGTGCAGTTCGCGGCGCGTCCAACCTGGGACATTTTCAGTGCGCTCGGCAATTCGCAGCTGCCGACGCTGCTGATTCCGGGACTCGAGGGGGCCGACGCGCAGAACTCCAGCGTGAACGCGCTCGGCCACTGGCGTTTCGGCGGTCCGAATAGCCTCGACCTTGGCGCCAGCCTCGGCCGGCTTCAGTTGTACGGACCAAGCAGTACCCCGCTGCTCAGCCTCAATCAGGCAGCGGTGACGTTTGGCCTGCATTACGGTGATTTCAGCGGCAACGTCACCGGTCGCGTGCTCGGCCCGAACGATACGTTCAACGGCACGTCGCGCTGGACTGGCCTGGATATCGGCCTGTCATGGCGCACGCCGTGGCAGGGCCAGCTGAGCATCGGCACGCAGAATCTCTGGTCGTCCGGCGCCCTGCCGGCGATCACCGACCCGGTGGCCCGCGAAGTCGACCCCAATCAGGCTCGCGTTCCCTACGTCCAGTACCATCAGGACCTGTAGAAAACCGCTCGTCCCGCCGCCCGACCGTGCAAATGTAACAATTGTAAATTGCACGCCGGCAGTCGTGCGCGTCATTCGCGCAAACCCCTGAAAACCCCTTGAAAGACCGCTGAAAAGCCGCGTCTGCGGAGCCGGTTGTGTTAACACATCAGGGGTTCCCATGTTAAGCATTTGTTGCTAGTATCGATTGCTACCAAAGGTTTTTGGTGAGCCAGTATTGGTTATTCCAGGAAGGAATCCTTGTCCCGAATCTGTTGTACAACCTGACGTTGGAGAGTGTAATGAGACTCGACGCGAATAAGCTTTCGTCGGCGGTCCGCCTTGCTTTGTCGCTTGGCGTGGCCGCAACGGCGGGCACGCTTGGGACCGCCCAAGCGCAAACCGCCGCAGATAACAATACCGATCAAAAGAGCCAGTCCCTCGAAACCATCGTGGTGACCGGTTCGAATATTCGCCGCGTGGACATCGAGACGGCCAACCCCGTCGTCACGATCGACAAGGCAGCCATCCAGCAGTCCGGCAAGCTCACCTTGGGTGACCTCGTTCAGGATCTGCCGGCCGTAACCGGCCCAGTGACCAACCCGCGCGTCAACAACGGCGGCGGCACGGGCTATTCCTCGATCTCGCTGCGCGGCCTGGGTTCGGCCCGCACCCTGATCCTGGTCAACGGCCATCGCTACCTGTATGGCGACGTCAACGCCATTCCTGCCGACGCGGTCGAGCGCATCGAAGTCCTGACCGACGGTGCCTCGTCGGTGTACGGCTCCGATGCGGTCGGCGGCGTCGTCAACTTCATCCTGCGCAGCAACTACCAGGGCGCGGAGTTCTCGGCCGACTACGGCATTTCCGATCGTGACGACGGCCAGCGCCAGGGCTACCACTTCGTGTTCGGCCAGACGACGGACAAGGGCAGCATCATGGCCGGCGTCGACTACAACAAGTTCGACAAGGTGGTCGCCGCGAACCGCGACTTCTCGAAGGACTCGCTGTATTACTATTACGGCGCCGCGCACGCCATCGGATCGGGCCGCACGCCAACCGGTTACGTGCAGTTGCCGAAGAATCTGCAAGCGCAGTACGGCGGCTGCACCGTCGTAACACTGAAGGAGCTTGGCTCGGCCGGCGGGAACCTCAACGACTATCGCTGCTACAAGGGGACGGACGCCTACAACTACGCGGCCCACGGCAACGTAGACCTGACTGCGCAGGAGCGCAGCAGCGGCTGGGTCGTCGGCAACTACAAGCTGACCGACAGCGTCGAAACGTACGTGGAGCTGTTCCACACCAAGACCCAATCGGCCCAGTCGATTGCGCCGCAGCCGATCGACACGCTCGGCGGCCCGTTGGTCGTCTCCGCACAGAGCTACTACAACCCGTTCGGCACGGACTTCAAGAACGGAGGCTTCCGCTTCAGGACGCGTTCGATCGACAACGGCAACCGTATCAACAATTTCAGCACGACTACCGACCAGTTCACCGGCGGCTTCAAGGGCACGTTCGGCGAGACCAGCTGGCAGTGGAATGCGTATTTCAACTACGGCCACAACAATCAGCTGAGTCATACCGCCGGTTATGTCAATCAGGCGAAGCTCGGCGCCGGCATCGGCCCATCGTTCCTGAATGCCAACGGCGTCGTCCAGTGTGGAACGGCCGCCAACCCGATCGCGCTGGCCGATTGCACGCCGTTCAACATCTTCGCGGTAACTGATCCGAACACGGTCGCGGCGTTCGACGCCGCCTCTGGCAACGCGTTCACGAACACTGTGTATGTCGAACGTTCGGTCGTTGCCGAAGTCAACGGCAACCTGTTCGACCTACCGGCCGGCACGGTCCAGCTCGCCGGCGGCGTGAGCTACCGCAAGCAGTTCGGCCAGGTGATTCCCGACGCGATCGAGGTCCCGGATGAGGCCGGCGTCTGCGACATCGGCACCGGTTGCGTGTCGGCGCTCAGCGGCGGCTACAACGTCAAGGAAGCGTACGCCGAAGTCCTGATCCCGATCCTGAAGGACGTTCCGTTCGCCAACGCGCTGAACCTGACCCTCGGCGACCGCTATTCGAAGTACAGCAACTTCGGCAGCACGAACAACACCAAGGTCGCCGTCGAGTGGCGTCCGATCGAAGACCTGCTGCTGCGCGGCACGGTGTCAAAGGTGTTTCGTGCACCGACGATCAGCGATCTGTTCCAGGGCACGGCCTCCGATGCGCCGCAGGCCTTCGATCCTTGCTGGGATTTCGTCGGCACCAACGCCGCCTGCGCCCCCGGTGTAGTCATCACGAGGCCGACAGGCAATACCAGTCAGATCAACGGTGTG
>DASRTK010000152.1:0-8639 GCA_035655975.1 Rudaea sp.
GTCAAGAAGGACACGCTCGACGGCATATCGCTCGAGGTCTACTACCATCCCGACCACGAGTACAACGTCGACCGCATCATGGACTCGATGAAGAAGTCGCTGGCGTATTTCGGGACGGCATTCGCGCCGTTCCAGTTCCGCCAGATGCGCGTGCTCGAGTTCCCGGGCTACGAGCGTTTTGCCCAGAGCTTCGCCAACACCGTGCCGTTCTCGGAGACGATCGGCTTCACGGCCGACTTGCGCGACCCGGAATCGATCGACTACGCGTACTACGTGACCGCGCACGAAGTCGGCCACCAGTGGTGGGCGCACCAGGTCATCGGCGCGTTCACGCAGGGTGTGACGATGCTCGACGAAACGTTCGCGCAATATTCGGCGCTGATGGTGCAGGAAGCCGAATACGGCGCGCCGAAGATGCGCAAGTTCCTCAAGTACGAACTCGATCGCTACCTGCGCGGACGTTCCGGCGAAGTCGTCGAGGAAATGCCGCTCGCTCTGAACGAAAACCAGCAGTACATCCACTACCGCAAGGGCTCGATCGTCATGTATTCGCTGAAGGACTATCTCGGCCAGGCGCAGGTCGACAAGACGCTGGCGCGCTACGACCACGACAAGGCATTCCAGCAGGCGCCATACACGACGACGAAGGAATTCCTCGCCTACCTGCGCGAGGACGCCGGTCCGCAGAACTCGTCGCTTATCACCGATTTGTTCGAGAAGATCACGATCTTCGACGACCGGGTTTCGGCGGTCACGGCGAAGAAACGCGACGACGGCAAGTACGACGTCACGCTGTCATTGCACGCCGGCAAGACTTACGTCGACGGCATTGGCAAGGAAACCAAGGCGACGTTCGACGTCCCGGTCGACATCGGCGTGTTCGCCAAATCTCCCGACGGCCAGGAACAGAACGAAAAAGTCCTGTTCCTGGAAAAGCGCATGGTCGCCGACGGCGACAGCAGCGTGACGGTCACGGTCGATGGCGAACCGTACGAAGCCGGCATCGACCCGTACAACAAGCTCGTCGACCGCGTTTCGGACGACAACCGCATGCACGTGACATTGCAGTAGGGTGGGCCTTGGCCCACCGTTTTGCTCTTGAACGCCAAAAAGCCGGTGGGCCAAGGCCCACCCTACGCGCTGTGGAGCCGCGACGCGTCGTCCCCTCACCCAGCCTCTCCCGGCGCGCGCTGCGCCTTGCCCAGCCGACCGGAAATGTAGGGTGGGCCTTGGCCCACCTTTTTTTATCTTTGAACGGCAAGAGCCAGTGGGCCTTGGCCCACCGTTTTGTTCTCTTTGAACGCCAAGAGCCGGTGGGCCAAGGCCCATCCTACGCGGCTGCTACTTCGCTGCAGGCGGGAGCTCGGCGTTCGCGGTCGGATTGTTCTGGTTTTCCTTGAGCCAGATCATCGAGCCATGCACGCGTGCGTAGCCGCTCGGGTGATCGTAGAAGACGATCTCCTCGAGTGCGCCAGGGTGGATCTTGCGATAGGTCGACAGGCGCATCGCCGCCATGGCGAAGCCATTCGGCTCGCGCGCGGCGTTGAGTCCGTAGGCGTCGGCTTCGGCTTCCATCTGGCGGATGATCGAATTGACCAGCGGCGTCGCGAGGAAGAAGAACAGCGCGAGTATCGCCGACGCGAGCGGCAGCGCCGCCGGATCGCCGCGGCCTTCGAGCCCCAGACCGGTACCCCAGCGCCGCAACGCGCGATCGAACAGGCGATGCGTGAACCAGAAACCGAAGGTCAGCACGAGCGTGACGTAGATCGTGCCGCGCAATCCGTGATTGAGCACGTAATGGCCCATCTCGTGGCCGAGCACGGCCTTGATCTCCGGCTCGGAGGTCTTGTCGAGCAGGTTGTCGTTCATCGACACGCGCGTCGTGCCGGCGAAGCCCGAGACGTTCGCGCTGACGCGCGTGGTCTGGCGCGAAGCGTCGAACTCGACGACGTGGTCGGTCGGAATCTGGTTCGCGCGCGCGAGCGACAGCACGGCCTCGCGCACGCTGCCTTCGCGCAGCGGCTTGTAGTCGTTGTACAACGGAGCGACGTAGACCGGTGCCAGCATCATGGCGAACAGCGAAAACACGAAACCGATGGCGCTCGCCCAGATCCACCAGCGCTCGCCGGCGCGGCGCACGGCCGCATAGACTGCGACCAGCACGAGTGGCAGCACGATCACGCTGACCATCAGCGATTTCAGCTGGTCGCCGAACCAGTCGGTGAAATCCTGGGTGGCGAGCGCATACTGGTGCTCGCGCACATAGTCGGCGTAGATCGACCACGGCAGGTTCAGCACGAAGCTGGCAACGAGGAACAACAGCACGTAGATCCAGGTATACAGCCAGGGCCGCGGACTGACCTTGCGCGCCAGATCGCGCATGCGCCGCGAGATGCCACTCCACAGCAGCGCCGCGGCGACGACGAAGCCGTAAAGCAGCCCCCACAGCTGCAGCCAGTAGCCGCCTTCGAAGTAGGCGTCGGATTGGGCGCGCTGTTCCGGCGACAACAGATTCAGGTACGCGTCGGTCGCGCGGTCGACATCGAAATTCGGCCCGGGCCGCGCGGCATCGGGAATCTGCAGGCCCGGCGGCAGATCGCGTGCGGTCGGCGCGGTTGCCGGCGCGGCAACAGCCGCGGCGCACAGGCTCATCAACACCATTGCGAGAATGGCCAGAACTTTCATCGTTGCGCTCCCCTCGGAAGATGCCGCTCGACGCAACCTTCGCCGCACGCGCGGAATCCGTCAAGTCCGGTCGGGGTTAATCGACCCCAGCAGCCGACCTACAGGTTCGTCTGCAGTCCGATGTAGCTGATCAACGATGCCTTTTGGCCGAGATCGTTGTGCAGATCCGTGCCCGCCGACACGAGCAACGTGCAACGCTTGGACAATTCCCAGCGCGTGCCGAAGTTCAGCGTCAGTTGGTTGCGCGAGGAATGCGCGTCGCGTTCGTCGTGAAATTCGCCCATTATCTCCAGGCCTTCGGCGACGTCGCGGCCGATGGCGACGCCGCCGATCCAGGTATCGCCCTGATCGGCCGGCCGCAACCAGCGGCCGAAATCGAAATTGACGCCCCAGTCGCCGAATTTGTGCTCGAACTGCAACGGCAACAGGTAGCTGACGCCGCCGTCAGCCAGCGCCGACCCCGATACAGGGAAGCGCGTTTGCACCTGCGGATACGTCGAGATCTGCCAGCCGGCATCGCCGGCGTCGAAGAATCGCCACTTCACGCCGGCGATGCTGTTCCCGGCGCCGGACCGGTCGCCCTGCCCCTTGATGCGCTCCAGCTCCCACGGGAATTCGAATTTCAGCTGCAACCGCTCGCCGATGCCATAGTTGAAATCCAGCAGCGGCAGATTGAACGTCGTCGTGTCCCCGGCGTGCTCGGATTGCAGGGACGTATTGATCTCCCAGTGGCCGTCGCCCGGTGTGCCGGGATCGTCGGTCAGCATCGGCGGGCCGCCCTCGGCGTGCACCAACGCGGCGCCGAGCGCCAGCCAGGCGCAAGCCAGCGCCACCACGCCACTGCGATGATCGATTATCCGCATGCCGCTTCGCACCCCTGGTTGTCAGGCCGGTCGACAGAACCGCCGCGCGGAATGTCTCACGCCAATCCTTAATCGCGGCTATTTGACTGTGCCCATGCGGTCGAGCCTGTCTCGATCGGGCCTATGGGTGTCGCGCCCGCTCCCGCACGGCCGCGGTCAGCGGTGATGGGTCCAGTCCTGCAACTGGCGCCAGCGTTCCAGCTTGTGCGCGCGCGGGATCGAAGCATTCGCCGGACTCGTCGACGGCAGGTCGAGTTGCGTGATGCGCGCGCGCAGCGCGGCGTCGAGCCGCGGCACGATGTGGCGGCGAAACGATTGCTGCGCCTTGCCGCCGTTCAGCGCGATCGCGCGAATGCCCGGGTGTGAGACCAGCAGGCCTGGAATGTCGTTGGCCACTTCGCTGCCGGCAACGATTGCGCTATCCAGACTGCCGGGGCGCTCGCAGCGCTCGAGTACGTCCCAGATGCCGACGCCGCGACGCTGCAGGCGCGCCATGCGTTCCGCGTATGCCAGTTCCGGGCCGGCATCGAACAGTTCGCCCATGAACGACCAGAACAGGTTGTGCGCGTGGCCGTAGGACTGGCGCAGCTCGAGCGAGCGCACGCTCGGCACCGTGCCGAGAATCAGCACCACGCAGTCCGGCGCAACCTGGGGCGGGAAACTTTCTACCTGATGGTTGCCTGGTACTTTCATTCCAATTGTGTACTTAGATACTATGTATACTATGAATCAAATGTTGCAATTTCGAAGATGCGAACATGAACGGGTCATAACATCCGATTAACCGCATGCTAAGCGGCATTTCACCGCGCCCGAGTATGGTAGATGGCGTTCGCTCGTCACCCGGGTCGGGTGGACACTCCACTCCCCACTCCACAGGAGCACAGGCATGAATCCCGATATCATCCAAGGCAAATGGACCCAGATCAAAGGGTCGCTCAAGGCAAAATGGGGCAAACTCACCGACGACGACCTGAACCGTATGGAGGGCAACCACCAGTACCTCGTCGGCAAACTTCAGGAGCGCTACGGCTGGCAGAAGGATCAGGCCGAGCGCGAAATCCGCGATTTCGAACAGACTCTCGGAAAAAAGAAGGCGGCCTAGCAGCCAACGTTCGATCACAGCGGCAACAGCAAGCAACGGGTCGCAAGCGCGACCCGTTGTTTTTGGGCGTTCGGGCGACTGCCGATTGTCTCTCGCCGTTGCTGTCAGCCGGCCTTTTTCAGTGCGTCGAGGTCCGTAAGAACCTGGGCCGAATTTGCCTTCGGATCGACGTCCTTGTAGTGCTTGGCGACCTTGCCTTGCGGATCGATCAGGAATGTCTCGCGACGCGCGTAAGTGAAAGTGCCGTGCGTGGCGAGCACGCCGTAGGCCTTGGCGGTCGACTGCGTGTTGTCCGACAGCAGGGGAAATGGAACGTGGTATTTTTCAGCGAATGCTTCATGCGACTTGATGTCGTCGAGACTGACGCCGAGCACTTCGGCGTTCTGCTTGTGCAGCTTCGCAACGTCGTCGCGGAACGTGCACACTTCGGTCGTGCACCCGGGCGTATCGTCTTTCGGATAGAAATACAGCACCACCCACTTGCCCTTGTATTGCGCCAGCGAGTGCCAGCTGCCCTTCTGGTCCTGCAGCTTGAACTCGGGCGCCGCCTGGCCGTCCTGCGGGCCTGCCGCCTCGTCGGCGCCAAGCACCGCGAGCGGCGCGAGCATCAACAAACCCAACAACATCGACATCATTTTTCGCATAAGTCACCTCGATTGGATGGTCAGCGGGTGCAGCATACGCTTCGCGCTCGGCGCTGGCGTGAAAACTCAACTAGTGGCAGACCGGCGCGAGAGACGGATTCTTACAGCGTGCGTTCCAACATCGGGGCGAATGACCGCCGCTGCGGCTATGCTTGATCCAACTGGGAGTCGTGCCATGACCCGTCGTTACGTCGCGTCCGACCGCATCGAAGATTACGTGCTGGCGCAGTCGCGCGAAAGCAAGGCTGCGAGCCGCCTGCGCGAGGAAACGGCGAAGCTGCCCGAAGCGGGCATGCAGATCGGCGCCGACCAGGCCGCGTTTCTTGCGCTGCTCGTGCGCAGCATCGGCGCCAAGCGTTGTCTGGAGGTCGGCACGTTTACCGGCTACAGCGCGCTGGCGATCGCTTCGGCGCTGCCGCTCGAAGGCAGGCTCGTATGTTGCGACATCAATGCGGACTGGACCGCGATCGCGCGCCGCCATTGGTCCTCGGCCGGCGTGTCGGGGCGCATTGATCTTCGGCTGGCCCCGGCCATCGAGACGCTGAACTCGCTTCTTGTCCGCGGCAGCGCCGGCCAATACGACTTCGTCTTCATCGATGCCGACAAGCCCGGCTACGACGGTTACTACGAGGTCTGTCTGAAACTGCTGCGGCCGGGCGGACTGATGGCGCTCGACAACATGCTCTGGTCGGGCCGCGTTGCCGATCCCGACCACCATGATGCCGATACCGATGCGATCCGCACCTTGAATGCAAAGATTCGAGACGACGCGCGAGTCGAATCGACGCTGCTTACGATCGGCGATGGCGTGATGCTGGTGCGCAAGCGATGACGTCGGTCGCATGCTCCTGGCCGATCGCGCTCGACATCGAGCCGTGGCCGGGCCGCGTTGCCGATCCGGATCACCACGATGCCGATACCGATGCGATCCGCGCCCTGAACCTGAAAATCGGCAGCGATGCGCGCGTCGAATCGGTGCTGCTGACGATTGGCGATGGCGTGATGCTGGTGCGCAAGAAGTAGCGCAACGTCGCCGGCAATGGCTCGTCACACCCAGTGGAGTGAGTGATACTCGGTCATGCACAAAAGGCCCGTGGCACTGGCATGGAGCGGCGGCAAGGACAGCGCGATGGCGCTCGCCGCGTTGCGCAGCGATCCTGGCGTCGAGGTCGTCGCGTTGGTCACGACGATGACGCGCGAGTACGACCGCATCAGCATTCACGGCGTGCAGCGCAGCGTCCTCGAAGCGCAGGTTGCCGCGCTCGACATCGCGCTCGTTGAAGTTTCGATTCCCGCGGCTGCGTCGAACGCGATCTACGAGCAGGCGCTGACGACTGCTCTGGCCGGCTTGCGCAGCCGATATCCAGCGTTGCGCCATCTCGCCTTCGGCGACCTGTTCCTGGCCGACGTGCGCGCCTACCGCGAGCGCCTGCTCGCCGCACTCGACTGGGAGCCGCTGTTTCCACTGTGGGGGCGCGACACATCGCAACTCGCGGCGGAATTTGTCGAACGCGGTTTTCGCGCGATCCTGACCTGCGTCGACACGACACAACTCAGCGGCGAATTTGCCGGACGCGATTTCGATGCAGTACTGCTCGCCGCGCTGCCTGCCAGCGTCGATCCGTGCGGCGAGAACGGCGAATTCCACACCTGTGTCCATGCCGGACCGATTTTTTCGCAACCGATTGCGCTGCACGCCGGCGAGCGCGTACTGCGCGACAACCGATTCGAGTATTGCGACGTGATGCTGGACGAATCATTGCCCCCTCGACGGTGAGTGACGCGTCAAAGCGCCGGTCTGCTTCCACGCCAGCAACACCGAACGGGGCAATTCAGGCGGCACCTTCACCATTGATCAGTTCGACGCGGTTTCCGAACGGGTCGGATACGTGCGCGCGCTCGACGTCGGGAAGGCTCGTGTCGGGAACGGCGGTAAAGCCTGCCGCGGCCAGCCTTGCGAGCAGTTTCTCGTAGCCGTAAATACGGAAGGCCGGATGCGCCTTGCGCGCCGGAGAAAACGGTTCCTCGACGCCGAGGTGGAGTTGCAGCTGGCCGCATTGGAACCATAATCCACCGCGGCCAGCCAGAGGACCGGGCTTCGGGATCTCGTCGAGCCCGAGCAGATCGCCGTAAAAACTGCGCGCGCGATCTTCCTCGCCCAGCGGCATCGCAACCTGCACATGATCCAATCCAAGTACGCGCACCATAAAAACCGCACCTTCGTCGTGACCTCTGCCGCCCTGGCCGGCGTTGAGCCTCGCCGCAGGCGAGGACTCCAACGGCGGCAGTTGCTCCACGCGCGCAGCGCGTGGATAACACCTACTTCGGCGCCTTTGGCAACTTCGAGGCGTCGTAGCCGCCAATCTCGAACGCGAATGTCTTTGCGCCTTCACCCTTGATCGTCGCGTCGATCGCAACGCTCTTCGCCTTCAGCATCTTCGCGATGAAAGCCTTGTCGTCGTCGATGAACAATGCCGGCTCGCCGGTCGGCGGAATCGTCGCCTTCATGCGTTGTGCCGGCGCGTCGTCGAAACGCACCGGCAGCGTCGCGCAGCCCTTGCTGCAGTCGAACTTCGCGTTGTCGAGCAGCAGGTAGACGCTCTGCCCCCACTGCGGATGCTGGCGCAACACGAGCCGGATGCGTTCGGCGTCCTTCGCACTGGCGCCGGACTTCAATGGCTCCTTGCTTTCAATCGCGGCCGTGTATTGCGTGCCGTTGCCTTCCGGCGTCGCGGCATAGGCCCACAGCCGCGCGAGGCGCCGGGAGTCGCGCTGCGCCGCGCCTTTTGCGCGCACGTCGTCGAGCGTCTGCTTCACCGTCGCCGCCGCCGGACTGGCCGGGTATTTCTTGACGATTTCCTCGCCGAGCGAAGTCGCCAGGTCCCAGCTCTGGCTCGCGCGCATCTGGTCGTACAGCTTCAGTTCCTGCGCGGCTTTCGCGTCGATGGCCGCCTGCGCCGATTGCACGGTCTGCGCGGGTGGCGGCGTTCCGGTAGAGCAGCCGGCAAGCACCGCAGCCACCAGGACCAGGCTGGCAGAGCGTAGTTCAAGTCGCGTCATCGTCGTCGTGTCCGTCGAATAGTCCACGAGCCAGATTATGCCAGCACTGGTATCCCAGCACTCGCGCACGCGCCGCGTCCATTGTCCGGGCCGCTTGCCGCCGAAGTGAGCGCCTGGCGTTGGTGCCGCATGCGGACTGCGATCTGGCCGGATCAGCGACATGGATCGCGACCGAGATTGTGGTCGTAGGTCGATACGACTTCATCGTGCTCGTGCCCGGCCCGCCCGGCAGCGCCGGCGCGCTGGATTTCATGGCATGCGTCTTCGCGTGCGATGCGCTGG
>DASRTK010000153.1:0-2705 GCA_035655975.1 Rudaea sp.
CGATAGACCAGAATCAACAGCATGGCACCAGTCGCGAACCAGTGATAGCCGATGCTGCGCTTCCAGATCATGGGGGCGATGACAGCCATGAGGAGGCAGCGCTGGATCATGGCTTCGGACCAGCGGAAGGCGCCGAGTGCAACAAGGGTCTGGGCCAGCGTCGCAAGAACGTAGAGCAGGATCAACGCAAAGAAGTAGCGGCTCTCGGCCAGATACGCCGCGCGCATGTCGCAACTGCCGGAGGATCGGACGTTGGGCAGTGCGGCGGCGCATATCAGATAGAGCATGATCGGCATCGACAGCCCGACCAGGAATGTCGCCGCGCTCGATGCCGCCGTGGCCACGACCGATCCCTGGTACAGGCCCCACCAGTAGTTGTTGACCAGCAGCAACGCGATCAGAGCCCACAGCAGCGGCAGCGCATCCCAGCGGACTTGGCGCCGCGCACGGATCAACCGGTTGAGATTTCCGAGCAATACGGTCAAGCCAAGGCCGACGATGACCGAAATCAACGCAACCGAGTGTTCGCGGATATCCATGCACGCTCCGTTTGATCTACCCGTCATTCCCGCGCAAGCGGGAATCCATTTTGCTTACGCACACTCTTGCCTGAGCGCGGAAAATTCGCCGGCAAGATAACGCTCGCGCAGCACGAACTTCTGGACTTTTCCCGAGCCGGTCAGCGGAAACGCATCGATGAAGATCCAGTAGCGGGGCGTCTTCGGCGCGGCCAGCTGCTTGCGCACATGCGCATGCAGCGCGGCAACGTCCGGGCGCGTGGCGCCGGTGCGCACGAACGCGGCGAGTTCTTCGCCCATCTTTGGATCGGGCACCCCGATGATGGCGACTTCGACGACATCCGGATGCTCGATCAGCACGGATTCGATCTCGGCCGGGAACATGTTTTCGCCGCCGCGGATCACCATGTCCTTGAGCCGCCCGGTGATGCGCACGTAGCCGCGCGAATCCATCGTCGCCAGATCGCCCGTGTGCAGCCAGCCATCGGTGTCGATCGTGGCGGCGGTCGCCTTCGGGTTGTCGAAGTATCCGGTCATCAGCAGGTAGCCGCGCGTGCACAGTTCGCCGACCGTAGCGTGCGCAACGATTTCGCGCGAAGCCGGGTCGATGATCTTTACCTCGGTCTGCGGCAATGGCTTGCCGACGGTCTCGGCCTTGTCCGTTGGCGCATCGTCGAGGCGCACCGTCGTTATCAGGGGCGAAGTCTCTGTCTGGCCATAGACCGTGCAGAACGAGGCTCCGAAGCGCGACTCGATGTTGCGCACGAGTTCGGGTGGAACGCTGGCGCCGCCCGATGCGACGACGCGCAATGCGTCGAGGTTGCGGCCCGCGAGTTGCGGCTGCTCGAGCATTGCGATCAGCATCGTCGGTACCCCGAGCGTATGCGTGACGCGCTCCTGCTCGACCAGCGCGAGCAATCGCACCGGCTCGAAGGCAGGAATGAACGCATGCGTGGCTCGCGACTGGATGGCGCCGAGCGTCGCCATCACGCAGCCTGCCGTATGAAAGAAAGGCATCGCGTGCCCGTATACATCGCCGGGACGCAAGTCGATGAGTTGGGCGAACAGACGTGCGTTGTTCGTCAGTGCCCGATGCGGAAGCAGCGCCCCTTTCGGCGATCCGGTCGTGCCCGAGGTGTACTGGATCTGCGCCGGATCGTCTGCGCTGACGGACGGCAGCGGACGCGTCGTCACGACCGACGCGAGGAATTCATCCCAGTATTCCAGCGCGATCGCGTCGCGCAGATTCGGCAGGGCTGGACGCACCTGATCCACCCATTCGGCCATCGGATTGCCGCGAAACGAGGCGATGTAGAACAAGCCCACCGCACGCGATTGGCGCAGGACATACTCGAGTTCGCGCGCCTTGTAGGCGGGATTGACCGTGACGATGACGATTCCCGCGAGGCCTGCGCCGAGTTCCAGCAGCAGCCACTCGGCGAGGTTCGGCGCCCAGATTGCGATGTGCTCGCCGGGTTCGAAACGCGACAGCAGCGCCTGTGCCGTGCGCTCGGCGTCGCGCAGCAACTCGGCATATGTCCAGGCGTGGCGCTGTCCAGGCACGAGTCCCCACGCAATAGCACCAGTCTGGTCGGGCGCGCGCGCTGCGGCGTCGCGAAGGATCGAGCCGACAGTCGTTTCAAGTACGGGCTCCGACGTGTCGGCTGGCCAATACGCGAGATTCGAAAGATTCATCGTGATGCAGCTCCCCCTGCAAGTCGGCGAATCGATTGCGGCGGCCGCAGCGCCGCGAGGCCGAAGTATATGCCGGGGCGTGCGTCGGCGGATGCTGCATTGCGGAGCGCGAGTCCGTAAGCTTGCCATCAGCCGCGGGAAGCCCATTCGCCCCGCATTGCGAAGGGGAGCCGTAATGCTGAAATGTATACTATTCCCGCCGATAGTTCTGGCGGCGTATTTGTCGGCGCCAGCCGCGATGCAGGCGACGCCTGCCTCGCTGGTCGCGTAGCTCGCGCGCTTCAGCCATGGCCAAAACGCCGCTGAACATCGCCGTGGTCGGCTACGGCACCGCCGGGCAGGCCGCGGCAATCCTGCTGTCGCGCGATGGCCATCGCGTCGAGGTGTTCGAGCAGGCGGAGCAACCTGGCCCCGTCGGCGCCGGTTTCCTGTTGCAGCCGGTCGGCCTGCACGTGCTCTGGGAAATGGGTCTGCTCGATCAGGCGCTGGCGC
>DASRTK010000154.1:0-7993 GCA_035655975.1 Rudaea sp.
CCGAAAATCAATGATTTGAGGCTTAGTTTCGTGTCTCTTTGCGCTCGGTGTGGATCTTCGTGCGCCTGGTCCGGCGCCTGAGTCTGTCCCGCTTCGAGTTCGCTTCCCGGAAGCATGAGCGGTGCACGTACGATGTAGCGATTGCCGTGGAGATGCCGGTGCTCCGCGTGGTCGACAGTCACACGGCACACGAGACTGCCCGGCGCGAACAGTTCGAGCGTCTCGGCATGCCGGACGACTTGCAAGGCAAGTTCTGCGCCGGCGGCGCGGCGGTCGCGGAAGTATCCTTGCATGGCGCACCTCGATTCCCCGCAGAAATCGGGGTTTCTTCGATGCCAACGGCGCGCCTCGGGCGCATCCATCGCGTTGATCCAAATCAACCGTACTTGAGGAAGCGTGCCGCCGAATCAGTTGCGCTTCGAGCGAGCGAGCCAGGCACGCAAGGCTCAGGGCTGCTGTTGATGCAGATCAACGTGCGTGCGCCGCAAACCGGGACATAGTTGGCCATCGGCGGCAATCCGAGGACATGCAAGTATGGTTGCGACGGCAAGAATGGGCCCGAGAGTCGCCGCTGCAATCGCGGCAGCGAGTGCTGCCACGTCGGTTCAGGCGCAGCCGGCCGCCGAATACGGCAATTGGGGGGTCAACTGCATCATTGTCGTCGTAACCGCTGTTGCGGTCTTTCTTTGCGTGCTGTTGCACTACGAGGTGCTGAACTTCCTCTCACGCTGGCTCGTCCGTCTTGAGGGGCAGCGTCGCCGGCGTGTTCTTTTCGCGATATTCGGCGTGCTCCCCGCGCATGTGGCAGAAATATGGATCTTCGGGATGGCATACCTGCTCCTGGAGATCTCGCCGGCATTCGGGTCGGCCCACGGGGTGGGACCGAGCCTGCTCGACTACATCTACATTTCCGCGATGACGTTCACGACGGTCGGCATGAGTGATGCCTACCTGAACGGGCCGATCCGCTTCGTTTGCGGGAACGAGGCGCTTACAGGTCTCGTGCTGATCACCTGGTCGGCATCGTTCACGTTCGTGGAGATGGAGCGCTTCTGGCGCGACCGCTAGGAAAGCCTCCGCTCTGTGCTGCCCCGGCCGGGCTGGCGACCATTCGAACAACAATTCTGCTGTCTGGGTGTTGTAGCTTTTATGCATGGGGGATTGAACCGGCACGATGCTTATCACAGATACATTAGATGTATCTAATTGCTAGTTGACGCTTGGTCGAAGACATGTTCGTGAAACCCACTCAGGGTGGCACACGCTCGCTTGATCGTGCAGCCGCTGCGACGCCGCGCAATCCTGACTTGAGGCGATGCTCGTGCTTTTTTTCTCAGACCGAACTCTAACCCTGGGTGCGCAGCCGCAACGCGTTGCCGACGACGGATACCGAACTGAAGCTCATCGCAAGTGCCGCGATCATGGGTGACAGGAGAAGGCCGGTAAAGGGATACAAGAGGCCTGCTGCAATCGGAATGCCGAGTACATTGTAAATCAGCGCGAACCCGAGGTTCTGGCGCATGTTGCGCACAGTCTGTTCCGATAGCACACGCGCGCGCAGAATGCCGCGCAAGTCGCCCTTGACCAGCGTGACGTGCCCGCTGTTCATCGCGACATCCGTACCAGTCCCCATTGCGATCCCGACATCGGCGCGTGCCAGCGCAGGCGCATCGTTGATGCCGTCGCCCGCCATCGCCACCTTGCGGTGCTCCATTTGCAACTTCGCCACCAGGGCCACCTTGTCGGCCGGTTTGACTTCGCCGACTACCTCGTCGATGCCGAGACGCTTGCCGATCGAACGCGCTGTGGTCCACCCGTCGCCGGTGGCCATGACCATGCGGACTCCGGCTGCCCGCAGCGCACCGAGAGCTTCGGCGGTGCTGGCCTTGATCGGATCGGATACCGCCAGCAGCCCCGCCAAGCGGCCTTCGACGGCCATGTACATCACGCTCGCGCCCTCGTTGCGCAGGAGTTCGGACGCGTCACGCAGCGGCGCTGCGTCGACGTGTTCCTGCTGCATCAACGCGGTATTGCCGAGTAGTACCAGCCTGCCGCCCACTGTCCCCTTCACGCCAATACCACTTGCGCTGTCGAAGCTCGACGGTTTTTCCAACGCAAGTCCCTGCCGCAGCGCCTCGGCAACGATCGCATGTGCCAACGGATGCTCGGACGCCTGATCTAGACTCGCGGCGATCCGCAATACCTCACTCGGTTCGAAGCCGTCTGCGGCCGTGACGCGATCGAATTTCGGTCTGCCTTCGGTCAGCGTACCGGTCTTGTCGATCACCAACGTGTCGATCGTACGCATTGCCTCGATGGCGGAGGCATCGCGGAACAGCACACCCGAACTCGCGCCCCTGCCGGTCGCCACCATGATCGACATCGGTGTAGCCAGCCCAAGAGCGCACGGGCAGGCGATGATCAGAACTGCCAACGCGTTGATCAAGGCATAGACCCAGCGCGGTTCCGGACCGAATAAACCCCACGCGAAGAACGTCGCGACGGCAACGGCAATGACGGACATTACGAACCAGCGAGCGACCGCGTCCGCCATGCGCTGCATCGGGGCGCGGGAGCGCTGCGCTTGTGTGACCATCTGCACGATTTGCGCAAGCATCGTTTCCGCGCCAACGCGTTCAGCGCGAATGATCAGACTACCGGTCGTATTCAACGTGGCGCCTACGATCTTGTCGCCGCTGCGCTTGGTGACCGGCAGCGGCTCACCCGTGAGCATCGACTCATCGACGGCGCTGGAGCCTTCGATCACAACGCCATCGACCGGAATTTTTTCTCCGGGACGCACGCGCAATTGGTCGCCTGGCTGGACATCGGTCAGTGGCACGTCGCCTTCCGCTCCATCCGCTCCGATCCGCCGAGCGGATTTTGGCGCAAGTTCCAGCAGAGCCCTGATCGCGGCCGAGGTTTGCGAGCGGGCGCGCAGCTCGAGCAACTGGCCGAGCAACGTCAGGGACACGATCACGGCGGCGGCTTCGAAGTAAACGCCCACGCGCCCATGCTCCACAAACGAGGCCGGAAAAGTCTGTGGTGCGAGCGTAGCCGCTACGCTGTAAGCGTATGCGATCGCGACACCGAGACCGATCAGCGTCCACATGTTCGGACTGCGATTGGCCACGGACTGTGCCGCACGCACGAAGAATGGCCAGCCGGCCCACAGCACCACCGGCGTAGCCAGCAGCATTTCGACCCATGATTGCGCCTGCGGTGCCGACAATCCAAGGCGATGTCCTGCCATCGCCAGGACGAAAACCACGAGGGTGAGTGGCAACGTCCGCCAGAAGCGTCGCGTGAAGTCGTCGAGTTCGCGCGTGTCCTCCATCCCCACGGTCGGCAGGACCGGTTCGAGTGTCATTCCGCAAATAGGGCAATTCCCCGGCCCGGGTTGCCGAATCTGCGGGTGCATCGGACAGGTGTAAGTCGCACCGGCGGTTGACGGCGCGATCGTCGATGAGGGTTCGCCCGTTTTCACGTAGCGAACCGGATCGGCTTCGAATCTGCTTTTGCAGTGCGCACTGCAGAAGTGGTGGGCCACCCCGTCGAACGGCGCATGATGTTTCGCCGTCGCCGCATCGACGGTCATGCCGCAGACCGGATCGCGCGCTTGTGCAGCGAAACGGTCTGGCTGCGCGACAGTCGAATGATGTGCCGAACCCGTATTGCTCATTGGTGAAACCTCGCCTGGGCTGTGACATATCGCATTCCCTGAACCCGAGCGCGTTGATCGGGATCAAGCGGACCCCCGATGACGTTGGACATGTCGCGCCTGCTTCCGATCGCCCTGCAGGGTTACGGCTCGCGCGATCGCGCTGGACAATTGCGATCGCGCGCTGCGCCAGCCTTTCGTCCGACTTGACCAGGATCAAAAGCGCCAGCGCCGCAGGCCCCTACGCTCCTTGTTGGATGCGGCCGCAAACGGTCGCGCAAGCCAGGATTGGTGCATGATCGTTACGGATGTCGTCATCATCGGCGCGGGTCCCGTCGGCCTCTTCCAGGTCTTCGAACTCGGCTTGCTCGACCTCAAGGCGCATGTCGTCGACAGCATGCCGCAGGTTGGCGGTCAGTGCATCGAGTTGTACCCCGACAAACCGATCTATGACATTCCGGCGATTCCGGTCTGCGACGCGCGGGAACTGGTCGATCGTCTCATGCAACAGATCACGCCGTTCGTTCCGCAGTTTCATCTCGGCCAGGAAGTCACCGAAGTCGCGCGCCAGGCTAGCGGCCGATTCTTCGTGCGAACCAGCACTGGCACGCAGTTCGACGCGGCCGCAGTGATCATCGCGGGCGGTGTGGGTTCGTTCCGTCCACGCCAGCTGAACGTCGAGGGCGCCACGCGCATCGAAGGCCGCCAGCTGCATTACAAGATCCAGGATCCTGCCCTGTTCGCCGGCAAGGACATCATCATCGCCGGCGCCGGAGACTCGGCGCTGGACTGGGTGCTGGCGCTGCAGGACAAGGTCAACAGCCTTATCCTGCTGCACCGCTCACGAGAATTTCGCGCGATGGCGGGCAAGGTCCGGCAGATGGAACAACTGTGCAGCGAGCAGCGAATGCAGTTCCTCGAAGGCGACATCAGCGCACTGGAGATCGCCAGCGACGCGCTCAAGTCGGTTTCGGTGCGCACGAGGAGCGGCGTCACGACACGAGTCGGTACCGATCACCTCGTCGTGCTGTGGGGCCTGCACCCGAAACTCGGTCCGATCGCGAACTGGGGCCTGAACCTGGACAAGAACCAGATCGAGGTCGACACGGCAAAATTCTCGACGAATGTGCCGGGCATCTTCGCGGTCGGCGACATCAACACCTATCCGGGCAAGAAGAAACTGATCCTGAGCGGTTTTCACGAAACGGCGCTGGCGGCGTTTGGCGTGCGCGAACTGCTGTCGCCGGAAGAAAAGGTATATCTGCAGTACACAACGACGAGCCCGATCATGCACAAGCGGCTCGGCGTCGAGCCATTGAAGAAAGTCCGCACCGGGAATGCGGCGGCTGGATGACTGTCACCTGTCGTGGGAGCCCGATCGCAGGTTCGCCCCCATGCGCCCTTCCGATCACTTCCCAGCGAGTTCGCGCCGGGTCGCGGCCAGAAGTTCGGGATCGAGTTCGCCTGTGCGGCTGCTGCGCGCGGCGATGCGCCCGTCCTTGTCGAGCAGGCTGATCACCGTCGAATGGTTGAAGTCGCCGTTCTCGATGGCGCGGTATTGCACGCCGAGCACGGCGGCGAGCTTGCGCACGCTGTCGGCGTCGGTGCGATCGAGCGTCCAGCGCGGCAGATCGAGGTGGCGTTCGACGGCGACTGTCTTGAGCGCCTGCGGCGTATCGTGGTCGGGGTCGAAGCTCACGAGCACCACGCGCAGATGCGAGCGCTCGTCCGGCGTGAGTCCCTTGTCGACGCGCAGCATGCTGTCGACGATCAGTGGGCAGACGTATTTGCACGATGTATAAAACATCGCAATCAGGACCGGCGAGCCGCGCAAGTCCGCGAGCTTCGACGCATGCGAATCCTGGCTGGTGAGCGGAATATCGAGCTGATACACCGAATCGCCGGGCAGAACTCCCAGCGCCGCGGGGGCCACGGAGGGCCGAGAGGGGCCGGCCGGCAATGTCGCGCCAATGTCGGCAGCCGCGGCCGTCGCAGCGGCGGCTAATGCCGCGAGACAAAGTATAAATGTTCCAGGGCGTTTCATCGACCCTCTCCAGTAGCGTCTTTCGCGCAGCGAAAACCGAGATTGGCGGTCGTATCGGCCGCCTTGAGCGAGGACAGCAGCGCGATGCGCATCAAGATCGCGTAGTTCTCGCGATCCTGTGTCGACAATGCGCCGGCACCGCAGAACTTCAGCAGGTCGGGGTCACCCTGGTTGCGGTTGTCCCCGGAAATCATCAGGCTGGCGTAATCGCCGACCCATTCCCAGATCAGACCATGCACGTCCCGCGCGCCGTAGAAATTTTTCGGCGTGCCGCCGACGTCAGGCAACGCGGCCGTCGACGGTCGCGCATACCAGTCGAGTATGCGTGCGCGCCAGGCCGGGTCGCCGCGCGCATCGGCGTGCGATTCATCAGCCGCGGCCACGTATTCGAATTCGTACCAGGTCGGCAACCGTGCATGCTCGCTCTCGCAGAACGCTTCGGCTGCAAACCAGCTCACGTGCGTCACCGGCTGGTTGCGGCCAGCCGCACCGAGGTCGGATGGCCCGCTCCAATGCGCGAGATACTGGCTGTCGCCGAACAATGATGCGATGCGGCCGCGATCCCACTGTCGGTTGGCGCGGACGAAATCCAGGAACTCGGCGTTCGTGACCGGCAAGCTGCGCAGGCGAAACGGAGCAACGATTGCCGGCGCGTCCTTGCCATCCGGCGGCAGCACCGATGCGAAGCTGCCGCCCGGTACTGGCACGTAGTCGGCCGCAGCTGCCGGTAGCGTGAATGCCGCCAGGCACAGTGCTGCTGCCGCTGCCCGGAACATTTTCTCAGTGCTCCGGCTTCGCCGCCGCTCCCGCCGCTGGTGCCGCGCGTGCCTTGGTTACGTCCTCCGCGTTGATCCGGCCGCCCGGGTTACCCCAGCTGTTGAGGACGTAGGTCAGGATGTTCGCGACCTCGTCGTCGTTGAGCTGATTCATCGGCGGCATGACCGAGTTGAAATCATTGCCGTTCACGGTGACCTTGCCGGTCAAGCCGTGCAGAAGGATACCGATCGCGCGTTTTGGATCGGCAGCGAGATAGTCGGACTTGGCCAGCGGCGGAAAAACGTTTGGCAGGCCCTGACCCGTAGGCTGGTGGCAGACCGAACAGGTGCCCATGAACAGCGCCTCGCCGGCCTTGACCTGGTCCCCCAGCGTGAGGTTGCCGCTCTGCGCGGCTTTCGTTGCTTCGGTGACTGCTGCCAGATTCGGCGCCGACCGGTCGCCCAGATAAACGGCGTCGACTTCCTTGCCCGAATAAATCGCCTTGTCTTCCGGCCCGTCGACCTTGAGGATCGCCAGCGCGCCCTTGTTGAACGCACGAAAGATCGAGTGATCGACGAGGATGTAGCTGCCCGGCACTTCGGTATGGAATTCGACCATGACCGCGCCGCCGGCCGGAATCAGCGTCGTCTGCACATTCTCCTGCTCGTGCGTTCCGCCTTCGTAGCGGACCTTGTCGAAGATCTCGCCGATCACGTGGAAACTCGACACCAGGTTGGGGCCGCCGTTGCCGACGAACATGCGTATGGTCTCATGCGTCTTCGCTGCCATGGCCTTGTCGCCGGTCAGCGAACCCTCGGCGCCGTTGAACACGACATAGGTCGGCTTCTCGGCGATCGCGTTTTCCATGTCGAACGGCTGGTGGCCCTTCTCACGATATTTTCCCGTTGTATAAAAATCGCCCTGCATCACGTAATACTCGTGGTCGACCGGAGACAGACCTTCCGGCGGCTCGACCAGCAGCAATCCGTACATGCCATTGCCGACATGCATGCCGACCGGCGCGGTGGCGCAGTGATAGACGTACAGGCCCTGGTTCAGCGCCTTGAATGTGAATTGCGATTCGTGACCGGGAGCGGTGAAGCTCGACGCCGCGCCGCCACCAGGCCCGGTCACGCCGTGCAGGTCGATGTTGTGCGGCATCTTGTTGTTTGGGTCGTTCTTCAGATGGAATTCGACCGTATCGCCCTGGCGGATCCGGATGAAGCTGCCGGGCACGGTGCCGCCGAAGGTCCAGAACGTGTATGTGACGCCCTCGGAGATGGGCATTTCCTTTTCGATCACGCCCAGTTCGACGATGACCTTGGCCGGATACTTGCGGTTGGTCGGCGGCGGCACGTTCGGCGGACTCGTCAAGACGGCGTGAATCGGTTCGCCCTGCGGGGGGCCGAAATCGCCCTTGGCGGAACTGGCTCCGGCTGCGACGGCCGGAGTTACGGCAGCCTTCGTCGCGGCCATGCCAGCGCCTACGGGCACGGCAATCGCAAGGGAAAATGCCAGCATCGCTGTCGAAT
>DASRTK010000155.1:0-8054 GCA_035655975.1 Rudaea sp.
GAATTCGTCGCAGGCGCGACCGACCAGCAGCTGCTTCTGGCGCTCGAACAGTGTCGCCCAGGTTTCGTGATCCGAGCGCGCGTAGCTCGCCCACGGCTGGTCGACGACCGCCGTCGTATAAACCGGCACGGAGCCCTTGTCAGTCTGCTGATGCTCAACGCGGCGGGGTTGTGCATTCATGACGGCAGGTTTCATCGAGAAAGTGTAATTGTAGCACCGCCAGCACTGACCGACCGACAACAGGCCCCGGCGCAACCAAGAGCATTTGTTAGGACGCGGATGACGCGGATCGACGCGGATGAACGCGGATGAACGCGGATTAAAGCGCCAGTTTGTAGAGACATGCTCCCCTATTCGCCCTTATCCGTGTTTATCCGCGTCATGCGCGTCCAAAAACGCTCTCGGAACCTCGACGCCGACGCTCAGTGCAGCGACGGCTCGTCGCGCTGGCGCCGCGGGACTTTGACGATATTGTCGCCGCCGCGTTCATGAACGCGCGGGCCGCGCCAGAGCACCGGCACGTCCGACGGCCGCGGCGGCTCGAGTTCGTCGTCGGCTGCCGCCAACTCCTCTTCTTCGTCTTCCCAGCTATAGCGTTTGCGCGCCGGTTGAGGATCGAGCCTGAACAGCGCGAGCGCGCAGGCAACGCCGGCGATCGCGCCGGCCAGGTGATACTCGAACGAAACCTGGACTTCACGCGGGAGCACCGTCATCAGCATGCCGCCGTAGAGGAAGAATACGAGCAGTGCGAGCGACACACCGAGACGGTCGCGGCGCAGCAGTCCCATCACGAACACGAAAAACATCAGGCCGTGCGCGATGCCGCTGATGCCCACGTGCGTCGAGGGCCGCGCCCACAGCCACACGCCGAGTCCGGACGCGAGCCAGATCAGCGGCAGGGCGTAGCGCGTCGCACGCGGATAGGCGTACAGGGTCAGCGCCGACAGCAGGCCAAGCGGCAAGGTGTTCGACATGAGGTGCTCGAACGACGCGTGCGCGAACGGCGCCGTCAGGATGCCGATCAGGCCGCCGATTTCGCGCGGACGGATGCCAAGGTCGTCGATATTCCAGCCGAGCGCCCAGGCGCCGAGCCAGGCCAGCCAGATGCCGGCAACGAGGCCGGCTGCTCCAAGCAGCGCATAGCGGATGCGCGCGCGATCGCGTTTGACCGCGGCGTCGCTGGGTTCCGGGGTCGGGTGTGCAATATCCATCGCGTATCTATGGGGCCCGAATTGCCGCAAGCAAGGAGAGAACAAGCTTGAACCACGGAGAACACGCAGAACACGGAGAAAAGACTATTGAACAGGAAGTTTGGGGCTTGGAAAAAACGGGCTGGCCACCGGCGCGCTACACGGTCGGGAGCGCAGAGCAGCCCTTTTTTAACCCGATATTTCTTCCTCCGTGTTCTCCGTGGTTCAAGCTCTACTGCTTTATCATGGGCATATGAAGGACCAAGACACCAGCACGAACCCCGTCGTCCGCCTGAAGATCGAGCGGCGCTCGAATCACCCGTGGATTTTCCAGAAGATGGTCGACAAGCCCGAGCCGCGGCCGAAACCCGGCAGCGTTGTCGACATCTACGACCGCGACGGCACGTTCGCCGGCCGCGGCTTCTACAACGGCCACTCGCGCATTGCGTTGCGCGTACTCACGGCCGATCCGGACGAGGCCGTCGACGAAGCCTTCTTCGCGCGCAAGATCGCGCAGGCCGTGAAGTTGCGCCGCGAGACGCTGAAGCTCGACGCGGTCACCGATGCGTACCGCGTCGTGCACTCCGAAGGCGATGGATTGTCCGGCCTCGTCGTCGACCGCTTCGCCGACACGCTGGTCATCGAGTTCTTCTCGGCCGGCATGGTCAAGCAGCGCGACGTGATCAAGCGCTGTCTGCTCGACCACTTTCCCGATTCGCAAACCTACGTGTTCGCCGAGGATCATGTGCAGAAACAGGAGAGCTTCGACCTGGCACATCCATCGACGCCGAAGCCGACCGTCATCCACGAATACGGCGTGAAGTTCCACGCCGCGCCCGGCAGCAAGCACAAGACCGGTTTCTTTCTCGACCAGCGCGACAACCGCAGGACGCTCGCCGACTTCTGCGCCGGCGCGCGTGTGCTCGACCTGTGCTGCAATTCCGGCGGCTTCGGCATCTACGCCAAGACGCTCGGCGGCGCCGGCGAAGTCGTCGGCGTCGATCTCGACGAAGACATCCTGCAGATCGCCGAGCAGAACGCGCGCCTGAACAAGGTCAAGGTGCGTTTCATCCAGGCCGACATCTTTGCCTGGCTGCGCGATGTCGCGGTCAACAACCGCAACGCCGAAGACAAGCGCTTCGACGTCGTGATCCTCGATCCGGCCAAGATGACGCGCGACCGCGAGCAGGTGATCCCGGCGCTGAAGAAATACCTCGACATGAACAAGCTCGCGCTCGCGGCGGTAAAGCCGGGTGGAATCCTCTTGAGCTGCTCGTGCACGGGCCTGGTCAGCGAAGAGCAGTTCCTCGACATGTTGCGGCGCGCCGCGTTCTACGCGAACCGCACGATCCAGGTCATCAAGGTCACCGGTGCCGGCGCCGACCACCCGTGGTTGGCGCACGTACCGGAGTCGCGTTACCTCAAGGCCGCGTTCTGCCGCGTCGAGTGACGCGCGTCATAGCGCGCGCTAAAGCCCTCCCCTTCAAGGGGAGGGTTGGGTGGGGATGGTGTTGAACCCGACAACAAGTCCTTACGAGGCAGCTCTTATTTCAGAGCAACTGCAGGAATTCGATCGGCAAGCACGATCGCCCCTGACTGTTCGCCGCTACCACGCCGATACCTCACCTCGACGCGCGTACCGACGGGCGACTCGCGCAACAGCTGCCGCCACTGCGCGAGTGAGTGCTTTGCCACCGCTTCGCCGTCAATCGCAACGATGCGATCGTCGACGCGCAATCCGGCCCGCGCCGCGGCGCTGTCGGGCACCACGTCGGTGATTTGCAACGCCTCGCCATCCTTGAGCAGCCACAAGCCGCTGCGATCAAACGCATCGGCCCTCGCGAAGTCGGCGTTCGGTGCCAGATACATCTTGCGCTGGTCGTAATCGAACGCGACCGTGAAGCGGCGCAGCACGCCGCTGCCGAGATTCGCGGAAATGTCCGGATTCGCAAAAGCGCCCTTGTCGCCCGTGAACAGCTCGCCGGCGATGCCGTCGATGCGCTGATCGCCGATCTGCAGCGTCGGCAGCCGCGCCATGCGCCCGCGCACGGCGCCACCGATGCCCCAGCCGGTAACGCTCTCCGGTGCGGCGTGATACATCTCGACGAGGTTGTTCGCGCGCACGAATGGAGAATGCAGCGTCAGCGACGAGCGCGACCCGGTGTCGATCGTGATGCGCGCCGGCAGCCCGCCGAGCGTTGCCGTCACGATCGGCACATGGTCGTCGAGATCGAACGCGATCGCCCTTGCGCCGGGCGGCGGCGTGAATTTTCCGGCATCGCTCAGCGTGAATTCCCGGTGCGCATAGTCGATCGTCGTGCCGAAACGGCGGAACAGTTCGTAGCCGACCAGGCCGTCGAGCGGCACGCCTTCGACGTCCGGCAGTTGACCCAGGTCGACGATGTAGAACACCGGATGATCCATGCGCGCCGCGCCGACGCGAAGATCGTCGACGTTCGCGAAGGCGAAGTCGGTGCGTTCCTCGCCATTGCCTGCCGCCGAACCCTTGCCGGCGCCGGTCACGCCGAACTTCGCCGCGGCCGTGGGCGTGAGAATATTCGCGCCGGCCGTGTCGACGATCAGGCGCGCGGGTTGGCCATTGATCGTCGCGTCGACGAAGATGTGGTTGTTGATCAGTTCGAACGGAATTCGCGCGATGCCGCCAATTGCATCGATACGCGCGGTCGCGGCCATGTCCGGTATCGCGAAGTCGGCGTCACCAACCGTGACGTCGAGCGCGATCTTGTCGAAGCGTACTTCGCTGCGCCGGCGCGGATCGGTGCGCCCGGCGGCGTCGGTCTTGTCGGTGACGAAATGGAACGGCAACCTCAGGCCGCGCACATCGCGGTAGTCGTCGAACGTCGTGATCGCCGTGTCCTGGCCTTCGCGCAGCGCGACGCGGGCCAGCAGTCCGCTGTCAGCCGCGAACCACAGGACGACGGGTTCGCCGTCCTTCGGCCTCGCCTCGACGACGTGATAGCGCATGCCGTCCAGTTCGCGCGTCTCGACCGTAGCGTAAGTCGCGGCCATGCGCTGCGGAAACCAGTAGGCGCGGGCATCGAGCCAGGCTCCGGTGCGTGCGCGCCGCAGCGCTTCCGGCGCGTCGAGCGCCGCGACTTCGCCACCGGGATCCTTGCCCCAGGCCTGCTTGCCGTCGTAACCGTCGGCGCCGTCGACCGGGCCTAGCTTGTAGCTGTCGGCCGAACGTCCTGTCGTCAGGTCGATGGTTGCGTGGTATTCGCCGCCCAAGCCGCCGGCCCGCAGGATGCCATCGCCGCGCCAGCTGCGCGCCGTATTCCACACGTCGCCACCGCTCACGGCCTTCGCCCGGGCCAGTACGCGGCCGGCGTCTTCAGCCGTTGCCGCCGCCGCGAAACCGCAAGACATCAGAAAGACCAGCACGCCGCGCAACATGGATGCACCTCGCTTGTTCCGGACCGGCACGTGACACGCCACCCAATATGTTGAATAATAGACGCAGATTTCAACACAGGCAACCCAACCGATGGCACATCCGCGCAAACTGCCGGGCGACATCGAGGACCAGGCGGCGCTGTCCGCGCTGGTGTCGACCGTGCGCCAGGAGATCGTCGATACGATCGAGGCGCTTGGCGGCGACGCCGCGGTCGCCGACATTGCGGCCCAACTCGGCCGCCCGGCCGACGGCTTCTATTACCACTTGCGCCGCCTCGTCGATGCCGGCGTGCTGCGCGAGGGCGAAGACCGCGGCGACGGTCGCGGGCGCCGCTACAGCACGGTCGCGCAACGTGGCAAGCGCGTGCACCTGAAGTACGGACGCGGCTCGCGGTCGGACACCGGCACGGTTGCGCAGGTCGTCGCCGGCATGCTGCGCACTGCCGAGCGCGATTTCGCCAAGGCCCTGCGCAGCGGAACGGCAAGCGGCGCCGGCGACCTGCGTGATCTGTGGGCGTCGCGCTTGAAGGGCTGGGTGAACGACGCTGAATTGCGCGAGATCAACCGGATGCTCGTGCGCCTCGGCGAACTGCTGCAGCGGCCGCGCGATCCGCGCCGCAACCGCCTCGTCACGCTGGCCTGGACGCTCGCGCCAATCGACGGCAAACCGTTGCGCCGCGTGGCGCCGCGCGGTGGCGCGCGCAAGGCACGCCCGGCCGCAGACTGATCGCTCAGGACCCGGCCCACGGGCTACACTACGACCCGGCGTCGCACCGTCGGCGCGCAGGAGGATCACCGGATGGCGCGCGCGAAACCCGCTAGGACACCAGTCACCCAGAGTGAGGCCGAGGACGCCGTCCGAACCTTGTTGCGCTGGGCCGGGGAAGATCCCGGGCGCGAGGGTCTTCTCGACACGCCCAAGCGCGTGGTCAACGCGTATCGCGACTGGTTTTCCGGTTATGCGATCGATCCAACCGAATACCTTCGCCGCACGTTCGAAGAGGTCGCCGGCTACGACGAGATGATCGTGCTGCGCGACATCGAATTCGAATCGTTCTGCGAACACCATATGGCGCCGATCATCGGCCGCGCCCACGTCGGCTACCTGCCGACCGACAAGGTCGTCGGCATCAGCAAGCTCGCGCGCGTCGTCGATGCCTACGCGCGCCGCTTCCAGGTGCAGGAGAAGCTGACCGCGCAGATCGCGCACTGCATCGATATGGTGCTCAAGCCGCGCGGCGTCGGCGTCGTCATCGACGCGACCCACCAGTGCATGACCACGCGCGGCGTGCACAAGCGCGGCGTGTCGATGATCTCGAGCCAGATGCTCGGCACATTCCGCAAGGACGCGCGCACGCGCGCGGAGTTCCTGCGCTTCGTCGATATCCATGCGGGGCGGTGATGGAGGATGTGAGGAGTAAGCTACCTTCGAGGAACCGTGAACAAGAAAAAAAGCGCCGTCATTCCCGCTTTCGCGGGAATGACGTCTTACCCTTGGGTCCCTCACGAGTGAGCGAGCGGGAAGACAGGGCCTACTAACCCCCCAAGCCAAGGCAAATAGTGGAAAACAATGCAAATCCAGTAGCACCGCCGCGCAAGGCCGCGCTCGTCTTCATCTTCATCACGGTACTGATCGACATCCTTGCGTTCGGCCTGATCATCCCGGTGCTGCCGCACCTGATCGAAAGCTTCCTCGAGGGTAACGTGTCGCAGGCGGCGATCTGGTACGGCTGGTTCTCGACCGCCTACATGACGATGCAGTTCTTCTTCACGCCGGTGCAGGGCGCGTTGTCGGACTGGCTCGGCCGCCGGCCGGTGATCCTGGCGTCGAACCTCGGCCTGGGGCTGGACTTCATCCTGATGGCGACGGTCAACACACTGCCGCTGCTGTTCATCGGCCGGATCATTTCCGGAATCACGGCGGCGAGCTTCAGCACGGCCAACGCCTACGTCGCCGACGTGACGCCGCCGGAAAAGCGCGCGCAGGCATTCGGCATGATCGGCATGGCGTTCGGCATCGGCTTCGTCGTGGCGCCGGCGATCGGCGGCTTCCTTGGCGAGATCAACGTGCGCCTGCCGTTCTGGGCCGCGGTCGTGATGTGCCTGTCGAACTTCGTCTACGGCCTGTTCGTGCTGCCCGAGTCGCTGCCGAAGGAAAAACGCACGCCGCACTTCGACTGGGCGCATGCCAATCCGTTCGGAGCGCTGAAACTGTTGCGCCGCTATCCGCAGGTGCTCGGCCTGATCGGAGTGCTGTTCCTGATGGCGCTCGCGCACATGGTCTATCCGACGACGTTCGTGCTGTACGCCGACTATCGCTTCGGCTGGGGCCCGCAGATGGTCGGTTACACGCTCGCCGGCGTCGGCGTGCTCGCCGCGATCGTGCAGGGCGGATTGATCAAGAAGATCGTCGGGCGCTTGGGCGAACGCCGCGCGCTGCTGTTCGGCCTGGCCTGCGGGACGCTCGGCTTCGCGTTGTACGGACTCGCGCCGAACGGCTACTGGTTCTGGTCGTTCATGCCGATCGCCGCGCTCTGGGGCGTTGCCGGCCCGGCCGCGCAGGCGATCATGACGCACCACGTCGACCCGCGCGAACAGGGCCGACTGCAGGGCGCCGTCGCGAGTCTGTCGGCGATCGCCGGGATCATCGCGCCGACGTTGTTCACACGCACGTTCGCCGCAGTCACGCAGGCCCACATGCACGGCGCCTGGGCCGGCATCACGTTCGGCCTCGCATCGGTCATGCTCGGCGCAGCCCTCGTGCTTGCCTGGTACACGGTCTCGCACCTGCCGCCGGCCGTGACGGTCGCGGCGCAGCCGCCGGAAGCCATCGTGACTTCCGGGATCCTCGCCAGCAGCTCCGACCTCGAGCCGCCGTTCAACGAGAACGAAACGCGCGTGTGAGCAGCGCCGGGAAGTCGGACATCACGATCCGTACTTCACGGCGCAGCCATACGGCTGCGACGCCGTCACGCTGACTGCCTTGCCGGCCTTCAGTTCGGCCAGGACCTGTGGCACGAACTGGGTAGCCTTGGCCAGGTCTTCCTTGTCGGTGCTCGCGATCGAGTCGATGCCGCCCACGTAGCGCAGTGCGCCTTGCGTGTCGATGACGTAGATGTGTGGCGTCGTGCGCGCGCCGTACAGATGGCCGACGGTGCCGGCGGGGTCGAACAGATACGCGGTCTGCTTGGCGCCGACCTTGGCGATGTAGGCATTCGCCCCGCTGGCGTCGAGGTTGCCCTGTTTGCCGGCCGCGCCGGAGTTGATCGTCAGCCAGACTACGCCGGCCGCGGTCGCATCGGCCTGCTGCTTCTGCATGTTGCCGCTGCCGTAGTGCTTGCCGACGAACGGGCATTCCGGATTGTTCCATTCGAGCACGACAATCTTGCCCTTGTACTGCGACAGCGTCTGCGTCTTGCCGTTGCTGTCGGTCAGGCTGAAGTCGGGCGC
>DASRTK010000156.1:0-9224 GCA_035655975.1 Rudaea sp.
GTGCTCAACGCTGCCGGCGTCCTGAAACTGTATTGACGTAGGGTGGGCCTTGGCCCACCGTTGTTCTTTTGTACGTGAAAAACCGGTGGGCCAAGGCCCACCCTACAGGACATCCCATGCCCCGCAGCGAAACGGCATTTCTCTTCGATCTCGATGGAACGCTCGTCGACAGCGTCTATCAGCATGTGCTGGCGTGGAAGGAGGCCCTCGACCAGGAAGGCATTCCGCTGTCGGTCTGGCGCATCCACCGCAAGATCGGCATGAGCGGCGGATTGTTCACGCACATCCTGCTGCGCGAGACCGGCCTCGACATAACGCCGGAGCGAGTCGAGCGGCTACGCCAGGCGCACGCGGCGGCATACACGCGGCGCGCCGACAGCGTGCGACCGCTGCCCGGCGCCGTGGAGCTGCTCCAGTTTCTGACCGCGCAAGGCATACCGTGGGCGATCGCCACGAGTGGGCGCATGGAAACAGCACGGCATAACCTCACCGGCCTCGGCGTCGACCCGGACAAGGTCCCGGTCGTCACGCGCGACCAGGTCAAGCATGCCAAGCCCGATCCGGACCTGTTCGTCACTGCGGCAGCGCGGCTCGGCGTCGACATCCGCAACTCACTTGTCCTTGGCGACAGCATCTGGGACATGATTGCCGCGCAACGGGCGCGCGCCCTCGGAGTCGGCTTGCTGTCGGGAGGCTACGGCGAGGACGAACTCGCGCGCTCAGGCGCATTTCGTGTCTACGAGGATCCTGCCGACCTGCTCAAGCACATCGACGAGGTTGCGGCGCGCAGCTGAGCGCAGCTGTCCGCCTCACTACGCCCACGCCAGGAAGGAACGATCATGACCATGCAAGCGCGCGGCACCTTCGAGGTGAAGTTGAACCCGCTTCCAGCACATGCCGCTGCTCCAGATGCGAAGCTCGGCCGCATGTCGATCGACAAGCAGTTCCAGGGTGACCTCGATGGGACCAGCCAGGGCGAGATGCTCAGCGCGATGACCGACGTCAAGGGATCGGCCGGTTATGTCGCGATCGAACGCGTCAGCGCAACGCTGAACGGACGCCGCGGGACCTTCGTGCTGCAGCACAACGCAACGATGAATCGCGGCGAACCATTTCTGAACATCATCGTCGTGCCTGATTCGGGCAGCGGAGAACTCGCGGGGCTGAGTGGTTCGATGCGGATCATCATCGCCGACGGCAGGCATTCCTACGAGTTCGACTATACGCTTGCGCCTGCCTGACACCGGCCGGCTGCCCGACCGGCACCAACGGATGTAGAATCGACGACATGAAGTCGGAGACCGTCCGCCTTTTCCAGACACTGCCGCACGCGTGCGGCTATTTCTCCGCGCGCACTGCGCAGAACCTGGTCATCGACCCGGCCTCGCCGCATCTTCCACAAATATACGATGCCGCACTGGCGCGCGGATACCGCCGCGCTGGCGGCCACGTCTATCACCCGCATTGCCGCGGCTGCAATGCCTGCGTGCCGGCGCGTATCGTGGCGGCGCAATTTCGCCCGGACCGCAGCCAGCGCCGTTGCCTGCGCACCAACGCTGACCTGGAAACCGTGCTCGAACCGGCCTGCTTCAACGACGAGTACTTCGACCTGTACCGGCGCTACCTCGATGCGCGCCACGCCGGCGGCGGCATGGACGATCCCGACGGCGAGGATTTCTCGCGCTTCCTGTTCACGCCGTGGAGTCCGACTTCGTTCGTCTGCCTGCGTCTGCGCGGGCGCCTGGTCGCCGTGGCAGTGACCGATTTCGCCAGCAGCGGCCTGTCTGCCGTCTACACGTTCTTCGATCCGACCGAACGCGCGCGTGGCCTCGGCACCTACTCGATCCTGCGCCAGATCGAACTGGCGCGCGAGCGCGCATTGCCGCACGTGTACCTTGGTTACTGGATCGCCCGGCATCCGAAGATGGACTACAAGGCGCGCTTCCGGCCGCTGGAACTGCTCGGACCGCAGGGCTGGCAGGCCCACGATGCAACCGCGACCGCTGGTTGAACGAGCCGAAAACTGCTGCGCGTCGCGCGCAATAGTGATTTTGCCGGCACAATAGACGCATGACCTTACCGTATCGCGTCACCTCGCCTCTGGCCATCCTGCCCTGGCTGCTCGCCGCTTGTGTTCCCACGATCGCTCACGCCGCTCCGGCACAGGAGACCTGGATGAGCGTGCTGCTCGATGGCCACAAGATCGGCAGCATGCACACTACGCGCGTGGTCCAGGGAGATCGCGTCACCACCTCGCAGCAACTGCAAGTCGAATTCGAGCGCACCGGCACGAAGATCTTTCTGACGGAGTCGGAGACCGACGAGGAGACTGTCGACGGCACGCCGCTGAAGTTCGATTCGCGCACCAGATCCTCCGGTGTCGAGAACTTCACGCGCGGCGAGATCCGCGACGGCCACAAGGTCGAGGTCCACAGCCGCATCGGTGGCGCCAACCAGACCCGCACGCTCGAGTGGCCGCAGGGCGCGTTGCTCGCCGAAGGCCTGCGCCTGCTCGAATTGCGTGCCGGATTGACTCCCGGCACGCGCTACTCGAGTCTGGCTTTTCAGGCCGACAATCTCGAGTCGATCGCGATCGATTCGGTCGTCGGCGAGAGCGCATCCGTCGACCTGCCCGACGGCGCGCGCACGCTGACGAAGATCGAGCAGACCATCCGCCTGCCGGACGCACCGGCAAAGTCGGTCGCTTGGGTCGATCGCGACCAGACGGTCGCCAAGCTGATCATGCCGATCATGGGTTACGAACTGACGATGATCGCGTGCAGCAAGGCCTGCGCACAGGCGCCGAACCAGTCGGCTGACATCCTCGCGCATGGAATCGTCGCGGCGCCGCGCGCTTTGAGCACCGAGGAGCGCAAGCGCGGCGTCACGTTGAAGCTGAGCGCCAGCGACCGCGGAGACGCGCTGCAGTTTGCCCAGACCGACGAGCAGACCGTGGTTTCGTCCGACGGCTCGGTCACGCTGCGCATCGAGCCGATCGATCCGCAGCGCGCATCGATCGAACGCAAGCCGGACGCCAGCGACTCCAAGCCGAACGACTGGCTGCAAAGTGATGCGCCGGAAATTGTCGCGCTCGCGGGCAAAGGCGCAGCGGACGCGAAGTCCCCGCGCGAGCAGATGCAGCAGCTGGAATCCTTCGTACGCAGCTTCATCCGCACGAAAGACCTCAGCATCGGCTATGCGTCCGCGTTGGAAGTCGCCAAGCGGCCGGAGGGCGATTGCACCGAACATGCTGTCCTGCTCGCTGCCCTCGGCCGCGCGCTCGGCATACCGACACGCGTGGTCGATGGGCTTGCCTATGTCGACTCGTACGCCGGCAAGCAGCACGTCTTCGTGCCGCATGCCTGGACGCAGGCCTATGTCGATGGCCACTGGCAGAGCTTCGACGCGGCGCTGGCCGGGTTCGATGCCGGGCACGTCGTTCTGTCCTACGGCGACGGCGATCCGTGGCGATTCTTTTCCGCGTTCAACACGCTGGGCAGGATTCGCGTGGACGCGGTCGGAGAAGCGACAGCGCCATGAGTCCTCGGGGCCTGTGGCTTGGGGAATACGGTTTTTGTTCAGACTGGCCAGAGTAGATTGCATCGGACGCATCACCCCGGGAGCACGCAACATGGCCACACGCAGCGCAAAATCGACCGTCAGCGACGCGGCCGAAGACATCCATGCCAGCATCAACGGAGCGCAGGAAGAAGCAGCCGAAGACATCGACGCCATCGGCGATCGCCTGGAAGCACTCGAACGCCAGCTGCGCGAAGCCGGCGACCATTTGCTGGAGAACGCCAAGACCCTTACGGCGGCGGCGAGCAAGCAGATGCAACTGCATCCGCTGGCGGCGTTTGGCGTCGCATTCCTGGCTGGTATTACTGCAGCCCGGCTGCTTCGTCGCTGATTGTTGCGCAAATGGGGCCGAGTGAGGTCGATGCGCCCGTAGCCGAGGCGCCGCCAGTGCAGCCGGCAGGCGCTGCCGACGGCGATGCGGATCCTTCGCTCATCGAACTCGCGAGGAACTCGACCCGCTTCGTGCGGGCGTGGGGCAGCCTGGTCGCGAGTGAGGCTGCGCTTGCACGCGTCAACCTGGGCCGGCTGCTGCTGCTGGCGCTTTTCATTCCGGCGATCGCGATCGGAATAGTCCTGGGTCTGGACGGCGTGCTGGCCGGACTGCTGTATCGGCTCGTATCGGATTGGGCGCTTGCCCTTGGCGCCGTAGTGCTCATCAATGTGGGCCTGCTCGCCGGCGTACTGGTTCTTCTGCGCCGCTGGTGGCGAACATTGAGCCTGCCGCGCAGCCGTGAGGCATTGACTGGCTTGTGGAGAGATCACGATGACAACGGCACGCGTGGCAAAAACGCGGATACGCACCGCCCGAACTGAACTAGCGTTGGCGCAGCGCGAACTCCGCCACGACCTCGAACCGTGGCGCGAGGCATTCAATCGCCGGCGCACCGCGTGGATTCTTGCAGGCGGTTTCGCCGGCGGACTTGCCCTGGCCTGGTTGCCGCGGCGGCTGTGGGCGGGAATCGGTTCCGTCGCCGGCAGCGGCGCCGCTCTCATGGCGCGATCGTTGCTGACGCCGATGATCGCCGGCGCGCTGGTCGCGCGCGCCCAGGCGCCGGTTCCACCGATTGCGCCGGACCGATCCGATGCCGCGGCTGACTGAGCCCTCGGCTCTGCCTGTCGCAGGCGCCCCGCCACAACGGACTTGCCGGCAGGAGTTGACCGATGGCGGGCGTTGACGACGACATCCGGGCAGACGCGGCACTGACCGATGCGGCATTGCCGGAACCATCGGCGATCGAGGACGCCTCGCTCGAGCTGTGGCGCAATCGCCTGCTCGCCATGATCGTGGGCCTGCTGCTGCTCACGCTCAGCGCTCTGGCCGCGCGCGTCGTCGTCCCGGTCCTGGTTGCGATCCTGTTCAGCGTGATGCTCGCGCCAGCGGTGCGCCTGCTGACGCAGTGGCGCTTGCCGCGTGCAGTCGCCTCCTTGCTCGTGCTGGGGCTTTCGATCGCAGCCGGCGGAGTGCTGTTGAATGCACTGGCCAAACCGGCCGTCGACTGGGTCACCCATGCACCGAAGGCGATCGAACAATTCGCTCATCAGGTCCAGCAGCTGTGGCGGCCGATTGCCGATGCAAGCAAGAAGGCGACCGAACAGATCGCCCAGATGACCCAGTCCGCTCCAGCTCCGGCGCCGGTCCGCGTCGTCGACACGTCGACGCCCGATACGCTGGTGCAGATGCTCAGCGCGGCGCCGGGAATCATCATGGAGATCCTGGTCACGTTGTTGCTCACATTCGTGTTCCTGCAACATGGCGACGCGGTGCTGCGCAAACTCGTCGAACTCGCGCCGGACTGGCATGCCAAACGCGGCGTTGTCGTCGCCACGCGCGATGCGCAACGCGATCTGTCGGTCTACGTCTTCACGATCAGCGTGATCAATGCTGTCCTGGGAGTCGCAACGGCGACGGCGTTGTGGGCGCTGGGCATTCCCGACGCAGTGCTGTGGGGTGGCGTTGCCGCAGCGTTCAACTTCGCACCGTACATCGGACCGATGCTGACAGTCGCCGCGCTCAGCGTGGTCGGCATAACCAACGCGCACTCGCTGTTGCTCGGACTTGCGCCACCGGCTGCATTCCTCGCGCTGCACTTCATCGAGAGCTTCGTGGTGACGCCGTTGCTCGCCGGCCGAAGGCTCGCGCTCGATCCGATCATGATCTTCCTCAGCCTCTTGCTGTTCGGCTGGATGTGGGGCATCGCCGGCCTGCTGATCGCGGTTCCGCTGCTCACGTGCCTGAAGATCATCGCCTCACGCGTGCCGGCCTGGGGGGCGCTGGCAAAGCTGCTGAGTGCCTGACGGCACTCGGTTAAGCGCGCAATGAAAGGGGCGTCATTCCCGCGAAAGCGGGAATCCATTTTGATTTTGGGTTCTCGTCATTCTTCGTACAGAGCAACATGGATTCCCGCTTGCGCGGGAATGACGCACTCTGACTCAGAGTTAGTTGGCTCACTCCCGTCCGTCGAATTCGATTGCGAAATAGCTCCCAACCCTCTGTTTTTACTAGATCGGCGCGCAGCGTCTTCCAGGTCGCGTGTCTCCTGTATTGAAATTATGATATCTTTTTGATATCTTTATTTCACCACCTGCCGGGAGGCTGCCATGAACGAACGCACGTATTCCGCACCATCGGGTATTCCTGCGCTGATCACGCTGATCGTGCTGCTGTTGCTCGACGGCGCCTGGCTGGTCAACTCGATCCAGAACCACACCGTGTGGGCGATCATCACCGCCATCCTCGCCGGTATCGCCTTGCTGATCGCGCTTACCGGCTTCTTCACCGTCGCGCCGAACGAAGGCAAAGTGCTGCAGTTCTTCGGCCGCTACGTCGGCACCGTGCGCGATTCCGGTCCGCGCTGGACCAATCCGTTCTACAGCAAGCGCGGCGTGTCCCTGCGCGTTCGCAATTTCGAGTCGAGCAAGCTCAAGGTCAACGATCTCGACGGCAACCCGATCGAGATTGCCGCCGTCGTCGTCTGGCAGGTCGTCGATACCGCCGAGGCGCTGTTCCAAGTCAACGACTACGAAGACTTCGTGCATATCCAGAGCGAGTCGGCGCTGCGGGCAATGGCGACGAGCTACCCGTACGATTCCCACGACACCGGCGCGCTGTCGCTGCGCAGCCACGGCAAGGAAATCTCCGACCACCTGCAGCGCGAAATCCAGGAACGCCTGGCGAGCGCCGGGGTCAGAGTCATCGAAGCGCGCATCACGCATCTGGCGTTCGCCCCGGAAATTGCCCAGGCGATGCTGCAACGCCAGCAAGCCAGCGCGATCATCGCCGCGCGCACGCGCATCGTCGAAGGCGCGGTCAGCATGGTCGAGATGGCACTCGACCAGTTGCAGAAGCGCGGTGTCGTCAACCTCGACGAGGAGCGCAAGGCGGCGATGGTGTCGAACCTGCTGGTCGTTCTGTGCGGCGAGCGGGGGACGCAGCCGATCGTGAACACGGGAACTTTATACGGGTGATCGTCCTTGATCACGAGAATCACAAAGGGGCCATCCATGGTCGCACTCCTGATGATGATGGGTGATCATCCGTGATCACGAAAATCACAAAGGGGCCATCCGTGGTCGCACTCTTATGATGGATGATCATCCGTGATCACAAAAGTCACGAAGCGGCCTTCCACGGCCCCACTCCTGGCAAGAGCTTCCGTCGATGGGCTCTGAACGCAAGCCGTATGCATTGCGCATCAGCGCCGAGGTGCTCGACGCCGTGCAGCGGTGGGCCGACGACGAGCTGCGCAGTGCGAACGCGCAGATCGAGTACGTGCTGCGCGATGCACTGCGCAAGAACGGGCGCCTGAAGGCCGAGGCGGCGGACACGGCCGGAGCGACGAGACCGAAGAAATGACGAATCCGGCAATTTCCACGAACAAGACGTCTGCCGAGCCTGCTCTTCCCCGCGCGGCAGAGGGCACGATCCGTATCGAGCATGACCGCAAGCGACTTGCGCTGGCTGCATTCGCGGGCGGCATCTCCGCTCTGGTCGTCCCGTGCATTTACTTCGCGGGCATCATGCATCCATCTCGCACCGCGCCCGCGTGGACGTTGGCGCCTTTGTGTGTTGCGGTACTCATTGCCGCCATCGGTTTCCTGCGCGCCATCGTTCGCCTGCAGGATGGCGACCCGGCGCTGGTGCTGTCGCCGCGCGGATTGGATTTCCGTCCTTACCTGTTCGGCGAGATCGTCCGCATTCCGTGGAAGGCGATTCGCGGATTCAAGTCGCGCAGCTACAAGCAGCAACGTTTCATCGTGTTGCAGGTGGACGACATCGATCGCTATGCGCCGCGCGTCGGGATTGCCGGATTCCTTCGCCGCATCGGCGGGCGGCGGTCGGGCGCGGACCAGATAGGCTTCAGCACGCCAATGGCGAAGCCGGCGTGGAAAGACCTCGAAGCCATGCTGCGTATCTATCTGGAGCACCACGGCCGCCCCGGCGCGGCGAGCGGAAGCGCGAACGCGAACGTCAGCACGACACCCCCTCGAAGCCTGCAATCCAGGAGTCCACAATGACCCAGACCGATCGCTACCTGACGATCAGTGCCACCGCGTTCGCCGTGGTCGCAATTGCACATGTCGTGCGCGCAATCGAGCAGTGGACCCTGGTCATCGGCCCGTGGCCGGTGCCGATCGCGCTATCGTGGCTTGCCGCTGTTGCAACGGCCGGGCTCAGCGGCTGGGCATTTTCGCTGCTGGTCGGGCGCCGACGCTGACGCTGCAACCGATCTTCGCTAAGCTCACGGCGTGACCAAGGACTTGCCAGTGGCTCCGCAACCGAGCGCCGATGCAGATGCCTGCGTTGCGGCGGCCCTCGAGCTGGGGGTCCCGCGCGACTACGCAAGGACGCGCTCGCTCAAGCGCATGCGCGAACCGGCGCGACTGAGTTTCATCGGCGACGACATCCACGCGCGCCCGCAGTGGCTGGCCACGCGCGCGGCGAGTGCGTGGACGCGCTTGCGCCTGGCCGCAGAAAATGACGGAGTGCAACTGCAGGTGGTGTCGGCATTCCGCAGCATCGAATACCAGCTCGGCATTTTGCGGCGCAAGCTGGAACGCGGCCAGTCGATCGAACAGATCCTCGCCGTCAGCGCCGCACCGGGCTACAGCGAACACCATTCGGGACGGGCGCTGGACCTGACGACGCCGGGATTCGCGCCACTGGAAGAGGAATTCGAGCACTCGTCCGCATTTGCCTGGTTATGCACAAATGCACAAAACTACAATTTCCACCTAAGCTTTCCGCGCGGCAATGCACACGGAATCGCCTACGAGCCGTGGCACTGGTGTTGGCACGACAAGCGCGTGCGGTAGCCGATTCATTCGCTTGGTTGGCGCTGGCACTCGGCCTCTCCCGACACAATTGGAGGCCGAGACGACATTGGGGAAGCTCAGAACAGGTTCAAAAACAGGTCGTCATTCCCGCGGCTTTCAACAGCGGAGCTTGTCAAGCGGGAATCCATTTTGCTCATGATTCAACGAGCGAGAATCAGGATGGATCCCCGCTCTCGCGGGGATGACGACGTTTTCAAAGGTGGGTCCTTTATCCTCTACGGAAGCGGTGCGAAATCCAGTTCGCTCTTCGCCGCCGCGACCGCGTCTGCAACTGTAATCGCCAGCGGGTGATAACGGTTCGTCAGCCACAA
>DASRTK010000157.1:0-9086 GCA_035655975.1 Rudaea sp.
GTTTGCGGTCAGCGCGCCCTGGCCGTCGGTGCCGTCGCGCGGCGGAAAGCGGTTGACATTGTTTGCGTCGACGACGACGAACGCGTCGAGCCCGGGCCATTCGGTCGTGTCCGCGCGGATGCCGGACTCGGGCTGGCCGAACGCCGTTCCGCGCAGGATCACTGCCTGCGAATACCCCGGCACGGCGATCACGGAACCGGCCGCTGCAGTCAGCGACGAGAACGGCGCCGCGGTCGAAGGATCCTTCGCCAGCTGGCTGACCTGCGTATTCGCGTACTGAAGCGTCAGGCCGCCGGCCGTGATCTGGTCGGCGCGCCGATCGGCCGGAGCAATGAAGCCGAAGCTGCCGGCGACGGCGACGTCCTCGTCGAGATCGAACTCAGCAACCTCGGCGTTCTCATCGAGCGTGTAGACCGGTTTTGCGCCGGAGACACCGACTGCGCCGACCGGCACGCCGGCCTTGAACAGCGAGATGCCGCCCGGATCGGGGGACAGGCCGAGCGGCGAGCGATGCGTCCCGGGACCGGTTCCGCTGCCGGTAAAGCGCTGGTTGATGTCGGAGCACGGCAGGTTGGAAATCTGCACGCCGAACAGCGGTCCGGCGGGGGCGGTTGCGTCACCCTGGTTGAAATGTTCCTGGGCGATCTGGCCGGCGGTGCGCGAAGTGAAAGCGTTGCCTTCCGACGAGAAATAGACTGCCGTAAGCGCCTTGGATATCGCGCCGAGTTCCGGCGGTACGTCCAGATTGAGCAGGCCACCCGTGACCGGCCGCGGGTCGGAAATACGAATCGTGGCCGGCGCGCCGGCCATCCTGTAAACGCCAAGGACGTTGCCGACTCGATCGACGACGGCGATGACCGCCGGTTTTCCCTGCGCCTGCGCTTCGTTGACCGCTTGCGCAATGATTTTCTGTACGTCGGTTTCGGTCAGGAACGACGATGCGTTCGCGCAGAAGCCGCTGCAACCGGAGTCGGGGGTGCTTTGGGGTGGCGGCGGGGAAGTTCCCGCGCTGCTGCCGGAGTTGCTGCCGCCGCTGCAGCCGGCCAGGACCATTGACGCGGCCAGGACCAGCCAGTCGAGTTTCGTCTTCCGCATCGCTCCTTCTCCCCAAGCGCGAACCGGTCTGCATGCATTGGCGCGGGCCCCGTGTCCCGCAACGGGCGGGCCGACACCGTTTCCAGTCTGTCCGACCAGGTCCGCCGTTTACGTCACGTCGGACCCACACGCCATGCCGAGCCATCATAGCGCAACCGCATGACGCTGGAACCCATGGCAACGCGGACGACTCGCGTGCAGGCGAGTCGGCCGATTTCTCGCCGCCGCGTCAGAGTTTACCCATCTTCAAGGTTGCCGACTGATGGTAATCGTGGCATGCGATGCACGTCGTCTGCACCTTGTCGCTGGCGTACGCGCCGCCGTGGCAAGCCCGGCAATTGCTGATGCCCGGGATCAACAAGTCGGACGACGTTTCGGACTTGCGCGCGTCGTGGCAGTCATCGCACTTCATGGTCGTGTGCTTGTCGTGCGTAAATTTGGCGTCGGCAAACCACACCCCGGCGACGCGCACCGGCGCGATGTGCCAGGTGTCGTTGCCGTCGCGCGGCGCCGTGACCTTGTGGCAGGTCGTGCAGGCCTTGCCGGTGAACAGGCTCTCGGTCATGCGCGCGGTCTGTTCGCGCGCCCAGGCCAGTGCTTCCTGCTGCTGCTGTTGCGACAACGGCGGTGATCCGGGCCGGCGCCGCTCCTGCACGATGACGGGCGATTTCGCGTCGAGGTAACCGCCTTCGAGCGCCACGCGCGCGTAGTACTCGTTCAGCGTGTAAATGACTTCGGCCACCTTGCCGTGCGGCACTTCGCGGTTCGGAGCCAGCACGTCGAACCCGAGCGCGTGGCAGTCGTGACACATCGTCTCGAAGCTCACCGGGCGCATCTTGGCTCCGCCGGCGTCCGGAACATGACAGTCGGCGCAGTTCAGCGTGCTGCGTCCCTTCGGCGCATTCAATCCGTCGGGCTTCAGATGCTTCAGGTGATTGAACTTCAGCCCGGAGTTTTCCTTCAGGTCTGCGGCCAGCGTCGTGCGTTGCGGCGCGAAGTTGCCGTTGGCATCCCACGCCGGCAGGCGAATGCGGAATTGCGGATGGGCATTGCCGAGATCGGATACATCCTCGAACGAACTGGCGTTCTTCGTGCGCGCCTTGAGGTCCTTGTGGCAATCGGCGCAGAGGCGCTGGTCGGTGCGGATCATGCCGAGCGGACCTTGATGATCCTGGTGGCATGTACGGCATTCGGCGTTGCCGAGCTGGGGTAGATTGAATTTCACCGGATCCGCGTGCGCGGCGGTGTTCGCGTGGCACGTCAGGCAGGCGGTGTCTCGCACGGTCAGGAACGCATGCTCATGGCACTTGACGCAGTCCTCGCCGAAAAACCGGTGCGCGGCATCGAGCGGACCCGGATTCCAGCTCATCGTGCCAGGCAGCGGCGTGTGCCGGAGCAACTCGCCGAATCCCGGAACGAAATGTCCGATCATCGGCAAAGCAAGACCGAACCCGAGGATCAATGCAAACAAGATCCACGACGGCATGCGCTTGCTTACGCTGGTCTGGGACAGCGAGGTCGGCTTCGAGCGCCGCTCCTTCTCGGCCTTCTGCTCGCCCTTGTCGAGCGTGCCGATCTCGACGCCGCCATCGAAGTCCTGCGGCGGCGGCAGCAGTGTCAGCTTTGTATTGCCGATCTCGATGACCGCGTTGGCATCGGCGACCGTCGTGTAGACGATCTCGCCGTTGACGCGGATGCCGGCAATGATCAGCGATTCGACCTTGTACTGACCGTTCGACAGCAAGGTGACGCGCGCATGATTCAGCGCGGCGCGCAGGTCCGGCAGGAAGATCGCCTGATCCGCGGCGCGGCCGATCGTCAGGACGTCGCCGTAATGGACGTCCTCCTCATAGCTGACGGCGCCTTTGCCTTTTTTCAGTACTCTCCGGATCAGCCACCTCATGACGCGCTCCGCGCGCTTGTGCGCGTGCTCGCCACTCTCTTGCTCGTCCTTCTGTCGACCGTCTCTCTGTTGCTCGTCATTCCGGCGAAAGCCGGAATCCAGCTCTTTCGCTCTGTGTTGTCTCTTGAAGTGCAGAGCTTCCACTCGCCTTCGGCGAGCGGGTCACTTTTTGGCATTGCCCAAAAAGTAACCAAAAAGGCTAGGCACCGGACGCGGCGGTCCGATTCGCATCGTGCGAATCGGACTGCCCTGCGCTTCTCGGCGAGCCGGGGTTGCTCAGACAGTACATCCATGTACTGCTTCGCAATCGCGGCGATCCATCGCCGCGACCCTTCGGGCATTGTCCCGCCCCGCCTGCGATGCTCGGCGCCGCGAACGGCGCCGCTTGTGCACGAATCCGTGCATCCCTGCACTGCGTCAATGCAATCGTTTGCTCCTCCAGAATATTGCCGCGAGAGCAAGAGGCGCGTGCGGCTGCTTTTGCTGCTGCTTCTGCGGCAGGATGCCGCCCAAATGGGGCCCCCTGTGGTGCGGCGAACGCGTGGAGGAAAAGCCCGAAGGGTGGCGCGCAGGATGCGCGCCAGTTCGCTGCGCGCACATGGATGTGCGCTCAGCGAACCCCGTAGGCCGCTCGCGAACTCGGAGGGCAGGATGCCCGGAGAGCGCGCGACCGGGGGTGTGTTTCTTTGGTTACTTTCTTTGCACAAGCAAAGAAAGTGACCCGCTCGCCCGCAGGGCGAGTGGAAGCACTGCACTTTCAAGAAACAACAAAAGCAAGGAGCTGGATTCCGGCTTGCGCCGGAATGACGAGCGAAAAGGAGACGAGCGAAAAGGCGACGGGCGAATAAGAGGGCGAGCGCGAAGCAATACCATCCCCACCCAACCCTCCCCTTGAAGGGGAGGCTAAAGCTGGAGGCTAAAGCGGAAGAGCTAAAGCAAGAGCGCCGGCTACGCCGCCCCATCCACCATCGGTGGCAAGGGACAATGCAACGCCGCGCAGATTGTCCTCAGCAGTTCAGCCTCGGCAACCGTGATGACGCCGTCGGCGCCGATCGCCTGCGCCAGGCCGCGCACGACGAGTTCCTTGCCGGCAGGCGTGAGTTGATCGAGCTTCATCAGTGCCCGGTCGAGCGCCAGCACCCACTCCTGCGGCGGCGCGTAGGCCGGCATCGCGTCGGGCAGGACTTCGTGCATGCCCAGCAGGTAGGCGCGCTGGGCGTCGGCGTCGTCGTCGGTGCCGTGGCGCGCGACGAGCGCGAACACGTCGGCAAGATCGGCGGCGCAGGACGGCAGCTTTGCCGAGCCCGATGGCCGGGTCTTCGACGGATCGAGCGCATCGATGACCTGCACCGTGATCAGCTTGCCCAGGCAATACTCCTCGAGTTCGATGCGGCCATCGGCCTGCATCAACTGATTCAGCGCGATCAGGAACGTCTGCAGCTGCGGGCGCGGGCGCCGGCGCAGCGCCGGGAACGCAAGCTGCGCCAGCGGCAGACGCTGCAGTGCGTGCAGTTGCGACAAGTCGCCGGCGAGCTGCTCCGTGCCGGCGCGCGTCCCGGCGTCGATATACTTTTCCACAATGGCCAATTGCCGCGCCCGCACCGCCGGATCGGCATGCAATGCCAGCGCGAAGATCAGCTGGGTCGCGCGATCCACCGAACCCGCCGCAGCCCGCAACCCTTCGGGCAGGCTCGCGTGGATCGCACCGGCATTGGTGAGGTCGTTGCTGGTCAAGGTGCCGGTCTGTTGCGTGATCTGCGCCGCCGACAGGTTCAGCCGCGACTGCGCCTGCGGCAGATCGCCCGGCTGTGTCGCCAAGCGCGATGCCGACGCGCGGCGCGGCACGGCGGCCGCTGGTGCGAACCCGGCGATCGAAACTTCGGCGCCCTCTTCATCGCCGGTCTGCACCGGCTGCGACCAGGCGCGCGAGATGTCCTCGAATTCCTTCGGGTTGAATTGGGGATCGAGCAACTTGATGCGCTTGACCAAAGGGGGATGCGTCGCGAACAGCGCCGAATAGCCGACGCCGTCGCCGAACAACATGTGCGCGACCTCCTCGGTCTCGGCGCTGGCGAGTTTCGAACCCTCGGCCAGTCCGCCGATCTTCTTCAACGCACCGCCGATGCCGAGCGTCTGGCGCGTGAACTGCACGGCCGATGCATCGGCCAGATATTCGCGCTGGCGCGAAATGCCGGCCTTGATCAGGCGCCCGAAAAAAACGCCGATGTATCCGACCGCAAGGATCGCGATGCCGAACGCGACGGCGCCGCCGGAATCGCGGCTACGTCCGGTGCCCTCGATCACCTTGCGCCCGACGATGCCGATCACGAGGATGCCGAACAGCACGCCCATCAGTCGGATGTTCAAGCGCATGTCGCCGTTGAGCACGTGACTGAATTCGTGCGCGATGACGCCCTGCAGCTCGTCGCGCGTGAGCTTTTCCAGACAGCCGCGCGTCACCGTGACCGCCGCATCGGCCGTCGTGTAGCCGGCGGCGAACGCGTTGATCGCCGCCTCGTCCTCGAGCACGTAGATCTCCGGCACCGGCACGCCCGAGGCGATCGCGATTTCCTCGATGACATTGCGCAGGCGCCGGTAGGCGAAGTTCGTCGTGTCGGCCGGCACCAGCGTTGCACCGAGCTGTTGCGCGACGGCGCCGCCGCCGCTGCGCAGCGTCGAGATCTTGTACATCGTCGCCAGACCGACGACGGCGAGCACGATCAGGCTCGACCAGAACATGACCTGCGGCTGCATCGAGGTCATGTCGAGCTTTTGATGCTTGTCGTGCCCGATCGCCCCGAACGCGATCATCAGAACGACATCGACGGCGAGCACGATCCCGGCCACGGCCAGCACGAACAGGATCAGCATGCGCCGGGACTGTGCGCGCGAGCGCTCCTGCTGGGCGAAGAAGTTCATGGAGTGCAGGGACGAGGGGCGAGGGGCGAGGGGCGAGTCAAAGCAAGGAAAGAGCGGTCGCTTTTGCCATTACTCGCCCCTCGTCCCTCGCCCCTCGCCCCTGTTCTTACGTAAAAGATACCTTCACCGCCTTCTTCGCCTCGGGCGACTCGATCTCCAGCGGCGTGGCCGGCGTGAATGCATACATGTTCGCCACGAACGAGTTCGGGAAGACTTCCCGCTTGTTGTTGTAGAACATCACCGCGTCGTTGTAGGCCTGGCGCGCGAACGCCACCTTGTTCTCGGTCGAGGTCAGCTCTTCTGAGACCTGCATCATGTTCTGGTTGGCCTTCAGGTCCGGGTAGGCCTCGGCCACCGCGAACAGCCGGCCCAGCGTCGCCGTCAGCTGGTTTTCCGCGCCGGTCAATTGCTGCATTGCAGCTGGATCGCCGGGGTTGGCTTTGGCGGCGGCCAGCCCGCTGACCGCGGCGCCTCTCGCGGCTATGACGGCTTCGAGGGTTTCGCGCTCATGTTTCATGTAGCCTTTGGCGGTCTCGACCAGATTCGGGATCAGGTCGTAGCGCCGCTGCAGCTGCACATCGATCTGGGCAAACGAGTTCTTGTAGCCGTTCCGGGCCGTAACCAGTCCGTTGTAGATGCCGATGAAAAAGAAGACGATCGCGACAATGATGCCCAGCAGAATTAGCAAGCCCATAACACACGATTCCCTTTTTGGCGCTAACATGGCGCCCCGTGCAAAAAGCATAACATGAGCAGTTTGTGAATCGCTGCTCGCACGGGCGCACTGGAAGCACCGTGACGTCGAAACTGAAGGACGGCTGCCTCCGAGAACATATGCACGTATTTCGCCTTTCGGCGTTGATGCTGGGTGCCTGCCTGCTGTGCGCCCCGCTGCCAGCGCAGTGCGCACGCAAGCCTCATCGTTCGGTAACCATGCCGGTGACGCCGGCACTCGTCGCCAGCCAAGGTGCAGGCGACGCCAGCGCCAGCGCCAAGGATTTCGGCCGCTGGCTCGACGCGGTCGAGCAATCCGGCCAGGTCTCGGGCTTGGCGGTCGCAATCGTGAACAAGGACCAGGTCCTGCTTCAGCGCGGCATCGGCTATGCCGACGCGAGCCGCGGCCTGCCCGTCACCACCGATACGGCATTTCGCCTGGCGTCGTTGTCGAAGGCGTTCGCCAGCGCGCTCGCCGCGATCCTCGTCGAAGATGGCATGTTGAGCTGGGACACACACGTCGCTGCCGTGCTGCCCAGCTTCGAACTGAAAAACGTCGCTGCCAGCGAAAAGCTGACCGTGCGCGACATCCTCAGCCAGCGTGTCGGCTTGCCGCACAACACCTACGACGGGCTGCTCGAACAGGATCAGCCGTACCAGGTCCTCGTCGACAAGCTCAAGGAAGTGCCGCTTTCCTGCGAGGTCGGCGACTGCTACGCCTACCAGAACATCACGTTCGCGCTGATCGGCGACATCACCTATGCCGTTTCCGGCGACTTCTTTTATCACCAGGTCGAAAAACGCGTGTTCCATCCGCTCGGCATGCAGACCGCGACCTACGGCAAGGATGCGCTCGAATCGACTGCGAGCTGGGCACGCCCGCACACGCGCCGCGGCAATGCCTGGGTGCCGTTCCAGATCAAGGAATCGTATTACCACGTGCCGCCTGCCGCCGGCGTCAATGCCAGCATCAAGGACATGACGCAGTGGCTGATCGCGCAGATGGGCAATCGCCCCGACGTGCTCTCGCCGGCGGTGATCAAGACCCTGCACACGGCACAGATCGACACGCCGACCGAACGCCGAGCGTCGCCATGGCGCCGCGCGCGTCTGCGCGATGCGGACTACGCGCTCGGCTGGCGCATCTACGACTATGCCGGAGAGACCCTCGTGTTCCATGCCGGCGCGGTGCAAGGCTACCGGGCGGTCATCTCGTTCTTTCCGAAATACCAGTTCGGCGCGGTGATGATGTGGAACTGCGAGTGCGCAGTGCCGATGGGCATGATGCCGATGTTGCTGGATCGGTATCTGGGTCTGCCCGGCGTCGACTGGGCCGGCATCGAATCGACGAAGCACTCGGCCAAGCTGATGGCGAGCGGGGACGACCGCTAGGTATCCGCCGGCAGCGCCGGGGTAGTGAGCCGATCTCGAAGCGGCTTAAGAGCAAGAGCTTCCAATTATCCTGCTCACCTGAACGTCCGAGCGTCTGATCCTATGAAGTCGTCATCCCCGCGAAAGCGGGGATACATCTTGATCTGTCGACGCACGTCGAGAGCAAAATGGATTCCCGCTTTCGCGGGAATGACGCCGGTTGGTAGTACCTTCGACTCTTAGAACTTGAACTCGATGCGCCTGCGCATCTTTTCCTGGGTCGGCGTGCCGTTGTCAGTGCGCGGCTTGAACGTCCAGCGTTCGACTGCACGCAGTGCGGCGCTATTGAATATGCGCGCCGGATTGGCGTTGACGACCGTCGCATTGGCGACGCTGCCATCGGGCATGACGGTGAACTCGACTTCGACCCAGCCTTCCTGGTGCTTGCGCACCGCGTCGGGCGGATAGTCCGGTGGCGAGGTTTTAACGACTTCTGCGGCACGCGTGTCGCCGCCCGCGGCCGGAGCGGCAGGTGCTGGCGCCGGCGTGGCGCTCGCCGTTGCGTTGGCTGGCCTTGACGCCGGCGGTGGCGCGGAGGCAGTTTCGGCCGAAGGTGGAGCGGCTGCTGGTGCCGGCGCCGGCGCCGCAGCGGCTGGCGCGGGCGCGGCTGGTGCTGCGGCAGCGGCCTGCTGCTGGGTTTGCCTTGTCGCTGCTGCAGCTGCCGCGGCGGTCGCTACCGCCTGGTCGCGATCGACCTGCTTCTTCTTCGCGTCGAGTTTGCTGCGCAGGATCGTCAGCGTGTAATTGCTCGGGTCAGCCTTCGACAGAAGGTTGATGACGCGCGTCGCCTCGTCGAGGCCGCCGGCATTGATCGTCGTTTCGACCGCGCCGGTGGCAAACGGAAACATTTCGCGCAACGCATCTTTCGCCGTCTGGTTGTTCGGCTGCTTTTCCAGAAGCTTCAAATAATATTCGAGCGCGTTGTTGCCCGGCGGAGCGACGAAGCGCTGCTCGCGGAATGCCGCACCGGCTTCCTTGAGCAACTGTTCGGGCGTCAGGTCCGGCACGACCGGCGGCGCATCCG
>DASRTK010000158.1:0-2181 GCA_035655975.1 Rudaea sp.
GAAGGCGATGACGCTGCGCGGCGACAGCATCGCGCGGGACTTCGTCGATGTCGTCGAGAATTACGTGGCGCGGACGTATGCCACGCGTGGCGCGGACAAGGAGAGCTGAGGGCGGAGGGCTGAAGATCACGAGCAGCTGTCGTGAGCATAGTCCTGAGCTTTCCAGCCCTCAGCCCTCAGAGCCCTCAAGATCAGGGACAGGTCGTTCCAGCGAGCGTGGTGGCGCGCGTGATAGGCAGCGTGCCGGTCGGCGGATAGCCCGCTGTCGTCGAATTCCAGCTCATCGTGCCGTTGTTGCAGTCAGTGAACTTGAACGTCATCGTGCCCCACTGGGTGACGGTGTCGTCGGTGTGAGTGAAGGCCGGCGGGAACTTGGCGCCGAGCGAAATGTAGGTCGGCAAAGTGACCGTGTCGCTGGCCGGGTCATAGGCGCCCTGCGCATAGAGCCAGGTCTGGCCGCCGCCGCCAGGTGGAAACACGAACCAGATCGCGAGCATGCCGTTGCCCGGCAGGATTTCGAACTGGAAGCCGTGGCCATCCTGGCCGGCTGTCGGGTCAAACCAGTTGCCGCTGAGGCCCGGGCGGATCGGGAACGCCGCGGCGACCGCATTGACCGTGATCGAGCCAGTCATTCCCAGGCCCATGTGCTCATCGCAGTGGTAGTTGACGACGCCGGCCTTCGTGAAGGTTACGGTCGAGCTCCATTCGGCGGGAGACGGATCGCCGGTTGCGCCGCCGACACCACGGCAGCCATTCGCGCAACGGAACGAATCGTCGTCGGCATGGACGTTGTGCCCTGTGGCGACGCCGCCCAGATTGGTGAACGTAACGGTGTCACCCACGTTGATCGTCGCGTTGGGGGGGTCGAACATCAGAACCGGGGTTGTCGTCCCGCCTCCATAGTAGCCGCCTCCACCGCTGGTCATGGTGCCACCGACGTTGACATTGACGTTCGCGGCGTTTGCCACGCCGCACAACAGGATTGCCGCAACCGCAAGTATTCCGCCGCAACGCATAGAGGTATCTCCACAATGGTGCCTTGAGGCAGTCGGTCCGCCGGTCGTGAAACGCTCGCCAACTGGCGGACTGTTCGCGACCGGCGAGATTGCAGTACGCTGCCTCGTCGTCGTGAATGAGTACCTGATCGGATGAGCAAGGTTCAAAGCTTCGTCGTCGCCATTCCGGCGCGCTACGCCGCCACGCGACTGCCCGGAAAACCGCTGCTGACGATCGCTGGGGAGCCGATGGTCCTTCAGGTCGCGCGCCGGGCCCTGGCGGCCGGAGCGGAGCAAGTTGTGGTCGCGACCGACGATGAGCGCGTGGCCGCGGCGTTGCGCGGCGCGCAGGTGCGAGTCGTGATGACGAGGGCCGATCATGCGTCCGGCAGCGACCGGCTGGCCGAGTGCGCGGAACAACTCGGCTGGCCCGACGACACGATCGTCGTGAACCTGCAGGGCGATGAACCGTTGGCTCCGCCGAGCGGAATCCGCGCGGTGGCAGCGGCGCTGGCCGAAGGCGATGCGCCCATGGCGACGCTGGCGGCGGCGATCACGGCTGCGCACGAACTGTTCAACCCGAACTGCGTCAAGGTCGTCGCCGACGGCAATGGCAACGCACTGTATTTCAGCCGGGCGCCGCTGCCGTGGGCACGGGACGCTTTCTCCGGCGCTCGCGACGTTCTGCCGCGCGCAACGCCATTCCTGCGGCATATCGGCATCTACGCGTATCGCGCCGGCTTCCTGCGCAAGTTCGCGGCGCTGGCGCCGACGCCGCTCGAACGCGCCGAAGCGCTCGAACAGCTGCGCGCGCTCGAGCATGGCTATCGCATCGCTGTTCGACTCGCGCCGGAGCCGTTTCCGGGTGGTGTCGACACGCCGGAAGATCTCGAGCGCGTCCGGGCGTTGCTCGGCCCGTAGGGTGGGCCTTGGCCCACCGGCTCTTTGACGTTCAAGAGCAAACGGTGGGCCAAGGCCCACCCTACGCGCGATAAACGCGCTTGCCGCCGATCCAGGTTTCGCGGACCTGCAACGCATCGTCGAGCACGACGAAGTCCGCCGCGTAGCCTGCGGCGATTTGACCATGAGACGCGCCGAGTCCGAGGAACTCGGCAGGGTAGTTCGAGGCCATGCGCAGCGCCTCCTGCGGCGCAATGCCGGCTTGTTCGATCGTATTGCGCACGGC
>DASRTK010000159.1:0-2268 GCA_035655975.1 Rudaea sp.
CGCGCGTTCGCGCTCGCCGGGCATTTCGAACGAAACGCCGGAGTTCCTGATGGTCTGCTTGGCGCGGCTGATCCGCTGCGCCATCGTCGCCTCGGGAACGAGGAATGCGTTGGCGATCTCCGCGGTAGTCAGCCCACCCACGGCGCGCAACGTCAGCGCGATGGCCGACGCCGGCGTGAGCGCCGGGTGGCAGCACATGAACAACAGGAGCAGCGAATCATCGTGGTCGAACCGGCCGGTTTCCGATTCGTCCCGATGCGAGGGCTCGACGACGAAATCGGTTTCGGCAGCCAGCGCGCCTTCGCGGTTGCGGCGGGCGATTTCGCTGCGCACGTGGTCGGTCATGCGCCGCTGCGCAACTTGCAGCAGCCAGGCGCGCGGGCTGTCCGGCACGCCGTCGCGAGGCCATGCAAGGGCGGCGGCGATCAGCGCCTCCTGCACCGCATCTTCGGACGCGGCAAAGTCGCCGAATCGCCGACAGACGATGCCGAGCACCTGCGGCGCCAGGTCGCGCAACAGGTGTTCGGCTCGCACGTCGAGGCTCACTGCGGACAAGACCTCGTTCGGCTATGCCTTACTCGGGATCCTTCGGCGGTCCGCTCATGACTTCGCGAACCTCGATACCCATGTTCAGCGGCGCGCCGCCGACTCCGGGGGCCGCTGACGCTTCAGCGGCAATCTGGTACGCGCGCTCTGCACTGTCGACCTGCACGATCCAGTAGCCGGCCAGGAATTCCTTGGTTTCGGGAAACACGCCGTCTGTGACCGGTCTGCCGCCGTCAGCGGCGCGCACCAGTTTCGCCTGTGCCGGCGAGGCCAGACCTTCGGCACCGAGAAGTTCGCCCGCGGCGCCGAGCTTCTTGGCGAACCCGATCATGAAAGCGATATGCGCTTCCAGATCCTTCTTTGGCCAGCTCATGACCTGGTAGTCGCCGCCGCGCGGCGTATTCATCATCAACATGTACTTCATCGTTTTTCCTCGCTGTAGGGTGGGCCTTGGCCCACCATTTTTTTCCTACGCAATAGAACAAAGCGGTGGGCCAAGGCCCACCCTACGGTGGCCCGCTCATGACTTCGCGGACTTCGATCATCAGCGGCGAGTCGCCCATGCCGGGGGCTGTCGATGCCTCCGCCGCGATCTCATATGCGCGCTCGGCGCTGCCGACCTGCACGATCCAGTAACCGGCGAGGAACTCCTTGGTCTCCGGAAATACGCCGTCCGTGACCGGCTTGCCATCGCTGCCGGCACGCACGAGCTTTGCCTTCACTGGCGAGGCAAGACCCATGGCGCTCACGAGTTCCCCGGATGCAGCGAGCTTCGCGGCGAACGCGCGCATGAAATCCGTGTTCGCCGCGATCAGCTGTTTCGGCCAGCTCATGTACTTCGCGTAGCCGTCGCGCGGCGTGTTCATCATCAGCATGTATTTCATGATCGGTTCCTCGAACTCAGTCCTTTCGTCGCCCAGTCGCAACCGGCGCGTGGGTTCTCGAAAGCCCTCTCGGCCCACGTGCCTGCCGCGGTCATATTTCGCCGCTCGCCGAACTCATCATTACCGGACGTACTTCGATCGGCATGTTCAGCGGCACGCCACCCGGCCCCGGTGCCGCGGACGCCCGCGCGGCGAGTTCGAAAGCACGCTGCGGCGTTTCGACATCGATGATCCAGTAGCCGGCCAGAACCTCTTTCGACTCCGGAAACGGTCCATCGGTGATGGCCGGAGTACCGTCTTTCCCGGCGCGCACGACCTTCATCTGCTCCGGTCCGCCAAGTCCTTCGGTACGAACAAACTCGCCGGCGTCGCTGAGCTCCTTGTTGAAGCGGCGCAGGAAATTCATATGCGCCTTCACGTCCTGCGGCGGCCACGCCTCGATGCTCTTGGTCTTCCAGTCACCAAGGGGGAATTGCATCATCAGTATGTACTTCATCGAATCGTCTCCTTGTTTGCTATCGGCGCCCGGCGGGCGCTTCCGGGAGGTAGTCGGAGCACGCGGCGGGTTCTCGACATGCTCCCGCATGAAACATTGGTGGTATTCGGCGCACGAGCGGTAATTCCGCGCCAGCGTGGCGATCCTGCGGACTACAGCCAGCCCTTTTGCCGCGCCAGCCGATACGCCTCGATGCGATTGCCGACGCCGAGCTTGCCGATCGCTTCGGACAGATAGTTGCGTACCGTGCCCTGAGACAGATGCAACTGCTCGGCGATATCGGCCGCGGACATGCCTTCGCCAGCCAGACGCAGCACCTGACGCTCGCGGTCGTTGAGCGGA
>DASRTK010000160.1:0-1638 GCA_035655975.1 Rudaea sp.
CCGCGTCGGCGAGACGTTCCGTGACGACCTGTCGCTGTCGGTACGGATCGCCCGTGCGGTCGAACACGACCTGGATCGCCGAGAGGCCCTGGCTCGACGTCGAGCGCACCGACGTGACATTCTCGGCGCCGGCGAGCAGGCCTTCGAGCGGGCGCGTGACCAGCGCTTCGACCTGAGTCGCGTCGAGTCCGGGCGCTTCGGTCTGCACGAGCACATGCGGCGGCGCGAAATCCGGAAACACGTCGAAGCGCGCGTTGAACAACGCGGCCACGCCGAGCACGCCGATCAGCACCGACAGCGCGGTGACGATGCGCGGATTCGCCAGCGACGTGCGAACGATTGCGGCTAACACGCTGGCGTCCGGTGGGTTCCGTGGAATCTATGACGTCGTGGAGCTCCGGGGGCCACCTGGACTACATGCATGGTTCCGCACTGGCGTCTTCCCTTCCGGCTGCCGCCACCTTCCGCCGCAAGCGGAGGAAGGATTCCAGATTGCAGCCCTCTGCATTTCCTTCCCCTGCGCAGCGGGGAAACATCGGCAGGATTGCCGATGTTTGCAGGGAATGCTGCCCGGAGGGCGAGCCACATGGATGTGGCGAGTACAAGGTGCCCTAAGGGCGGATGGGGGCACTCGTACACGCAGACGATCCTGACCAGCAAGTTCTCAATCATCGTCGTCGTCGCCGGCCACGCGCCCTGCAATCCCCTGCAGCGACCACAGCACGCCGGCGCCGCGCACGACGATGTCGTCGTCATCGTCGATGCCTTCGACAATCCAGCCGTCGCCATGGGCTTGAATCAGCTTCACGCGCACCGGCGCGTAGCGCGCGACCTGGTCTGCGGCGGCCGTCGACGGCCGGGCGGCGCTGCCTTTCGTCAGCTGCTTGTAGACGAGCGCACCGCCCTCGTCGTAGAGCACCGCATCGCGCGGCACGGCCACGCCGGTGCGCGGCGCGCCGAGCAACGCGACCGGCACGCGCGCGCCCGCGCCGAAACCTTGCGGCGCCGCGCGCACTTCGATCAGCACCGCTACGCCCTGGGCCTCGTCGCCGGACAGCGCACCCATGCCAAGCACGTTGCCTTTCACACCAACGCCATCGACATCGAGCACGGCCTGCTCCGGCAGGCTCGCCAGAATGTGGCGACCGGGAAGATCGGCGCGCACCAGCAGCGCCTTGCCGGTCGCGGCGCGATCGATGAGCTTCTGCCGCTCGACCGCCGGCATGGCCACAAGCGGCGGCCAATTCGCGGCAAACTTGGCCGAGGCGATATCGGCTTGCGCGCGTGCTCGGACCTGCTCCGCCTGCGCCGCCTGCAGCGCCTTCAGCGATGCGCTTGCACCGGCGCCGTAGAGTCCGCGCACGCGCTCGAGTTCGGCGTTTGCCGCGCGGGCAGCGGCAGCAGATGCGTCGACCTCGCCAGCCTCGGTAATGAGGCTGAGCGGATCGAGCACGAGGCCGATCGCTTCTTGGCGCTGAGGTGCGCTCATGTTGGCCGGATGGGCGACGACCACACCGGCTGCGCGCTGCTGCTCGACATTCAGCGTTGGCAGTGTCGACGTGCCGGCAGGCGCCTTGTCGTCGTCATCAGGATCCGCGCAGAGCGCCGTCGATGAAAACGTCAGCGCAATGGCCGTCA
>DASRTK010000161.1:0-7740 GCA_035655975.1 Rudaea sp.
GTGGCTGCCACCGGTCGCCTGTCCTCAAACGATCCGAACCTGCAGAACATCCCGATTCGCACCGAGGAAGGCCGGCGCATCCGCCAGGCGTTCATCGCGCCGGCGGGTTTCCGCATCGTCGCCGCCGACTATTCGCAGATCGAACTGCGCATCATGGCGCACCTGTCCGGCGATGCCGGGCTGCTGGCTGCATTCCATGGCAATCAGGACGTGCATCGCGCGACCGCCGCCGAAGTGTTCGGCGTGCCGCCGGAACTGGTCGAGCCGAACCAGCGGCGCGCGGCCAAGGCGATCAACTTCGGCCTGATGTACGGCATGAGTCCATGGGGCCTGGCGCGCCAACTCGGCATCGACCGCGGCGAAGCGCAGACCTACGTCAAGCGCTACTTCGAACGCTATCCCGGCGTGCAGGCGTTCATGAACTCGACGCGCGAGCAGGCGCATCGCGACGGTTTCGTCGAGACATTGTTCGGCCGGCGCCTGTACCTGACCGAAATCCATTCGCGCAACCAGGGTCTGCGCGCCGGCGCCGAGCGCGCGGCGATCAACGCACCGATGCAGGGCACCGCGGCCGACATCATCAAGCGCGCGATGATCGCGGTCGATGCATGGCTGCAGTCGCTCGATGGCCAGGCTCGCATGATCATGCAGGTGCACGACGAACTCGTGTTCGAAGTGCGCAAAGACCGCATCGAAAAGATTTCCGCCGGCGTGCGCGAGCGCATGGCCGGCGCCGCGGAACTTGCGGTGCCGCTGATCGTCGATATCGGTACCGGCGAGAACTGGGACGAGGCGCACTGAGCGGACGCTTCGAGATGTTGTTGCAAATATTGCGAATTTCTAAAATTACGAATTTTTCACGTTGTGAAATTCTAAAGAGCCGTGCCAGAAGTCACGCGCAGGAGCGGCAGGGCTGCCGCAAGTTACTGAATTTCAACCGCATGAACGAACCCTGAATTTTATTCGCCAAATCCTTGAACTTACCGGCGGCGACCGCATCTAATTTGTCGGCGCACGCAACGGCGCCTGGGGTACCTCACCTCCCTGAGCTACCCCCCGGAGACCGATCCCTCCCCAGATCGGCCTTCGAAACCCGGCCCCGAGAGTCCCTCCCCTGGCTCTCGGGGCTTTTTTATGTGCGATGAGTGTACTTGTATATTTATGCTGTTCTTGTTGCCTGGCAGCCGGCACAACTCACAATGCCGTCATTCCCGCGAAAGCGGGAATCCATTTTGATCTCGGGCCTTCACGGCTTTTTCGAGCAGAGCAACATGGATTCCCGCTTTCGCGGGAATGACGCCTTTCTCTTTTTGCCCCTGGCCCCTCACGCCAGGAATCCCCCATCCACCGTAAAACTCGCCCCGGTCACATAACTCGCCGCCGGCGAGCAAAGAAACGCAACCATCGGCGCGATCTCATCGGGTTGCGCGGCGCGGCCGAGCGGGATCATGCGCAGCAGCGGCTTGAGGATGTCGGGGTTCTGGGTCAGTGCGCTGGCGAACTTCGTGTCGGTCAGTCCCGGCAGCACGGCGTTGACGCGGATCTTCAGCGACGCGAGTTCCCGGGCCATGCCTTCCGTCATCGACAGGATCGCGGCCTTGGTCATCGAATACACGCCCTGGCCCGGCGCCGGGCGCCGGCCGTTGATCGAGGCGACGTTGACGATCGCGCCGCCGCCGCGGGCGCTCATCACGCGCGCGGCCTGCTGCGAGGTATAGAAGTAGCCGCGAATATTGACCTCGACGGTCTTGTCGAACGCCGGCAGGTCCATGTCGAGCATCGGGCCGAAGTACGGATTCGCGGCAGCGTTGTTCACGAGGATGTCGGCTGCGAGTTCCTGTCCGGCGATGCGCGCGAATAACTGGTCGATCGACGCAACATCGCCGATGTGCGCCGCCATCGCGCTGGCGGCGCCGCCGTCGGCGCGGATCGATGCGGCGACTGTCTCGCACGCATCCTGCTTGCGGCTCGATACGATCACGTGCGCGCCCTGTCGCGCGAGCAGGCGCGCGGTCGACTCGCCGATGCCGCGGCTGGCGCCGGTCACGAGTGCGGTCTTGCCGGTCAAGTCGAACAACGCATCACGCCTGATCGAATCAGGCGCGATCGAATCGGGTTTCGTTCCATCGGGTTGCATCGCAATCTCCCCGCCGCTGGCGATATCTGGCTACAATCGAAGGCGAACGATGTCGCATCGGCACGGGGAGCGCAACCATGCAACAACGCCGTGTCCTGATCACCGGCGCGGGCAGCGGCCTCGGCCGCGCGCTGGCGTTCTGCTTCGCCGAGAACGGCTGGCGCGTGGCCTGCGCCGACATCAACATCGACAGCGCCAACGACACCGTGCGCTTGCTGACGGAGTTCGGCGTCGGCGCAATGGCGCTGTGGGTCGACGTCGCCGATGACGCCTCGGTCGAGGAAATGCGCGATGAGGTGCTGGCTGCTTGGGACGGCGTCGACATCGTCATCAACAACGCCGGCGTGGCCAGTGCCGGCACGGTTGCCGACACGAGCCTGGAGGACTGGCAGTGGACGCTGAACATCAACCTGATGGGCGTCGTGCGCGGTTGCCGCGCATTTGTGCCGGTGCTGCGCAAGCAGGGTGAAGGCCGTATCGTCAACATCGCATCGTTCGCCGGCATCGCCAATGCGCCGCACATGGGCGCGTACTCGGCGAGCAAGGCCGGCGTGATCTCGCTGTCGGAGACGCTGCGCGCCGAACTTGCCCTGACCGCGCGAGGCGTGAAGGTATCGGTCGTGTGCCCGGCGTTCTTCCAGACCAATCTGATGGTTGCGGCGCGGGCGCCGGGCAAGGACAGGGCGCTGGCCGAAAAGCTCATGGCCGCATCACGCGAGAGCGCCGACGACGTCGCCGCCAAGATCTACAACGGCGCGCTGCGCGGTGATTTCATGATTTTTCCGACCAAGGCCGAGACACTGCGCTGGCGCATCAAACGCTTCCTGCCCGAAATGTTCCTGCGCAAACTGCTGGCCGCCTATCGCGGCGCCAAGTCCTAAGCAACGCGAGGCTGACCATGCGCAAGCTGATGATCTACGGAGCGAACGGCTACACCGGGCGGCTGATCGCGCGCGAAGCCGCCAAGCGCGGCCTGCAACCGATGCTGGCCGGCCGCAATCGCGACGAAGTGCGCGCACTGGGCGACGAACTCGGCCTGCTGTGCCGCGTCTTTGAACTGACGAATGCGGACGAGATCGCGCGCAGCCTCGACGGCATCGATGTCGTCCTGCATTGCGCCGGCCCGTTCTCCAGGACCGCCGAGCCGATGCTCGAAGCCTGCCTCGCGCATAAGACGCACTACCTCGACATCACCGGCGAGATCGACGTGTTCGCGCTCGGTCACCGCGCGCATGCGCGCGCACGCCACGAAGGCATCGTCGTGCTGCCGGGCTCGGGCTTCGATGTCGTGCCGACCGATTGCGTCGCGGCGATGCTGAAACGACGGCTGCCCGATGCGACCTCGCTCGTGCTCGCGTTCGAAGCGGGCGGCGGTCCCAGCCCAGGCACGGCAAAAACCAGCGTCGAGGGTATGGCCAAGGGCGGGCGAGCGCGCATCAACGGCGAGCTCATCGACGTGCCACTGGCCTGGAAGTCGCGCGCGTTCGTGCGCGACGGCAAGACGCGCAGCGCGATGACGATCCCGTGGGGCGACGTATACACCGCATTCGTCTCGACCGGCATCCCGAACGTCGAAACCTACATGGTCGTGCCGCCGAAGACGATCAAGCGCCTGACCTGGATGCGCCACCTGCAGCCGATGCTGAAAATGGGATTTGTACAGAATTTCATGAAACGCCAGGTCGAGCGCAACACGCCGGGCCCCTCGCAACAGCGCCGGCAGGACAGCGGTTGCTACGTCTGGGGTGAAGTGCGCAACGCCGCCGGCAAGGAAGCCCGCCTCGAACTGGCGGCGCCGAACGGCTACGACCTGACCGTAACCGCGTCGCTCGGCATCGCCCAGCGCCTGCTCGAACAGGCTCAGCCGCCGCAAGGCGGCTACTACACGCCGTCGCTGCTCATGGGCGCGGATTACGTGACGACATTGCCGGGCGTGCGCCTGATCGAGGCCACATGAAATCTGGCAACATGAGATCCGGCCACGTGGAATATGGCGACATGAAACCGCGCGACGTGAGCAGACAGCCGGTTGGGGCGACGCAATCGTTCGATGGCCGGGAGAAACCGTGCGCGTCGCATTGATCGTGCTCGGCCTGGTCCTGATCGGCGCCGGCGCGGCGATCTGGTTCGGACTGATCAACTACCCGACCGAACACGAGGTCGTAAAGGTCGGCAATATGTCGGCGATGCTCACGCGAGAGCGGCCAGTGCCGCAGTGGCTGGGTGGCGTCACGGCGCTGACCGGCCTGCTGATTGCCGCACTCGGGACGAGGTATCGGCGCTGAAGGGAACAGGTTCGCCCGAAGCCGGTGTTCATGCGAGATGTTTCCAGGGCCGTTCGCGCTGAGCGTAGCTTGCGCCAGCAAGCGGAGTCGAAGCGCCGTGCCGGCCCCTTCGACTTCGGCGCTGTGCGCCTACGCTCAGGGCGAACGGACTTTAAAACTTGACACTCGTCATCGTGTCGCGGCGTCAACAGCCGTCGCTGTGCCATTCCCGGGCGCCATGATCGCCTCGCGAATCGCAGCATCCTGCGCGTCCGCGGCGAACGCCAGGTGCTCGCCACCATCGCGAATGCCGAGATCGGAGTATAGTTTTTCCCAATCGGGAAATTGTCGCATCACGGCGAACTCGCGATAGCGCGCCGCAAACACGTCGCTGCCGGCAAGCACGTCGAGACGCGCGACGAAATCCTCGGGCCTCCACTCGCGGTAGGCCGGCAGGCAGCAGTCGCGGAAGCGTGACAGCGCGGTTTCGAGATTCATTTTTCCGGCGCTGGCGCGACGCAGGTCGCGGTCTACGGTCAGCCAGTACGCGGCGCCTGCCCAGTAGACGCGCTGGTACGCGTGCGACCGATGCATGTTCGAGGCGATCTGCTCGAGCGTTTCTTCGCTCGGCGTCTTCGCGCCGCGCTTGAAGCCCTGGTAGAGGCGATCCCAGGCCTGCGCCGGCGTCAGCATGCCGGAGCGCGCGCGCAGCACGTTCTGATAGTACGTAGCCAATCCCTCGGCCAGCCACGTGCCGCGATCACCGAGATACGGATGCATCAGGTGAGAGAGTTCGTGCACGGCGGTCCAGTCGTCGGCGAACTCCGCGGCCGGCCGGGTCGGGTCGACCAGCAGTTCGAGCGCGTTGCCCTGGCCACGGACCGACTGGCCGAAGTGCACGGCCTGCGCGCGATCCTCATCGCGGCCGCCGCGGCCAAGTTGGCCGACCGGGATCACGAGCACCTGCACCTCGGGCAACGGCAGGCGGCCGTAAGCGCTCAGTACGGCCCTGGAAACGCGGTCGAGCCATTCGCGCAGCTTTGCGCGCTCGCTAGCATCGGCGCCATGCAGGACGGTCAGCCGCAAGGTGCCACCCGGCAGCGCGATGCGCTCCTCGGTGAAGCGCCCGAAGGCGACCGCGGCGGACCAGTCCGGCGGCGTGTTCGGGATGTGGAAATATCTCTTTGTGGAAAGTGCAGCCACGGAGGGCTGCTCCTTGATCTTCGCCGTCACGGATGACGGCATCAGCTCTCTCCATGGCGCCGAAATCGACCAGTGCTCGGGCATCTGGATGCTCAACTCGGCGTTCGCACTTGCCTGGACATCGGGACGCAACAGCCACAACTGCGGCGCGGCGATGAAATCCTCGCCCATCTGCCAGCCGACGTCGGGCTTGTGTTCCTGCGCGATCGCACGCAGATCGGCGCGCCAGGACAGGCACTCGCCGGCGCGCCAGTTGGCTGCATGCCATCCGCTGTCGTCGCTGTCGACCTTAGCGGCGCCCGGCGATCCCGCGTCGCCGCGCCGGACGTCGCTGATGAAACGCATTGCCCAACCCGAGTCTGCCGCAAACACGACCTTGGCGTGCTCGTCCGCAAGACACAGCTGCACGGCGACGCTTTGCGTTTGCGCATCGAAGCTCACCGCGTAGGTAGGAGGCGTCGACCGATGTTCCGTCGCGCCGGGACGATCGGCCGGCGCCTGCGCGTGCGCCGCGGCGGCGCCGGCGAGCAGTGCCGCGCAAGCAAGAATCCGGAGCAGTCGCGTCGTCATGGATTCGCAGGATAACTCGCCGGCATTGCGGCGCGCGTGGCCCGAACGACGTTCCGTGCGCAAACTCATGCTGCGTTCATACCGCGGCTGCAATGGCCATCACGCTCATGACCGCAATTGGCGCCAGACCATTGCGCGCAACGATTACAATTGCGCCATGGACGTATCGCACCTGCTCGACGATCTGAACACGGCCCAGCGCGAGGCGGTCAGCGCACCACCGGGGCACTACCTCGTACTTGCCGGCGCGGGCTCGGGCAAGACACGCGTGCTGACGCACCGCATCGCCTGGCTGCTCGAAGTCGAGCATGCCTCGCCGTGGTCGATTCTCGCGGTCACGTTCACGAACAAGGCCGCCGGCGAAATGCGCGCGCGCTGCGACACGCTGATCGCTCAAGGAACGCGTGGGCTGACGGTCGGAACATTCCACGGCATCGCCCATCGGTTGCTGCGCCAGCACTGGCGCGAGGCGAAGCTGCCGGAGACGTTCCAGATTCTCGACAGCGACGACCAGCAGCGCCTGATCAAGCGCACGATCCTCGCGCTGGGTCTGGACGAGTCGCGCTTTCCACCGCGCCAAGCCGCGTGGTTCATCAACGCCGCGAAAGACGAAGGCAAGCGGCCCGATGCGTTTCACCACGAAAGCAATCCGCTGACGCGCACGTTGCTCGACATTTATCGTGCCTACGAGGAAGCCTGCCAGCGCTCCGGCCTCGTCGACTTCGCCGAGTTGCTGCTGCGCGCGCATGAACTGTGGCTGCGCGACGATGCCCTGCTCGCGCACTATCGCAACCGCTACCGGCATCTGCTGGTCGACGAATTCCAGGACACGAACACGCTGCAGTACGCGTGGATCCGCGTGCTCGCCGGCCAGACCGGCCAGGTGTTCGTGGTCGGCGACGACGACCAGGCGATCTACGGCTGGCGCGGCGCGCGGGTCGAGAACGTGCAGCACTTCCTGCGCGACTTTCCGGGCGCCAGCACGATCCGGCTCGAGCAGAACTACCGCTCGACCGGCACGATCCTCAAGGCCGCGAACGCGATCATCGCGAACAATCCGCAACGGCTCGGCAAGCAACTTTGGACCGCCGGCCAGCCCGGCGAGCCGATCGCGCTGTACGCGGCCTACAACGAGCAGGACGAAGCGCGCTTTGTCATCGACCACATACGCGAACATGTGCTGCACGATGGCAAGGCCAGCGAGTGCGCGATCCTTTACCGCTCGAACGCGCAATCGCGCAATTTCGAAGAACAGCTGATTCAGCACGACATCCGCTACCGCGTCTATGGCGGCCTGCGCTTCTTCGACCGCGCCGAGATCAAGGACGCACTGGCCTATCTGCGCCTCGTCGCCAACCGCCACGATGACGCCGCGTTCGAACGCACAGTCAACACGCCGCCACGCGGCATCGGTGAACGCACGCTCGATACGTTGCGGCAGCGCGCGCGGCGCGATGCTGCGTCGCTGTGGGATGCGGCGCTCGCGGAGCTCGGTGGCGGCGGCCTGGCCGGCCGCGCGAAGAATGCGCTGAAGGCGTTCCTGATGCTGATCGACGACTTGGCGAA
>DASRTK010000162.1:0-6482 GCA_035655975.1 Rudaea sp.
TACCGAAGGCGAGACCAGCGTGCCGGCCTACGTGCAGGCGTTGCTCGAGCAGACCGCCGACGGCCTCGAGCGCATGCAGCGCGCGCTGACCGATTCCGAGCGCGAGCGCCGCCAGTCGAGCGAACAGTTCGCCGAGTTGAACACGCAGCTCTCACGGCTGGCTGACCTGATGGGGCGCGAGTCGCGCGAAATCCGCGGCATGGCCGAGACGCAGGAGGAACTGAAGAACGTGCTCAAAACGCTGGCTGCGGCGCCGAACAGCGGTGCGCGCCTGTCGGACGAACTGCGCGGCGAACTGCGCCTGCTGTCGCGGACGATCGCGGCGGCGGTCGATGGCAAGCGGGTTGGGGCGACGCAGTGAAGGCGCGAAGCATGCCCCCCTTTTTTTTGCCGTCATTCCCGCGAAAGCGGGAATCCATTTTTCTTTTCCTCCCTGAAGGCCAGATCAACATGGATTCCCGCTTTCGCGGGAATGACGACTGTTTCTACTCCACGGGCGCCCCATGAATTCCATCGCCCGCCGCCGCCGTTCGCTCGACATCTGGCCCGGATTCGTCGACGCGTTGTCGTCGCTGATCCTGGTCATGGTGTTCGTGCTGCTGCTGTTCGCGATCGGCCAGTTCGTGCTGTCGCAGACCCTCGCCGGCAAGAACCAGGCGCTGGCCGATCTGAATCAACAGATCGCGCAGCTCGCCAAGACGCTGTCGCTCGCGCAGGACAACAGCCGCGCGCTCGACGCGAAGGTCCAGGAACTGTCCGCTTCGATCGGCAGCGCGAACAGCGAGCGCGATGCGGCGACGGCCCAGCTCGATGCGGCCCAGGCCGAAGCGGCGAAACTCAACGCGGATGTCGCCGCGTTGAACGATCTCAAGGCTCAGCTCGAGCGCGAAGTCGCCGCGCTGGCCGGCCAGCTCGACGAGTCGAAGAAGGATCTCGTCGCCGCAACCGATCTCAACACAAAATCCGCGGCGCAGGTCGAACTGCTCAATCGTCAGCTGGCCGCCGTGCGCGACCAGCTGGCGCAATTGTCCGCGGCACTCGACTTGGCGAATACCAATGTCAAGGACAAGGACAAGAAGATCGCCGACCTCGGTGCGCAACTGAATCTTGCGCTCGCGAACAAGGTCAGCCAGCTCGAACGCTATCGCTCCGAATTCTTCGGCAAGCTGCGCGAGGCGCTCGGCAACCGCGCCGACATCCGCATCGTCGGCGATCGTTTCGTCGTGCCGACCGATATCCTGTTCGACACTGCATCAGCCGACTTGAATCCGTCCGCGCAGGGCAGCCTCGACAAGCTCGCGCAGACGCTCAATGAAGTCGCTGCGGAAATTCCGTCGAGCCTCGACTGGGTGCTGCGCATCGACGGCCACACCGACCGGCGCGCAATCCACACGGCCGAGTTTCCGTCGAACTGGGAATTGTCGACCGCGCGCGCCGTCGCGATCGTCAAGTATCTCGTCGTGCAGGGCATTCCCGCGCCGCATCTGTCGGCGAACGGCTTCGGTCAGTTCCAGCCGCTGGATCCGGGCGACAGCGAGGCGGCTTATGCGAAGAACCGGCGCATCGAGATTCAGCTGACCAATCGCTGATGAACGAACCGTTGGGTGGGCCTTGGCCCACCACTGCTCTCTTGCGCAAAAAGTCGGTGGGCCGAGGCCCACCCTACGAGCAACTCAGCAAACGACGCCGCTCACAACGTGCTGCGTGCGCAGTTCGACGCCGAATGCGCAGTGGTATTCCTTGCCGCCCTTGACCATCGTGCATTGCACGCCGCCGCTGCGCTTGGTCAGGTCGCCCGGGTCGCCGCAGACGCCACCCTCGGCTTTCGCCTTCAGCGCTTTGTACACGTCGCGTGCGGCGCTGCCTTCGAGGTCGACGTAAAAGTGCGTGTCCTGCGGTTCGGATGCGGGCGGATCGATCAGCGTTGCGCCCCCGACCATGTAGGTGCCTTGCAGCGGTTTGTAGTCGGCGGCGGGTGCAGCCGCGGCGAATACGAGAGCGGCGATTGCGAGGATGATTTTCATGCGTTTCTCGACGCAGGCCGCGCGTGCGGCATCGGTTCGATCATGCGCGAGCAGCTATTCGGCGGTCAATGCGCCGGTAGCGGGCGCGTAACTTTTCGGCCGGGCTGACGCCGGTTGTTTTTCGCATGCCTTACGGCGAGCGTTCCCCGATACCGGCCCTCACCCCTCCCCCTCTCCCGGCCGGAGAGGGGTTTTGAGTCGCTCGGGTGCGGTGCCGATATCCGACGCGTCAGGCGCGGCCGACGCGCAGATGGAACTGCCAGCGTACGTCGCGGACGGAAGCAGCGCCCCAGGCGGCGCGCAGGTCCGGTTCGATCAACGTGACCGGATCTTCACCCAGCGCCTTGATGTAACGCTGCGTCGCGGACCACGAACGCAGGTAGGCGAGCAGGTGATCGACCGTCCACGACGCGGCCATGGGAAATGCCGGTGCCGCAATTTCCACAAACGGAAACGGTATCGTGCGGTAGCCGGTTTCGACCAGGGTGCGTTCGGTCGGCCAATACGGACCGGTCAGGTCGACGTACAGGCGCGTGATCGTGCGATCGATCGCCGCGTTGTCTACATCGCAGTGGGCGTAGGCCCACACGGCCAGCATGCCGCCGGGCTTCAGCACGCGCCTGACCGCGTCGTAAAAACGCGCGTGATCCAGCCAGTGCATGGCTTGCGCGACCGTCACGAGACTGGCGCTGCGATCAGCCAGTGTCGGTTGTTCCGCCGCTTCGACGCGGTACTCGATATTCGCGCGCGATTCGGCCTCGGCGATCTGGTTCGCGCTGGGGTCGGTGCCAATGACACGCGTGAATCGATCTGCCAGCGCCGCCGTGGCCTGGCCGTTGCCGCAGCCAGCATCCCACGCTAACTCGCGACCGGGCGCCTGCTGCGCGAGCCAGTCGAACAACGCCGGCGGATAGGTCGGCCGTGCTTCGCGATAGATCGCGGCATGGCCGGAGAAGTGATCCTTGAAGTTGGACATGGGCTGTTGTTCGTTGGGTCCAGCGAACTGAGGATTTGGTTCACCCCGGCTTTGAGCGGAGCGCCAGGGCAACGAAGTCAAAAGGCCATTGGAGAAATCGCACCGCGTCTCCGGCAACCGCAACACACCATCCAGCAAGTCAACACATCAACAGCAATGTCCTACGATTTTACGACACGCGATTCGCCGGGCTGCAATCCGTCCAGTGCGACATCCCCGACGCGCTGCCGAATCAGCCGCAGCGTCGGCAGCCCGACCGCTGCCGTCATGCGCCGCACCTGGCGATTCCGGCCTTCGTGGATCTTCAGTTCGATCCAGGCGTCGGGCACGCTCTTGCGGAAGCGCACCGGCGGGTCGCGCGGCCACAGCCAGTCCGGCTGTGGCAAACGTCGCACTTGCGCGGGCAGCGTCGGCCCGTCGTTCAAGACCACACCTTTGCGCAGGGCGCGCAGTGCTTCCTCGCCCGGATCGCCTTCGACCTGCACGATGTAGGTCTTGGTCGTCGCGTGGCGCGGATCGGTCAGGCGCTTGGCAAGCGCGCCGTCATCGGTGAGCAGCAGCAGACCTTCGCTGTCGTAGTCGAGCCGGCCGGCCGGGTAGACATCGGCGATCCGGACGAACTCGGCGAGCGTGCGCCTCGGCCGCCCTTGTTCGGCGATGCCGCCGCGGTCGGTGAACTGGCACAACACGGCGTACGGCTTGTTCAACGCAATCAGCATCGGCGCCTGCCAGAACCGGCGCGGCCCGCAGGTTCACACAGCCGGCCGCGCCGCAAAAGCGAACGGCCGCACGCAGCGGCCGTTCGTGATTTTCCTTGCACGACCGCTTCGAGCTACTTCGAGTCGGGCTTGGCCTCGTTGCCGGCCTTGCGGATCTCGTCGGCCGCGGCCGGCTTGACGAAGCGCAGCGTCATGCGGTCGGATTCGCCGATTGCCAGGTACTTTTCCTGATCCTTTTCCTTCAGCGCCAGCGACGGCGGCAGCGTCCAGACGCCTTCCGGATAATCCTTGGTGTCCTTTGGATTGGCGTTGACTTCGCTCTTGGCATCGAGCTTGAAGCCGGCATCGGTTGCGAGCTTGATCACGAAGTCTTCCGGCAGATAGCCCGACTGCTTGATCTTCTCGAGGTCTGCGCCCGGCGCGGCGCGATGATCGGTCACGCCGAGCACGCCGCCGGGCTTGAGCACATCGAACACGGCCTTGAACATGCCCGGCGCGGCGTCGGCCATGACCCAGTTGTGCACGTTGCGGAACGTCACGACCATGTCGGCCGACCCTGCCGGCCCGAGGTTCGGCGCCTTCAGGTCGAACTGGATCACCTTGGCCTCGCCGTAGTGCGCCGGATCGCCGGCGAACTTCTTGCTCAGCGCGTCCATGTCCTGCGCGTCTTCGCCTTCCTTCTTCTTCGGCGTAACGATCGCGGCGATGTAATTGCCGTTGCCCTTGAATAGCGGCGCGAGGATTTCCGCGAACCAGCCGCCACCCGGGGTCAGCTCGATCAGCGTCGTGCCGGACTTGACGCCGAAGAACTCGAGCACCTGCTTCGGATGGCGGTATTGATCGCGCGCCTTGTTCTTGTCCGAGCGCCAGTCGCCGGCGAGCACCTGGTCGAGCTTCTGGCCGATCATCTGGTCGGCGCTGACCGGCGGCGGCGGCTGCGCCGGCTGGTCGGCCGCGGGCTTCGCGGCGGGGGCAGGCGTGGCGGCAGCCGTCGGCGCGGCGGGTGGCGCGGGCGCGGCCGGCGGCGCATTGCTGCCACAACCGGCGAGAATCAAAGTGAGTGCGGAGACGATCGTGAGCTTGTTCATGTGCTCCTGCCTTGTTTAGTGGATGCGAACGGATGGTTTGCGAGCGAATGGATGCGGACGCGTGAATGGCCGCGCAGGGATGGACGCGAGCTGGAATCAGGTCATACCAGTATAGCGCGGCTGCCAGGCGACGCCGCCGGGCTGCGCCGGCAGGCGTAGCGCATCCGGGTAGGGCGGAACGTCCGGCGCATCGCCGGCACGCAGGCGCTGCTGCAGATCAAGCCACCAGCGCACGGTGAAAATCTCGCCGTGGACGCGGATCAGCGCGTCGCGTTGTTCCGGTTCGACGCCGAGGAAGCGCGGGAACTGTTCCGGAAAGACGTCGTGCGGCCCGACGTAGAACGTATCCAGACCGGGCGTCGTGCCGTCGTCGTCGGGCAACTCGCGGAAGCGGCAGTCGGTGACCAGGCACAGTTCGTCGTAGTCGTAGAAGATCGCGCGGCCATGGCGGGTCAGGCCGAAATTCTTGAACAACAGGTCGCCCGGGAAGATATTGTTGCGCGCCAGGTCCTTGATCGCCTGGCCGTAGTCGATGATCGCGCGCAGCGCGGGATCGGGTTCCTTTTCGCGCACGTAAAGATCGAGCGGGCGCAGGCGGCGTTCGATGTAGCAGTGCGCGACGACGATGTCGTCGCCGTCGGCGTAGGCGCTCTCGTGGCACTCGCCAAGCAATTCGTCGAGCAGCGTCTGCGAAAAGCGCCAGCGCGGAAAACGCAGGAAGCGGAATTCCTGCGCGTCGATCAGGCGGCCGGCGCGGTCGTGGTGGAACACGAGGCGGTACTTCGCCATGACTTCCTCGCGCACGGCGTCCTTCGGAAACGCGAAGCGGTCCCGGATCAGCTTGAACACGAGCGGGTAACTCGGCAGCGTGAACACGAGCATGACCATGCCGCGGACGCCGTCGGCATGCACGAACTGCTCGTCGGGATCGGCGCCGAGGTGGCGGAAGAAATGGCGGTAGCGCTCGGTCTTGCCCTGCTTGGCGCGGCCGAGCACGGTATAGATTTCGTCGACCGGTTTGTTCGGCAGCAACGTGTGCAGGAACACGATCGCATCACCGACGGTGGCCAGATCCGCGTGCAGGTAGCTGCGCGTGTAGCCGAAGATCTGCGCGACGTTCTCGCGTTCGACCAGTACGGCGTCGGCGCGAATGCCGTCGGCGTCGTGTACCAGCGCGATGACCAGCGGCGCGGTCTGCTCGACGCCGAACACGCGGCCGACGAGATAGGCGCGGCGCTCGCGATAGAACACCGTTTCGAGCAGTTCGACCGCGCGCACGGCTTCCTCGCCCCAGGCGGCGAGGCGGCGCGACAATGCTTCGGCGATGCGCATCGCGCACAGGCCCGCATGTGCGTAGGGCGCGGCGAACCTGTGGTCGTCGAGGATCTTCTGGCAGACGCGCGGCAGGTTGCCCCAGACCGCATAACTGTGGCGCGCGACCGGATGCGTGATGCTGTCGGTCGGATCGATGTCGAGGGCGACGAATTCGGTCTGCGCGTCGACGCCGCGGATGCGGAAGAAGCGACGCGCCAGCGTGTTGAACCAGGTCTTGTACAACTCCTGGTCGAGCAGTCCGGCAATCGTCGCCGCGTAGGTGTCGCGCACCGCACCCCAGAACGCGCGATCGCTCGGCGCCGCGCCGAGCATGCGTTCGATGCGCTCGACCATTTCGCCG
>DASRTK010000163.1:0-20404 GCA_035655975.1 Rudaea sp.
ACAGGCCGGTGGCCAAGGTCAAGGCGACGAGGAACAGCGCAAACAGGAACAGCGTCGCGCCGAGAAAACCGAAGCCGCGCATCAGCATGTCGCCGATGACATGACCGATCACTCCGCCGGCTCCAGCCGGCAATACGGCCGCTGCGGCGACGTGCAGGTAGGCCAGCCCGGTGCCGCCGATGAAGAATGCAACGCCGCCGACCAGGCGCAATGTCGGCTCGAGCGCCGATTCGCCTTCGCTGCGTTGTTCGCGCATCAACGTCGATCCGACGATGAGCAGCAGCAGTGGAAACGCATAGGCCAGATAGCCGAACAGGTAGAACGCAAGGTCGGCAGCCCACGCACCGACCGTGCCGCCAATATTGTGAGTGACCGTCGCGGGACCGGCATGCGACCAGCCTGAGTCCTGCGGGTTGTAGCTCGCCAGACACGCGAACAGATAGACGACGAGCGGCAACAGCAGCAGAAATGCCGCTTCGCGCAGTCGCCGACGCATCGCGTCGGCCGATCGGGTATCTGTTTTTGTGCCTTTCTGGTCGCGCGCCACCGCGTGAAGTTACCTTAAATAATTCGATTAAGCTACTGTTTAAAAGATACTTTTATAGCGTGTTCTTTCAATTGTCGTCATTCCCGCGAAAGCGGGAATCCAATTTGATTCTGACGACGAGGAAAAATGGATTCCCGCTTTCGCGGGAATGACGCCATTCTTTTTGATCGCCGTCCGACGGTCGGGACTCCAACGATCAATCCAGCTTCATGTCCTTCAACGCCGGATGCACGATGTTTCCGCGCTCGACGTTGATCCCGCTTTTGAGCGGCGCGAACTTGCGCCAGTCCTTGTCGGACGCCAACCGTTGTACATAAGGCAGGATCGCCGCGCAGATCGCCTGCGACGATGTCTGCGGCACGGCGCCCGGCATGTTCGTCACACAAAAATGCGTCACGCCGTCGACGACATAGGTCGGTTTCGCGTAGGTCGTCGGCCGCGAAGTCTCGAAGCAACCGCCCTGGTCGATCGAGATGTCGACGAGCACGCTGCCCGGCTCCATCGTCTTGACCATCGCCCGCGTCACGACATGCGGCGCCTTGGCGCTTGGGATCAGGACCGCGCCGATGACCAGGTCGGCCGTCGCCACTTCGCGCGCTACTGTTTCCTCGTACGGATACAGCGCGGTGACGTTTGGGGCGAGGTTCATCATCTCGCGCAGGCGATCCGGGCGTTTTTCGAACACCACGACATTCGCGCCGCCGGCCGCTGCCAGTTCCGCTGAGTTGCGGCCCGCCGCGCCTGCCCCGAACACGAGGACCTTGCCGCGCTCCGTGGCCGGCAGGCCGCCGAGCAGCTTGCCCTTGCCGCCTGCAGGCTGATGCAGAAGCGTCGTGCCGATCTGCACCGCGATGCGTCCGGCGATGATCGACATCGGGGCGAGCAGCGGCAATGAACCGTCGGCGTCCTGCACGGACTCAAAGGCAATGCCGGTCAAGCCGATATCGAGCAAGCTCTTGGTCAGTTTCGGCAGCGGCGCCAGGTGCAGGTAGCAAAACAGCAGGTGGTCCTTGCGCAGGTACCTGAGGTCCCCCGAAATCGGCTCCTTGACCTTGACGATCAATTCGCCGGCTTCGTACAGCTTCCGCGCGGTAGGCACGATGGTCACGCCGATCCGGCGATATTCATCGTCGGCGAATCCGCTTTTCGTGCCCGCGCCTTCCTGCACGAACACTTCGTGCCCACGGCGCACGAGATCGGCACATGCAGCCGGGACCAGGGCGACGCGCCCTTCGAGAGTCTTGGTTTCGGACGGAACACCAATACGCATAGATCGCTCCTGGATGATTGGATGAACGGAACTGCCGCTCAACACGGTCCTGATTGCCCGGCGGTTGCACTGCTTGAACTTGCTCTGCTTGAATCGGCCGCGTCGTCCCCCATTGATGGCCGGACGGTCGCTCGCAGGCCGGCGCCGGCGTCCATGGGACTGCCGGCCGCCACCGGAAAGGAAACGATCGGACCGATCACCGTATCTGGCAATTCGCAGGCAAGCTCGCGCACAATCAGTGCCGCAACGCATGAAGGATTATACAGCGAACGCCGCAGAACCCCAGTGCTTGCCAGATCGGCAAAACAAGCGAACCCTCACCACCGAAAAGGCGTTGCAGCGCAACAGCTTTACCCCTTTGCCCGACCGGGCCGGATGCAATAGCCGCGTTCCAACCAAGTTACCGAGACCCCTACATGACTACACCGAAGCATTCGCGCCTGATCATCCTGGGTTCCGGGCCGGCCGGCTACACCGCTGCAGTCTACGCGGCGCGCGCCAATCTGAAGCCAACCCTGATCACCGGCCTGCAGCAGGGCGGTCAGTTGATGACCACGACCGACGTCGACAACTGGCCCGGCGATGTCGAGGGTCTGCAGGGTCCGGCACTGATGGAACGCATGAAGGAGCACGCCGAGCGTTTCGCGACTGAAATCATCTTCGACCACATCCATACGGCCGACCTTTCGCGCCGCCCGTTCCGCCTCGTCGGCGACAGCGGTGAATACAGCTGCGACGCACTGATCATCGCGACCGGCGCCACGGCGAAGTACCTGGGAATTCCGTCCGAGGACAAGTTCAAGGGTCAAGGCGTCTCGGCCTGCGCAACCTGCGACGGCTTTTTCTTCCGCAACCAGGAAGTTGCCGTGATCGGCGGCGGCAACACGGCGGTCGAGGAAGCGCTGTACCTGGCGAACATCGCCAAGAAGGTCACCGTCGTGCACCGCCGCGACAAGTTCAAGGCCGAGAAAATCCTGCAGGACAAGCTGTTCTCGAAACAACAGGCCGGAAAGGTCGACATCGTCTGGAACCACTACGTCGACGAAGTACTCGGCGATAACAGCGGTGTAACCGGCGTGCGCATCAAGAGTACGCACGACAGTTCGACGCGCGACGTCACCGTGAGCGGCATGTTCGTCGCCATCGGACACACGCCGAACACGGCGCTGTTCGACGGCCAACTCGCGATGAACAACGGCTACATCAAGATCAAGTCCGGAACCGACGGCGGCGCTACCGCGACCAGCATTCCGGGCGTTTTCGCTGCGGGCGACGTCGCCGACCAGGTTTACCGTCAGGCAGTTACCTCGGCGGGTTTTGGCTGTATGGCGGCACTGGATGCGGAGAAGTACCTGGACAAGCTCGGACTCGCTTGAAATCGTTTCTTCTCGCGTCGGCATTCGAGCCGGCCTAGGATTTTCCCTTCTCCCGCCGGGAGAAGGTAGCGCGAAGCGCCGGATGAGGGTCGAGGTATTGATCAACGCTGGTACAAGACCCGACCTCGCCCTATCACTCTCCCGCCGGAGAGGGGTTGAAGACGCCGGCATCAGGTCACTCACTTATTTCAAACTTTGCTCTGATGCTCGAGGCGTTAACATCGACGCATGACCAACAGCCTGACCGCACGCTTTCATTCGCGCCTCGAAGAGATCGGCGAGAACGAATGGAATGCCTTGCTCCCCGACGACAATCCGTTCGTTTCATACGCGTTCCTGGCGGGGCTGGAGCAGCACGGCTGCCTGCGTGCCGAGTATGGCTGGCGCGCAAACCACCTGTGCTTGTACTCGGGTGGGACGCTCGTCGCCGCGGCACCGCTGTACATCAAGCGCAATTCGCACGGCGAGTATGTTTTCGACTGGTCGTGGGCCAGCGCCTACGAACGCAGCGGGCGTGACTACTATCCGAAGCTTCTTGGCGCGGTGCCGTACTCCCCGGTCACGGGTTCGCGCCTGCTCGTCCATCGCGATCAGGACGCTGCAGCGCTGCGGCCGTTGCTTGTCCAGACGATCCGTGCGGCCGTCGACGGCGCGGACCTCTCGTCGGCGCACTTGAATTTCGTCAACCCCGTCGACGCGAGGGCCCTGATGGATGCCGGCTGGCTCCCGCGCTTCGACTGGCAATACCATTGGTCGAACCCCGACGGTTCCCGCTGGCGCGATTTCGAAGACTTTCTCGCTGCACTGACGCACAAGAAGCGCAAGAACATCCGTCACGAACGCACACAGGTCGCGCGCGCCGGAATCACCTGCGAACTTCGCCACGGCGATGAGATCAGTGCCGGGGAATGGCGTGCAATCCACGAGCTTTACCTGAACACGTTCGAAGAGCGCGGCAACCATCCGGCGCTGACTCTCGGTTTCTTTCGTCATCTTGGCGCAGCCCTGCCGCGCCAGGTCATCGCGGTGCTGTGCCGGCGCGGCAGCACGATCATTGCGATGGCGCTGCTCCTGCGCTCGTCGACCACGCTTTACGGCCGCTACTGGGGTTGTCTGGAAAACGTGCCGGGGCTCCATTTTGAGGCGTGCTACTACCAGGGAATCGAGTATTGCCTGACGCACGGCCTCAAGACGTTCGAACCCGGCGCGCAAGGCGAGCACAAGCTCGCGCGCGGGTTCCTGCCGACGAAAACGCGATCTTTCCACTATTTGGCCGACCCGCGTTTTCGCGCTGCGGTACGCGAAGCGCTCGGCCGGGAATCGCGCGCGCTGGAGGAGTACCGCACCGAATTGATGGCGCACTCGCCGTATGCGCAGTGTCACCGTGGCCGATTCGATCCCCATGGTGCGGAGACAACACCATCCCCGCCCAGCCCTCCCCTTGAAGGTGAGGGATTGAAAGCGTCGATAACGCGTTTCAAGGGCCGGCTCTGAAGTGATCCGCATTCCGATCCTGCATGCGGGGGTACGCGAGCCGTTTCCGCCGGTCGAAACCGCGTTCGATGAACCGAACGGTCTGCTCGCCGCAGGCGGCGACCTTGCGCCGGAGCGGCTGCTCGAGGCCTATCGGCACGGCATTTTCCCGTGGTTTTCGGAAGGCGAGCCAATCCTGTGGTGGTCGCCGGATCCGCGCATGGTGTTCGCGACCGGCAAGGTCCACGTGTCCACGAGGATGCGGCGCTGGCTCCGCCATTGCGATTGGACGATCCGCGCCGACACGATGTTCGCCGAGGTCATGCGCGCGTGCGCGGCTCCCCGTGCCACGCAACATGGCACCTGGATCACGCGCGGAATGCTGGACGCCTACGGGGCCCTGCACGAACTCGGCTACGCGCATTCGATCGAGGCATTTGATGCCGACCAGCGCCTGGTCGGCGGAATCTACGGCGTCGCGATCGGGCGCATGTTCTTCGGCGAATCGATGTTCAGCAGCGCGACCAACGGCTCCAAGGTCGCATTGCTCGCGCTCTGCCGTGCCCTGCATGGATGGGATTTCCCACTGGTCGACGCCCAGGTCGCATCGCCGCACCTGGAGCGAATGGGCGCGGTGGAAATGCCACGTTCGCAATTCGTGGCCCACGTTGCCGAGTACAGCGTTCAGCCCCCGCCGGATTTGTCATCCTGGCGTCAGGAATGGCCCCTGCCGCGTGCCGCTGACCTCGCCGGTTGAATGCGAAGCCGCGTGCTACCAGGCCCCGGAGCGCTAAGCAGGTAGCGACATATCTGCCACTTTCGCTTCCCGTAGGGTGGCTAACGTGTCAGAATCCGGCGCCTTGCGGAAGCGCCTGTTCATGTTCGTGCGCTGGTCCGGCGGTCGTAGTCGTATGTGTTTGCGCGCCCATTCGTGAACGCGTGAATCAAAAGTGGCCATCCTTGGCCGCACTTCTCAACCAAGAAAATTGTTCAATGGCGAAAGACGATCAAATCGAAATGGAAGGCACGGTGCTCGACACCTTGCCCAATACCATGTTCCGCGTGAAGCTCGAAAACGGCCACGTCGTGACTGCCCACATCTCTGGGCGCATGCGCAAGAACTACATCCGCATCCTCACTGGCGACAAGGTCAAGGTCGAAATGACGCCTTACGACCTGACCAAGGGCCGCATCACTTATCGCATGAAGTGAGGGCAGGATGCCTTCATCCCGCGCAGTACAGGAATGTACGCTGACACGGGATCCAGCTTTTCTCTTAGCTCGTCATTCCGGCGAAAGCCGGAATCCAGCTCCTTGCTTCTAAGCCGGGGCGGACAGCCGAAGTCAACTTGGTCTCGTCTCAAGCAAAAGCTGGATTCCGGCTTTCGCCGGAATGACGATCAAAAGAAAACGGCGAGCAACACGGCCGCCGTTCTTCCTTTCAAGATGGACTCCCGTTTGCGCGGGAACGACGTCAATGGAAAACGGCGGCCTGATGCCGCCGTTTTTGTTTCCTCATCCGTTTTGCGACTTTCGTTCCGAACGGCTACTCCACAACCACGGGCTGCCTCTCATCCGCCTCGACACGCACGTCGAGCTTGCCGTCGCTGACCGACAAGTAGACGCGGCCGCCGTTGGCGAGCTTGCCGAACAGCAGTTCGTCGGCGAGCGGGCGCTTGACGTTCTCCTGGATCACTCGCGCCATCGGCCGAGCGCCCATCGTTGCATCGAAGCCATGCTCGGCCAGCCAGCGCCGCGCGTCGGCGTCGACGTGCAGCGAGACGTGCTTTTCCTGCAACTGCGCTTCGAGTTCGATCAGGAACTTGTCGACGACCCTCAGGATGTGATCGAGGTCGAGCGACGAGAACTGGATGATCGCGTCGAGACGATTGCGGAACTCCGGCGAAAACGCCCGGCGGATGACTTCCATCGCATCGGTCGCGTGGCTCTGTTCGACGAAGCCGATCGAGCGCCGCGCCGCCTGCGCCGCACCGGCATTCGTCGTCATGACGACGATCACGTTGCGGAAGTTCGCCTCGCGGCCGTTCGTGTCGGTCAGCTTGCCGTGATCCATGATCTGCAACAGGATGTTGTAGACGTCAGGATGCGCCTTCTCGATTTCGTCGAGCAGCAACACGCAATGCGGGTGTTTGGTGATCTGCTCGGTCAGCAGGCCGCCCTGGTCGAAACCGACGTAGCCCGGAGGCGCGCCGATCAGGCGCGAGACCGAGTGTGCTTCCATGTATTCGGACATGTCGAAGCGGATCAGCTCGATGCCGAGCTGCAGCGCCAGCTGGCGCGTCACCTCGGTCTTGCCGACGCCGGTCGGACCGGCGAGCAGGAATGCGCCGATCGGTTTCTGGGTATTGCCCAGGCCCGAACGAGCCATCTTGATCGATGCGGCGAGCGCGTCGATCGCCTTGTCCTGGCCGAACACGACCATCTTCAGGTTGCGATCGAGGTTCTTCAGCACGTCGCGATCCGACGCCGACACCTGCTTCGGCGGGATTCGCGCCATGCGCGCGACGATGAATTCGATCTCGGGCACGTCGACGATCGTCTTGCGCAAGTCGATCGGCATCAGGCGCTGGCGTGCACCGGCTTCATCGATGACGTCGATCGCCTTGTCCGGCAGCAGGCGGTCGCCGATGTGCCGGACCGACAGGTCGACCGCCGCCTTCAAGGCGTCGTTCGTGTACTCGACCTTGTGGTGCTCCTCGAAACGCGACTTCAGGCCCTTGAGGATTTCCACGCTCTCGGCCACCGAGGGCTCGACGACGTCGATCTTCTGGAAGCGCCGCGCCAGCGCGCGGTCCTTCTCGAACACGCCGCGGAATTCCTGGAACGTCGTCGAGCCGATGCAGCGCAACTCGCCATTGGCAAGCACGGGCTTGATCAGGTTCGAGGCGTCCATAGTGCCGCCGCTCGCCGAGCCGGCGCCGATGATCGTATGTATCTCGTCGATGAACAGGATCGCATGCGGCTCTTTCTTGAGCTGCGCGATGACTGCCTTCAGGCGTTTTTCAAAATCGCCGCGGTACTTCGTGCCGGCCACGAGCGAGCCAAGGTCCAGTGCATAAATCACGCAATCCTTGAGCACATCGGGCACTTCGCCTTCCACGATGCGCTTGGCCAGACCTTCGGCCAGCGCCGTCTTGCCGACGCCGGCTTCGCCGACATAGAGCGGATTGTTCTTGCGCCGGCGGCAAAGCACCTGGATCGTGCGCTCGATTTCCTCGACGCGGCCGATCAGCGGATCGATCTTGCCGAGCTTGGCCTGTTCGTTGAGATTGCTGGCGAAATCGGCCAGCGGGTTGCCGCGCGGCTCGTCGCCGGCCTCAGGATCCTTGTTCGTATCGGCACCGGGCTGGGCGCTCGATTCCTGACCGATCTTGGCCACGCCATGCGAGATGTAGTTGACGACGTCGAGCCGGCTGACTTCCTGCTGATTCAGGAAATAGACAGCATGCGAATCCTTCTCGCCGAAAATCGCAACCAGCACATTCGCGCCGGTGACTTCCTTCCGTCCGGAGGACTGCACGTGATAGACCGCGCGTTGCAAAACGCGCTGGAATCCCAGCGTCGGTTGCGTATCGCGCTCGTCGCTGGCCGGCAGCACCGGCACGGTTTCAAGGATGATCGCCTTGAGATCCTTGCCGAGCTTGCCGGTATTGGCGCCAACGGCGCGCAACACGGCCGCCGCCGAAGGATTTTCGAGCAGCGCGAGCAACAGGTGCTCGACCGTCATGAACTCGTGGCGCTGCTCGCGCGCCTCTTTGTAGCACTGGCCGATCGTGAGCTCGAGATCTTTACTGAACATGTATTTGCCTTTGTCTATGCAATCGTCCCGATCGCGACAATCATCCTGACGATACACCTCGGCGGCACCCGATTCGATGCAGCACAATTGGTGCCACCGGCTTGAATGTGAGGATGGGGTCGCCTGGCGGAATTGCAATCATCCCGGCTCAGGCCTTCTCGAGCGTGCACAACAGCGGGTGCTGGTGCGCGCGCGCGAACTCGTTGACCTGGGTGACCTTGGTTTCGGCCACTTCTCGCGTAAACACGCCGCAGACGCCTTTTCCGCGCGTATGCACGTGGAGCATGACCTGCGTGGCTCGCTCGCGGTCCATATTGAAGAAAGTCTCCAGCACCACCACTACAAAGTCCATCGGTGTGAAGTCATCGTTCAACAGCACGACCTGGTAGAGGGGCGGCCGCTGGACCTCGGGGCGGGCTTCCTCCACCACCAGGCCATGTTGCTGCTCGCGTTGCGGGTCGGGCTTCTGCGGCATAAGGTGTTTTAAGTCTTCCTCGAAGGCGTCGTGCTCGATTATATCGCCTCAATGGCGCCGGCCGAGGGCAAATTCAATCGTGCCACGATTGGACCGCGATGTCGTGAAGGCGTCGTGTAAAATCGCACAACCTGCAGGAATACCTGATGAATCAGCACAACGACATCGAGGTCGTCTGGCGGCCGGATGTCACGGTTGCGACGATCGTCCCGCGCGACGGGCGCTTCCTCGTCGTCGAGGAGCGTATCCGTGGCGAACTTGTCGTCAACCAGCCTGCCGGGCACCTGGAGCCGCACGAATCGCTGGCCGACGCGGCGCGCCGCGAAACACTCGAGGAAACCGGCTGGACCGTCGAGCTGACCGATCTGATCGGCGTCTACCAGTGGACCCGTCCGGAGGACGGCTGGCAGGTCTTGCGTGTCACGTTTGCCGGCTTGCCGGTCGCCCATGATCCGGCCCGTGTCCTCGATGCCGGCATCGAGCGAGCGCTGTGGATGTCGCGCGCCGAAATCGCGGCGGCTCGCACGCGCAGTCCTTTGGTCCTGCGCAACATCGACGATTGGCTCGGGGGACGCCGCCTGCCGCTCGATGCGATCCAGACGCTGGCGGGCGCGGGACTCTGACCATGACTGGCGCCCCGCCGATCATGGTGGGCATGTCCGGTGGGGTCGATTCGTCGGTCGCCGCCTTGCTGCTCAAGCGCCGCGGACATGATGTCGGCGGCCTGTTCATGCAGAACTGGGTCGAAGACGACCGCCTCGGCGAGTGCCAGGCCGACCGCGACCGTGCCGATGCGGTGCGCGTCTGCGCCCAACTCGGCGTTCCATTCCACGCGCGCAATTTTGCCGGGGAGTACTGGGACCGCGTGTTCGAGAACTTCCTCAGTGAATACCGCGCCGGACGCACGCCGAATCCCGACGTGCTGTGCAATCGCGAGATCAAGTTCAAGACATTCCTCGAGCACGCCCGCGCACTCGGCGCGGAGCGCATCGCGACCGGCCACTACGCGCGCACCGATTTTATCGATGGCAGCCACCGCCTGCTGCGCGGACGCGACGCGAACAAGGACCAGAGCTATTTCCTCTACACGCTCGGCCAGGAACAACTCGCCGCCACGTTGTTCCCGGTCGGCGAACTGCCCAAGCCCGAGGTGCGCAGGATCGCATCCGAAGCGGGATTGCCGACGCACGCCAAGAAGGACTCGACCGGCATCTGCTTCATCGGCGAACGCGACTTCCGTGAATTCCTCGGCCGCTACATCCCCGCGCAGCCCGGACCGATGCGCTCGACCGGTGGCATCGAACTCGGCGAGCATATCGGCGTGATGTACTACACCCTCGGCCAGCGTAACGGCCTGCGCATCGGCGGCCGGCGCGATGCCGGAACCGATCCGTGGTACGTCGTCGGCAAGGACGTCGGCGCAAACGTCCTGTACCTCGCCCAGGGTGTCGACAACCACTGGCTATATTCCACGCGCCTGGTCGCCGGTGAATTGAGTTGGGTCGCCGGCGCCCCGCCAGCCGGCGAATTTCGCTGCAGCGCCAAGACCCGTTACCGGCAAGCCGATCAGGCCTGCGAGGTTCGCGTGATCGACGATCGATGCGAGGTAGTTTTCGACGAACCGCAGCGCGCGGTGACGCCGGGCCAGTCGGTCGTGTTCTATCGCGGCGAGGAGTGCCTCGGCGGCGGCATCATCGATGCCACCGATGCACCCTATGGCGGCCTTGCGGAGACGCACCGTGTGCAATGAGTTCGCCGCACCATGAGGGAAGAGCGCGTTATTGCCCTCGCCGGCGTGCTGCAGGCTGCGGGCGCTGTGCGCAATCTCGCCGTTCGCGGCCTGATCGATTCGAGCGCCATGGGCACCAGTCTTGCCAGCGTGTTCAAGATCGATTCCGACAACGCGGCCGACGTTTTCGGCGGCGTCCCGAACCTGCGCTTTGGACTCGAAACCCTGGTTGCGCAGGTCGAGTCGGGCCAGCGCGACACCGGGCTGACGCGCCTTCTGATCAACATCATGCGCCTGGAGCGCGTGCTGGCCGGGCGGTCCGACGTCTTGCGCGCCCTTCGAGAAGGCATCGACGCGATCGGTCATGACGCGGCCGATACGGACTTCAGCGCGGCGATACCACGCCTCGCGCAACTCTACGCGAACACGCTATCGAACCTGCGGCCGCGCATCCTCGTCGAAGGCACCCCGCGCTTTATCGCCGATCCTGCCAATGTCGATCGCATCCGCGCGCTGCTGCTCGCCGCGATCCGCTCGACCGTGCTGTGGCGGCAACTCGGCGGCAGCAACTGGCGCCTGTTCTTCCGCCACCGCCAGTACGCAATGATGGCGCGCGGCCTGCTCGCTCAGTGCACGTTGAGCGGAAGCTGACCGAACGCGCAGGGGGGATTTTGATCGTCATTCCGGCGACGGTGCAGGGCTGGTTTTTTTTGATTCGTCATTCCGGCGAAAGTCGGAATCCAGCTCTTCGAAGAAGCGGCGCAACGCCGCGCAAGGTAAGGCCTCCCGCACGTTTCGAATGCGCCCTGCCGGCGCGCCTGACCGGGCGCGCCATCGCAAAAAAGTCAGTTTCCGATTGACGTAGTCGGGTCCATCCACTACCCTTTCGCGCTCTCTCGGGGCCATAGCTCAGCTGGGAGAGCGCTACAATGGCATTGTAGAGGTCGTCGGTTCGATCCCGACTGGCTCCACCAAGATTTGCCGTCCTGGCAACCGCTTCCGGCGTCCCCATCGTCTAGAGGCCCAGGACATCGCCCTTTAGAATTATCGCTATAATATAAATATAATCAATGACTTAAGACGTAGAAGTCAAAACGCGAAGTGTGTGAAATACGCCATAGAATGCCGTAATATGCTGCCGATTGAGCACATCTGAGCACCTCAGGTTTCACAAGCGTCCCCATCGTCTAGAGGCCCAGGACGCGGCCCTTTCACGGCTGCAACGGGGGTTCGAATCCCCCTGGGGACGCCAATTTGTAAACACGAAGCGTGGTCTTGCACCACGCTTTTTTTTTGCATGTCCGGAAAGAAAAACGGCACCGCCAGACTGTGCGGTAACGCCAAGAAAGACGATACCGCCCTATTCTGGCGGTGACGGTTCCAGACCTCGGAATTGCAGCCGCAGCGACGCTGACTAGGATTTTCCGCATCTACGCGGCACTATCACAAGTCGCCCCAAAATGCGCACGCAGAAATGATGCCCACCGCACCTCCTGAGATTGATGGAAAGCTCGCGCGGGAAGAGTTCGAGCACGTTACGGAGGATCTTGCGGCACACGGTTGGCGTAGTGCGCTGGAGCGAAGCAGAAGACGGCTCGATGCTGAGGCGGAAGCAGCCATAGACGCGTCCTCAGTCAAGCCGGCGTGCAAGGAAGGATGCTGGTATTGCTGCTACTACAGAGTGACTGTTCACCCCGAAGAGGCTTTCGCGATTGTCGAGTACGTTCGAGCGCACTTCGACCAGAAACGGGGCCAGAGGGTTCGCGAAGATGTTGCAGCGAACGCCAAGGCGCTCCGGAGAATGAGCCACCAGGAGCAGCTCGTTGCAAACCTTAAGTGCCCGTTTCTAGATGATGGTAGATGCTCTATTTATCCGGTGAGACCAACCAGGTGTCGCAATTTTCATGCGATTGATGTGGACGGCTGCAGACGGTCGTATGAAGAGCCCAACGTAGAAGTTCCGAATAGTTTCGTTGACGGCTTGCGCAATACCACAGAGTCGGTCAGCAAAGGCTACGGCGAAGCGCTGCGGCGTGCCGGGTTCGATACAAGTGTAGCCGAGATGAATGCGGCCCTTGCCGCATGTTTGACGGCCGCCACGCCACGTGAAAGGTTCGAGAGAAAGAAGAGAGCCTTCTCCGTTCAGATTATCGATTGAACTTTCGTTTTCGGTACTCGGACGAGCAATGGGGCGCTTGGGTTGGCTGACTTCAGGAGTTGGGGCGAGTCTCTGGCGATTCCGTTCACGTTCCCGGAAGAGTTTCGCAAGCATCTATCGGCACCCGAACCCGCCGCTCCCAATTCGCCGCAGCAGAGCGAAGCTTCGGCCAGAAACGAGAATGCCAACCTCAGGATAATACATCCGTATACGGCAATCGGCCGCAGAAGTGCGCGGCCGTTTCCCGTTTGCGCCACGATCGATCCCGCATCTGCCGAGTCGCAGGCTACAGCTTGCCGTGCTCCAGCGGCCGCTGGCGGTGCATCAGCGCCCACTCGACATGTTCGGCCAGGGACGCCTCGCCGAGCAGGCGCAGGATCTCGCGCTGCTCGGCGGCATCCGCGGTGCGATCGAGCGCCTTGCGCGCTGCGCCGAACAACTGCGCCATGTACCGGTACTGTTTGATCAGTTCCTTGTCGGCCTTCCGGTAGGCATAAGCCTCGCGCACGGCAGCGAGGATCGAGAACACGCCCATGGTCACGACCAGCCAGTTCTTGGCGTCCGCGCTCATTTGCCGCGCGAACACCGCGAGTGCGACGGCGATGCCGATGCCGACGAGAAGACTGGAATTGCCGAGCGCTTCGGTGAATTTGTGTGTCTGCGCGCGCTGCGCGCTCTTGCGTGCGTAGTAGTCCAGCTGGCCGCCCTTTCCCGGAGCGCCGACCCACTCACGGACAACGTTCGCAAGATCGTCCGACGCCGATCGCTTTGCGCCCAGCGCGCTTTCCAGCGCCGCACTGCGCATGACATTGCGGATCCAGGCGAGTTCGACGTCCTGCTTCTGCAGGAAATTGTCCTGGGCGAATTCGGACTCACCAGTAATCGCAATACCAGCACGCCGCCAGTAGGACTGTACGCGCAAGCCCTCGGCCAGCGCGCGGTAGTCCAAATACTTGCGGTGCCAGCTGCGCCGTTGAGCGATGAAGACAATCACCGCGCCGATAACGAACAGAACGAGGAACACGAAGATCAAGTCGTCCTGCGCCGGCAGATTGTCGTAAGCCGTGAATGCGATGCCCATCAGCGCCGCGAGCGTGTACAGCGTGCGCATCGAAAACAACACGCGCAGCTGGAAATGGATCGCCAGCCAGTCGGATGCAGCGAACAGCCGCTCGATCGCACTCGCAGCGGTCGGTGCTCCGGGGCGCGCCGCCGTGGAAGGCGATGTGTCGATCCGCGGTGCGTACTTGGCCCAGTCGGCATTGAACTCGGCGGCCTGCACCAGCATCGTGCGAAAGTCGTCCGGCATCGGCCCGTCGCCCGGCGCCATCAATTCGCCGGAACGCCATAGTGTCTGCAGCGGCTCCAGCGGTGGCGCCGGCGTGCCGGAAGGCTCATCACGCGAACAGACGATATGGAATACAAGACGATCGTCATCGCCCAACAGTGCGCTGCGCGCGATGCTGCGGCGCCGGTCGTCCCGCAATGGCCGGACGCCAGTCAGATGAAACTGCACGACCTGCCCGGTGCCACCGGTTCGTTCGCTTGTTTTTCCATCCCAGATCGCAAGGAGAATGTGGCAGTGCTGGGAGATGAAAACGCCTGCCTGCAGGTAGTGCAGGTCACGCTCGTGGCCGGCCGGGGCCTCGTCGTGCCTTTTCGAACGGTCCGCGCTCGAGATCGTGGGTAACTCGATCACCTCGGACTGATCGCACAGGTATTCATATTGCTCGCGCGCGGCACCGGCTTCGAAGTCGAGTGCGTACTGCTCTCGCTTCAGCGGCAGCGGCGCGATCAGGCGGATGCCGCTGGCAATCGCTTCCTCCGCCACCCACTGGTCGCCGCCCTCGGCCAGCGACGACAGTACGACCAGCGGCAGCTCGGGGTATTCGCTGCGCAGGCGGGCAAAAAAATCCCGGACGTGCTGCCAGACGGCCTCCATCTCGCGTGCGGGGATGTTGCGGTGGCTGGTGACGCCGATCACCAGCGGCACGGCGGTATGGCGGTATTCGCTTGCCGTTGCCGGATTCAGCATGAGCACGAGTGAATCTTGTGGCCAGAATTCATGATGGCAGGCTGACGGGCCGGTCGGGTGAAAAAGGAGTGGCCGTCAACCATGACGCATGCGGCCCTTGTCTTACCGGCTGCGGCAAAGGTCGAGACTGAGACGGGAAGATTGTTGCGCCTGACCCGCAGCAGATCCATTTCGTCCGCCCTCGGCACTTTGTTCCGTGTGCGTTGACGCGCTTCGCATGCGTTGGCGCGCCTGGAATCGCGCCAGCACGTGACTCCGCACCAACCTGTTGAGCGTATCAAAAACTCGCGGGTACTGCGAATTTGTCCACTTGTTGCGTTCCTGACCCATCCGTCAGGACCGGACGGACAGGATGAATCAAGCGATTCGCTGCTCATCTTTGCTCGTCATTCCAAGGCAGGCTGGAATCCAGTTATTTACCGGACTGCAGAAGAACTGGATCCCCGCTTTCGCTGGGATGACGGTTTGGAGGGATGACGGTTGGAGACAAGGCGGGAAATCCACCGGGTTCGCTAGCTCCGCCGCTTGCGATAGCGCCGGATCAGCGCGTTCGTCGAACTGTCATGGGCCAGCGTCGGATCGTCGGCGCTGGCAATCTCGGCCTGGGTGCGCTTGGCGAGTTCCTTGCCGAGTTCGACACCCCATTGATCGAACGAGTTGACGTTCCAGATCACGCCCTGGACGAACGTCGCGTGCTCGTACAGTGCGATCAACGCGCCGAGTGTATGCGGCGTCAGGCTGTCAGCCAGGATCGTGTTGCTCGGCCGGTTGCCGTCGAAGCAGCGATGCGGCACGAGCCATTCGGGCGTGCCTTCGGCGCGCACCTGTTCTGCGGTCTTGCCGAAGGCCAGGGCCTCGCTTTGTGCGAACAGGTTTGCCATCAGCAGGTCGTGCAGATCGCGCAGTTCGCTGAGCGGCCGGCAGAAGCCGATGAAATCGCAAGGGATCAGCCGCGTGCCCTGGTGGATCAACTGGTAGAACGAATGCTGGCCATTCGTTCCGGGCTCGCCCCACCAGACCGGCGCGGTCTCGTAGTCCACGCGTGCGCCTTGGAGCGTCACCGACTTGCCGTTGCTCTCCATCGTCAATTGCTGCAGGTACGCGGGAAAGCGTTTCAGGTATTGCGAATACGGCAACACCGCCTGGGTGCCCGCGCCGAAGAAGTTCGTGTACCAGACGCCAATCAGCGCCATCAGTACCGGCAGGTTCTGCGCGAACGGCGCCGTCCGGAAGTGCTCGTCCATTGCGTGGAAGCCGGCGAGCATGTCGCGAAAATTCTGCGGCCCGATCGCGAGCATGGTCGACAGGCCAATTGCCGAGTCCATCGAATATCGTCCGCCGACCCAATCCCAGAAACCGAACATGTTCGCCGTGTCGATGCCGAACCGGGAAACTTCGGCCGCGTTGGTCGATACGGCGACGAAATGCTTGCCGACTGCTGCTTCGTCGCCGAGCGATCGCAGCAGCCACGCGCGCGCGGCACGCGCATTCGCCATCGTTTCTTGCGTGGTAAAGGTCTTGGAGGCGACGATGAACAGGGTCTCGTCGACCGGGAGTGCACGAGTTGCTTCCTGGAAGTCGGCGCCGTCGACATTCGAGACGAAGCGCAACTCCAGATCAGGTTGCGCATACGGGCGCAAAGCCTCGTAGGCCATCACTGGCCCGAGATCCGAGCCGCCGATGCCGATATTCACGACATGCCGGATGCGCTTGCCGGTGTGGCCCTTCCACTCGCCACTGCGCACGCGCTCGGCAAATGCCGTCATCCGGTCCAGGACGGCGTGAACATCGGGGACGACGTTGCTGTCGTAGACTTCGATGCGCTGGTTGCGCGGCGCGCGCAGCGCGATATGCAATACCGCACGGCTTTCGGTGAAGTTGATCTTTTCGCCGTTCCACATCGCGCCGATGCGCCGATGCACGCCGCGCTCTTCGGCGAGCTGCAGCAGCAGGCGCAGCGTTTCGTCGGTGAGGCGGTTCTTCGAGTAGTCGAGATAAAGGCCGGCGGCTTCGGCCACCAACCGTTCGCCCCGCCCCGGATCGTCTGCGAACAGCTCACGCAAATGCACATCGCGCATGTCCGCACTGTGAGCGGCGAGTGCTTGCCAGGCCGGAGATTGCGTCACTGAGAGCTGAACTGCAGCATTTGCCGTGGTCGCTTGCGGTATCGACATGCGTAAACCTGCCGTGAGGGGTTTATTGCGTCCGGAGCTTTCGTGTCCTTGCGGAGCACCCCCTTCCGCCTGACTCGCGCCGTTCCTCGCGCTCGCCCTGCGGGCCAGCTCCGCTGTCAGCAGGCGCTCCTGCGCCTGCAGTCGGCACCTTCCCCGGTTCGCAGGGGAAGGAAGTGCAAAGGACGGCAATCTGGAATCCTTCCTCCGCTTGCGGGGGAATGTGGTGGCAGCCGGATGGGGGCGAAGCGAAAGCCAAGGTATCAATATTTGCAAATCACCGCACTACGCGCAGGCTTGCGAGCCCACGCCGCGGCGCGCGACCAGAGTGCCGCGCGAATGTCCCTGCTCGGCCAGGTATTCGAGCCAGCGGTTCAGGAAAGTCGCCATGCGCATGCGTTGCTGGAATAGGGTCTTGGCTGGAGGCAGAGGCCCCAGGGCGCGATGCAGGTGCTTGCCCGGGTGGCAGTGCGTGGCTTCGGCGACGTGTGCGTCGCGGTACATGCGCAGCCACGCCGATGGCGACGGCTCTCCGGTCTCGCGGTCGAGCATGCTGTAGCTCAGGCGAAGTTCCAGCGTGTACGGATGGCGCTCGATGATGTCCAGATGCAAGTCCAGTCCATCGTCGACCGAGGAAAAATAACTGCCGGTCGCAAGCTCCTGCGGTGCGAACGTGCGCGCGAGGCGATGATAATTTTCCGCGTACAGCCCCATCAGGTAGGCGAACCTTCCCGGCAGCAGCGTGTTCCGATTTTCCAGCACTTGCGACATGCGCCGATCATAACATCCGCTACCGGGCAGGCCAGTCTGCCCAAATGGTCCACAGCGGATTACAATGGGATTCCCACGCGCCCGGACCAACGCGTCCCAGTCGCCTTCGCTCGCCGCCTTTTCCTCGCCCTCGTCCCTGGCCACTAAAACATATGCCTCTCGATCCCGAGCCGGGCAAGGATCTTGCTCGCGATCTCTTCGATCGACGTATGCGTCGTGTTCTCGACCGGAATGTTGTCGCGGCGGAATATCTTGTCGGCCAGCGCCAGTTCGTGCCGGCATTGTTCGATCTTGGCGTAGCGGCTGTTCGGTTTGCGCGCCTCGCGCACCTGGGCCAGGCGCTGCGGATCGATCGTCAGACCGTAGAGCCTTTGCTTGAACGCGACCAGGCGCTTGGGCAGTTCCAGCTTGTCCAGGTCGTCTTCGGTCAGCGGATAGTTGGCCGCCTTTACGCCGTAGTGCAACGCCATGTACAGGCATGTCGGCGTCTTGCCGACGCGTGATACACCGATCAGGATGATGTCCGCGTCGGCATAGTTCACATCCACGCCGTCGTCGTGGGTCAGTGCGTAGTTGGTCGCATTGATGCGCGCCTCATACTCGGCGAAATTGGTCAGCCCATGGGCGCGACCGACTTTCGGCTTGCGTTTCACCCCGAGTTCGGCCTCGAGCGGCCCGATGAACGGTGCGAACACGTCGATCATCAGCGCCCCGCTACTGGCGAGGATCTCGCTAAGCGCCGGGTCGACCACGGTATTGACCACGATCGGCCGCGCACCGGTCGTCGCATAGGCGTTGCGGATACGCGCCGCCGCGCCGTGAGCCTTTTCCTCGTCGTCTATAAACGGCACGCGAAACGTGTCGAAGGCGACGTCGTCGAACTGGGTCAGCACCGAATGACCGATCGTCTCGGCCGTGATTCCGGTGCCGTCGGAGAGGTAGAAAATCGTTCTGCGCATGGGTTCGGCCCGGCCGCGGGATGAATGCAGTGTAAGCGAACCGCGCCGCCGTTCGAGCGCAAGCTTGTCTCGGCGCGCATAAACACCGAAAATTCGCGTCCTTGCGGGCCCACGCCCGCCACCGTAACGCCTTCCGGAGATTTCCTTGAGCGACCTGGTTTTATGGCTCGATCAGTTGCGCCTGTCCGACCTCGGCAAGGTCGGCGGCAAGAATTCCTCGCTCGGGGAGATGATTGGCAATCTGAGCAAGCTCGGCGTCTCCGTCCCGGGAGGCTTCGCAACCACGGCGCTCGCGTTTCAGCAATTCATCGCCCAGAGCGGCCTGGCCAAGCGCATCCAGGACCGTCTTGCGACTCTCGACGTCGATAACGTCGATGAGCTGACGAAGGCCGGCGCCGAGATTCGCCAGTGGGTCATCGAGACGCCGCTGATTCCGGAGTTCGACGCGGCCGTGCGCGATGCGTACGCCAAGCTGTGCAAGGATGCCGGTTCTCCGGACACCGCTGTCGCGGTGCGCTCGTCCGCAACAGCCGAGGATCTCCCCGATGCCTCTTTCGCCGGCCAGCAGGAAACGTTCCTCAACGTCTGCGGCGCCGACGACGTCGTCCACCGGATGAAGGAAGTATTCGCGTCGCTATACAACGACCGCGCGATCGCCTATCGCGTGCACCACGGCTTCAAGCACGAAGAAGTGTTCCTCTCGGCCGGCGTGCAGTTGATGGTGCGCTCGGATGTCGGCGCGTCAGGCGTGCTGTTCACGCTCGACACCGAATCCGGCTTCCGCGATGCGGTGTTCGTGACCGGCAGCTACGGCCTCGGCGAAATGGTCGTGCAAGGCGCGGTCAATCCGGACGAATTCTACGTCTACAAGCCGACGCTGCGCGCGGGCAAGCAGGCAATCCTGCGCCGCCAGCGCGGCGCCAAGCAGCAGCGCATGGTCTATTCGAGCAAGCCCGGCGAGCGCGTGCGCATCGAAGAAACACCGGCCGCCGACCGTGCGAAGTTCTGCATCAGCGACGCCGACGTGCACGAACTGTCGAAGCAGGCGCTGGTCATCGAGCAGCACTACGAGCGCCCGATGGACATCGAATGGGCCAAGGACGGAATCAGCGGAAAAATATACATTGTGCAGGCGCGGCCCGAGACGGTGAAGTCGCGCGGCCGCGCCGCGCAGATCGAACGCTACCACCTCAGGGCGCGCGGCGAAGTGCTGTGCGAAGGTCGCGCGATCGGCCAGAAGATCGGCGCGGGCACGGCCAAGGTGATCCGGTCGATCAAGGACATGAATCGCCTGCAGGCCGGCGACGTCCTCGTCGCCGACATGACCGATCCCGACTGGGAACCGATCATGAAGCGCGCCTCGGCAATCGTCACCAATCGCGGCGGCCGCACCTGCCACGCGGCGATCATCGCGCGCGAGCTTGGCGTGCCGGCGGTCGTCGGCACCGGCAATGCCCTGGACTCGATTCCGGACGGCACCGAAGTGACCGTCTCGTGCGCCGAGGGCGACACCGGAACGATTTACAAGGGCGTGCTCGAATTCGACAGGACCACCGCCGACCTCGACCACATGCCGCCGGCGCCGCTGAAGATCATGATGAACGTCGCCAATCCCGAGCG
>DASRTK010000164.1:0-5489 GCA_035655975.1 Rudaea sp.
GAACATTGATCTCGTAGCCAAGCTCGCCTGTGAGCGACAGTCGCGCGACGACAGCGTTCGTTTCGACTATCTGCATTTCCGCGCAACGCAGAAACGGAAACGCTGCATTGGACATATCGCGTTCGACGAGTCGCGAGATGATCTCGCGCGACGCCGGGCCCGACATCGCAAACCCCATCCACGCGTCGGAAAGGTTGCGCAACGTCACGCCTGCAGGCGGCAAGTGATCGTCGAACCAACGCATGTGCCAGGCTTGCAGGTAGTACGAACCGATCAGCCAGAAGCGGTCTTCGCCGAGGCGGCTCACGGTCAGGTCGCCCATGAGTTTGCCGCTCGGACTCAGCATCGGCGCGAGGCGCACGCGGCCGACGCGCGGCAGGCGCGACGCGAGCAGATGATCGAGCCACCGGGCGGCGCCGGGACCGGACACTTCATAGCGCGCATAGACCGCGCTTTCGAATATGCCGGCTGCTTCGCGCGTGGCGCGCACTTCGGCGCCGACGAAGTCGTGGGCGTTCGAACGGCGCACTGTCGGCTGCTCGGCGAAACCGGATTGCCCCGGTGCAAAGAACTGTGGCGTCTCCATTCCCCAGGTGCAGCCGTAAACGGCCCCCTCGGACTTCAGCGCAGCGTAACAAGGCGAGACTTTCAGCGGCCGCCCGGCGGGCAATTCCTCGTTCGGATACGAGATCACGAAGCGCCGCGCATAGAACTGGCGCGTCATGTCTTCCAGGTATGTGTCCTCCGCGGCGAACGCACCGTAGCGCGCCACATCCATGCCGAAAATGTCGGCGCCGGGATCGCCGTTGATCATCCATTGCGCCAAGGTCAGGCCGATCGCGCCGCCCTGCGAGAAGCCGCCCATGCAGCCGCAGGCGACCCAATAGTTCTTCTTTCCCGGCACGGGGCCGACGAGTGGATTGCCGTCCGGCGTGAAGGTGAAGGCGCCGTTGACCCAGCGCCGGATGCCGACATTCTGCAGCGCCGGGAAGCGTTCGAAGCCGATCGACAACTCGGGCAGAATGCGGTCGATGTCGGGCGGCAGCAGATCCATGCCGAAGTCCCAATCGGCGCCCTCGACTTTCCAATGCCGCGGGTCGCGTTCGTAGATGCCGAGAAGCACACCCTTGCGTTCGGGCTGCAGGTACGTGAATCCTTCCAGATCCGTGATCGAAACGATCTCGCGATCGAGCGCGACGAGTTCGGGCAGGTCTTCGGTGATCAGGTAGTGGTGCTGCATCGGCGTGACCGGCAGGTTGATGCCGACCATCTGGCCTACCCTTCGCGCCCACAGCCCCGCGGCATTGACGACGTGGTCGGCCGTGATCGTTCCGTTTTCGGTGACTACCGACCAACGGCTGTCGGGTAGCTGCCGCAGTTCGATGACGCGATTGCGCAGGACTACTTCAGCGCCATACTTCTTCGCCGCGCCGACATATGCGTGCGTCGTGCCGTGCGGATCCATGTAGCCTTCGTGCGCGTCGAACAGGCCGCCCTGCAGGCCCGACACATCGACGATCGGGCATAGCTCGCGAATTTCCTCAGGAGTCACGAGCCGCGTTTCGATTTCCATTGTCTCGTACATCGAACGCTCGGCTTTGAGCATTTCCATACGCTCGGCCGACGCGGCCAGGCTGATGCCGCCGGTCTTGTGCATGCCGACGCTGACGCCGCTTTCGCGCTGGATTTCGTCGTACAGGCGGATCGTGTAACCCTGGAGCGCCGCGATATTCGGATCGTCATTGAGCGCGTGGAAGCCGCCGGCCGCGTGCCAGGTCGAGCCGCAGGTCAGTTCGGCGCGCTCGATCAACACGGCATCGGTCCAGCCGAATTTCGCCAGGTGATAGAGCACGCTGCCTCCGACGATCCCGCCGCCGATCACGACGACGCGGTAATGCGATTTCATGCCCGATACCCTATAGAGAAGGCGTCATTCCCGCGCAAGCGGGAATCCATTTTGCTTTTCATCCAACAGACAAGATCAACATGGATTCCCGCTTGCGCGGGAATGACGGCATTTTCTGCTTTGGCGCCAAAATATTATTTGACGAGTTCAACATGCGCCCGCAGCCAGCGCCATAGCGCCGGAGCCCACGGGCGTTCGATGTGCAGGCGCCAGCCGCCTTGGCGGCGCGACACGATCACCCTCAAGCCGGCGAACTGCATCGATGCCGATTCTTTTGGAAAAATGGCCGTGTCCTCGAATGCATACTCGCTGCCCTGGGCCAGCAAGTCCGTCGCATGTTCGCCGAGGACGTCGAAAATCAGAATCCCATCGCTGACGTCGGTAACCGCCCAACCGTTGGCGAAACCGGTGTGGGTCTCGAGCGCAGCCGCGTCGCCGACGAACATCACGCGATCCGGAGCAAGGCGCAGGGCGTAGGTGTCGTCGCTGCACCGTTGGCGTGGCCCGAGGATTTCTCCGACGCCATGCTGCGCAAGAAATAGTTCGACATCACCGCTGACCAGGCAGACCGATGCTACAGTTGCGGGAGCGACGTCGATGCCGGTCGCGTGCAAGGAAACCTGCGACCAGTCGGGAAGCGGTGACCAGAATTGTCCGCGGTCATGCATGCAGGCGCGCTCCTGCGATGTCGAGAAAGCACGATCCGACGAGCGTGCCGGTACGGCGCTTGCCAAGATGTTCGAAACAAAAATCCTCGCCGAGCCGGCGGCGTCCGTCCTCGACAAGGCCCAGCGCAATCGGGCGGTTCAACGCCGGGCTGAAACAGCTGCTCGTCACGTAACCGATACTGCGGCGCTTTCCGTTCGTGTCGACGACCGGGTGCGCGCCGACCGGTATCGGCTTATCGCCCGAAGCGGCAATGCCAACGAGCTGTTTGCGGCCCTGGCGCTTCGCGAATGGCGTAAACAGCGAACGATCGCCGACGTATGCGTCGCCGCGCTTGTCGCGCGACGCACCCATCCCGATGTCATGCGGCATCGTCTCGCTGTCGGTGTCCTGGCCGATGAAGATGTAGCCTTTTTCGGCGCGCAGGACGCCGAGGGTTTCGACGCCAATCGGTTCGGCGCCCGCGGCGCGGGCATTGCGCCACAGTTCCGCCGCGAGCCGCGCGGGCACGGAGATTTCGTAGCAGCGTTCACCCGTAAAGCTGACGCGCGTGACGCGCGCGCCTCGACCGGCGAACGTGCCGATTCGCGCCGCCATATGCGGAAGGTCAACATCATCGAGTGGCACGCCGAGCTCGAGCAGGGCGACGACGTGCTTGGATCGCGGTCCGGAGACCGCGACCGTCGCCCAATGCGCGCTCGCGTCGTGGATGAATACCTTGCCGAGGTCGAAGCGGTCCTGACGCCACTCCTCCAGATGCGCGACCATCGCCGCGACGTGACCGCTCGAGCACGAAACCACGAAGTGATCGGGCGCCAGCCGCAACACGACGCCGTCGTCGAAGATTGCGCCGCTCTCAGCCAGCGCGAGTCCATAGCGCAGCCGGCCTGTTGCCAACGTCGACATGCGCGTGTAGAAAACAAAATCGAGCAATGCAGCCGCCTGCGTGCCGATGATTTCGATCTTGCCGAGCGACGAGGCATCGAACACGGCGACACCGTTGCGTGCATGCTGGTACTCGCGCGCGATTGCACTCGCGTCGCGTCCATACCAGGCGGGACGCAGCAGGTTGCCGTATTCGCGGAAACAGGCGCCTTCCTCGCGATGCACGTTCTCGGCAGCCAGCCGGCGAAGCGGCGCCTGCAACTCGCCAAGACTCCTGCCGGCAATTGTCGCCATCGAAACCGGCACGAACGGCGGCCGAAACGTCGTGACGCCGACGGCGCCGATGCCGCGTCCTGTTTGCTCCGCCAGAATCGCCAGGCCGTTGACGTTCGACGTCTTGCCTTGGTCGGTTGCCATGCCGAGCGTCGTGTAGCGCTTCAGGTGCTCCACCGAAGCGAAGTTCTCGCGCACGGCTAGTTCGATGTCCTTGGCAGTGACATCGTGCTGCAGGTCTACCCAGACGCGACGATTGCCGGATGCGGCGGTCAGGTCTGGCGCGCCGCCCCAGAAGTCGGTTGACGGCGTAGGGCTGAGGGCTGAGGGTTGAGGGCTTCCAAGCGACGTTGCGCGACCAGGCGCCGCCGCGCCGCTGCCTGCGCGATTGCCTTGTTCGATCGCCTGGTCGAGCGTGAGGGCGCCGTTGGCGGCTCCAGCGACCTGTAGACCGGCGACGCTGTCGCCTGGAACCAGCGCTGCATTACGGTCGTCCCAGCGCGGTTTGCCGCGTGCATGGCAATACAAGTGAATCAGTGGAGTCCAGCCACCGGCGACAGCAATCAGATCCGCCTCGATCGTCGCGCCAGACATCAGCCGTGCACCTTCGACGTGTGTTCGGCCAAGCGCCGAGGCGATCGGGTCGCCGAGATGCACATCGATGCCGGCGGCGCGGGCTGCCTCCGCGCGATTCGCAAGCGCGCGCGTGTCGACCACGGTGCAGTGCGCGCCGGCCATGGTCAACGCATGAGCGAGTTCGTAAGCCGAATCATTGTTCGTCGCCACGACGACGCGTTCGCCGCATCGCACGGCATGACAGCGCAGATACTGCAGCGCCGCGTCCGCAAGCATCACGCCGGGGCGGTCGTTGTTGCCGAACAGCAGCGGCCGCTCGATCGCGCCAGTGGCAAGGACGATGTCCGTTGCCCTGATCTGCCACAGGCATTCGCCGTTCGCGCCGCGCTCGGAAGACAATCCTTTTTCGACGAGAACGACTGCGTTATGGTCATACAGCCCGATCGCTGTTGTCCGCGTCATGATGCGTACTCCGGCCGCGCGCAATTCTTCTTCGCGTGCTGCCACCCATTCGGTACCGGCGGCATCGTCGATCCGCGTATCGCGCCAGTGCAGCGAGCCGCCGAGTTGCGCACGATCGTCGGCGAGCAGAACGCGCCTGCCTGCGCGCGCTCCGGCCAGAGCGGCGGCGATACCGGCGGCCCCACCGCCGATGACGCACAGGTCGACATTCAGGAACTGCTGTTGCGATTGCGGCGCGTGTGACGCCGCGTCGACGCGGCCAAGTCCGGCCAGGGACCGGATCATGCCTTCGTACAGACGAAAGCTCGGCCACATGAAACTCTTGTAGTAGAAGCCGGCTGGAATGAACCTGGAAAATCGATCCAGGAACGAAAACGTGTCGCGCTGCGCGTTGCCGCGGGCGTGTGTCGAGCGGATCGTCATCCTGTCCATCAGCGGTTCGATCGTCGCGCGTGCGTTCGGATCGTGCCGCCCATTGTGTCGCAGGTCGACGATCGCATTCGGCTCCTCGCCGCCGGCGGTAAAGATTCCACGCGGCCGGTGATACTTGAAGCTGCGTCCGACCAGACGCACGCCGTTCGCGAGCAGTGCCGAAGCGATCGTGTCGCCGGCGAATCCGGATATCTCACGCCCGTCGAAACTGAAATTCAGGCACCGGCTGCGATCGATGTCGCGGCCGATGCCGTTGCCGTCGTCGATGCGCACCGGGCCGCTCATGGCG
>DASRTK010000165.1:0-6650 GCA_035655975.1 Rudaea sp.
CACTGAACCTGCGTCGCAATACCCTCGCCGTCGCCGTGCATCGCCTGCGTCACCGGCTGCGCGAGTTGGTGCGCGAGGAACTGGCCCAGACCACCGCTTGCAAAGACGACCTGGATGCCGAATTGCGCGAGTTGCGCGCCACGCTATCCGGGTCATCCGCCGGCATCTTGTAATCGCCCGTGCCGAAATCCGAATGGATAGGCCTGACGGCACAACCCTCCCGGACTTCATGCCCACCATGCAGAGCTGCGCAGAGCTTCCCTACCGGAGATGGCGATGATGATGCCCGCGGCACGTTCGTCCGATCGGTTCGCCACGACACGCTGGTCGGTCGTAATGCAGGCGGCATCGGCCGAGTCGACCGATGCATCGCATGCGCTGACCGAACTCGCGCAGCGCTACTGGTATCCGGTCTACGCCTATGTGCGGCGCTGCGGCCACGCACCGGCGATCGCGCAGGACATCACTCGCTGCTTTCTCCGCGGGTTGATGCAGCAGTTCGGCGACAGCGTCACACGTCATCCGCACGGCCATTTTCGCCGCTACCTGCTCGACCAGCTCAACGCGTTTCTCGGCGGCGATTGGCGCGAGGTCGTTGACGACGACGATGCGGCCGGGCTGGCCGCACCAGAGGACCTCGAAGTGCGCAACAGTCGCGACAACGCCAGCGCGACATCGCCCGAGCAGGCCTACGAGCGCAGTTTTGCCCTCGAAGTCATCGCCCGGGCCTTGCGGCGCCTGCATTCGGAAGCGCGCCAGACTGGACATCTGGCGATGTATCGGGCGCTGGAGCCGCATCTGGCCAACGATGCGGCGCCCGGCGAGTACGAAGCGATCGCCATGCAGCTGCAGACGCGGCCGCTGGCATTGATCGTCGCGCTCAAGCGCCTGCGCCAGCGCTTTCGCGAACTCGTCGGCCAGGAACTCGCCGACACGGTGACCTCGGCCGAGGACCTGGCCGCGGAACAGGCAGCGCTGCACGCCGTGCTCAGCGGAATGCAGACGCGTGCATGAATGAGCAGCGCGACGATGCCTTCGTGCCGGCAGCGGACGCTGCCGATCCGCTGACGAGTCTGCGCGCGAGCGTCACGGCGATCGCGGACCTGGCATTCGGCAGCTCCCTTGAAACGCTCGCCCCAGCCGATGCCGGCGGCCGACACCTTGCGCTGCTGACGACGGCAACCCTGCAGCTCGATCTCGACGATCCGGCGCAACGGCAATTCGGCGACTACGAATTGCTCGAACAGATCGGCGAAGGCGGGATGGGCGTCGTCTACCGCGCCCATCAGCGCAGCCTGGATCGCGAGGTCGCGCTGAAGTTGCTGGCGGCCGGACCGTGGGCCTCGAGCGAATTCATCGAACGCTTCCGGCGCGAGGCGCAGCACGCTGCGCGCATGCAGCATCCCAACATCGTCGCGATCCACGAAGTCGGCAGCGTCGAGGAACTGCAGTTCTTCAGCATGCGGCTGGTCCGTGGCGGCAGTCTGGCGGCGATGCTGGAGAAGGACGGCGTGCTTGCACCGCTGCGCGCCGCGCAGATGCTGCGCACGATTGCCGAAGCGGTCGATTACGCGCATCGGCTCGGCGTACTGCATCTCGACCTCAAGCCCGGCAATGTGCTGCTCGACGAAGACGCCGCTCCGCACGTCGCCGATTTTGGCCTGGCGCGCCGACTGGACAGCGCGCTGGCGTCGGGCGACGACGAAGTGTCCGGGACGCCGAGCTACATGGCGCCTGAGCAGGCATCGCCGCGCATGGCCCGCATCACGCCGGCGACCGACATCTGGGGCCTCGGCGCGATCCTCTACGAACTGGTGACCGGGCAGCCGCCATTCCTCGGCAAGTCACCGCATGAGACGCTGCGCCTGGTCGTCGATGGCGCGCTGCGCAATCCGCGCGAGATCGTGCCGGAGCTGCCGCGCGATCTCGCGGCAATCATTCTCAAGTGCCTGGCTCCGCTCGCGGCGGAGCGCTACCCGAGCGCCCGCGCGCTGGCCGACGATCTCGGCCGCTTCATCGACGGCCGCGCTGTGTTCGCGCGACCGCTGAATCCCGCACAGCGGATGGCACGCTGGACCAAGCGTCAGCCCTACGTCGCCGCATTCGCCGCGCTGTTCGCGCTCTCACTGATTGCCGGCATCTTCGGCGTGACGCTGCAATGGAGGCAGGCGCGGGCGAACGCAACTCTCGCACAAAACACGCTGTGGTCTTCGCGCACTGCCAACGCGCAGCGGCAGATCGCCGAGGGCGACGCCTACAAAGCGCTGCGCGAAACCGTTGCAAACCTGCGCGAGATGGAAGCAAAGGGCGAAAGCGAGCAGGTCGCGCTGCAACGCCTGCGCATCGGCACGGTGCTGGCCAACGCACCTCAGCTGATCGACACCATCTCGCTCGGCAAGGAGCAGATCCCCGCCCTGGCCGTGGCGCCGGACGGCAAGAGCTTTGCCGCTGTGGACAACAGCCGCACGGTGTATCTCGTCGATGTCGCTGATGGCTCGCTGCGCTGGCACGTCGATGCCAAACCCAAGTCATTCGGCATGTTCATGGGGGATGGCCCTCTGGAACTGCGCTTCTCGCCGGATGGACACTGCCTCATCGGTTTCACGAAAACCGACTACGGAGCGGCTGCATCGATCCTGCGTCCACATCACATCGACAGCGTACTGATCGACGTCGACAACGGCCGCGTGGTGGAACCGCCGGCCGAATTCGCCGACTTTCTCGCCACGGACTACGCGGACGACGGTCGCTATGCCCTGTTGTTCGACAAGCAGGGTTACGCCCAGCGCTGGCGCACGCTGCCGTGGGCGCCGGCAGGCGATCGCGTGAAGCTCGAAGGCAACATCAACCTCGATGACAAGAAATTCTCCGCGCTGCTTGGCGAAGCGTTGCTCGCCGGCGACGACGACCTGGTTGTCCTGGCGAGCGACGCCAATCTCACGTTCCGCGTGCTCGATGCCGAGCACCTGCGCGTTCGTCACACGCTGCACCTGACGACAGCGCAGGGCCGAGCTTCTTCCTGGATGCTCGATCGCGGCCACAGACACTTGGCGATCGGGACCATGACGGGGCAAATCGCGCTCTGGAACCTCGACACGAACGACGTGGTCTGGTTGCAGCCGCATGCATCCGGCTGGATCTCGATGTTGACCTTCAGCAACGACGACAGCCGTCTTGCCCTGGTATCGAACGACCCGAATGAATTGCGTGTGTTCGATCCCCGGAGCGGCGAGCTCGCCGCCGCTCCGGTCACGCTCGGCAACGACGCCACGCCGGGCGCGATGAACGACGTGGAATTCGGCCCGGATGCCTACACGGTGCTGACGCGCCGCTGGAGCACCTACGCGACGCTGTGGCGCCTGCCAGAGCCCGGCTTCCCGCTGCACGCGCCGATCGCGGCGGTGCCGATCATGGTCGGATTTGGCTCCCGTTTCGCGCTTGCGAGCGACGCACGGTCGCACCTGATGGTCACCACCGACAACGGCCTGATCAAGCTGTGGAGAGTGCGCTGGTCGCCGCTGGCCGATCGCGTGGCCGCGCCTATGGTCGCCGATACAATGCGCTTCGGCGGGCAATACCTCGTCGCCGCCGACGGCAATCAAGTCAGCGTCTTCGAAGTCGAGTCCGGCAAGACCACGGGCACGCCGATCACGCTGGCGCAGGCACCGACGTATGCGGACCTGAGCGGCGACGGCAAACAGGTCATCGCGATCGCCGGCCGCGAGCTGAGCTGTTGGGATTGGCACGAAGCGACGCCCTGCTGGCCCGCGCTATCGTTGCCGGATTCGCCGCTGCGCCTGGGCCTCGCCGCGGACGCGCCGCTGCTCGCCGTTTCCACTGGGAAGAACGAAAACGGCGGCTTCTTCGAGCATGTCAAATTGATCGACCTCGGCAGTGGCCGGCAACGCGGCGGGGACATCGTGCTGCCCGGTCGGCTGGCCGCGCTGCGCCTGTCCGACGGCGGCGAGCGTCTGCTGGCCTGGCGGGACTACATGTCATACGACAAGCAGTCGAACCGGCTGTATGTGATCGACACGGCGACCGGCTCGGTCGCTCGGCAATTGGAACACGAGGGCGAGACGAGCATCATCGACGCGCAATTCGCCGACGACGGCAGCATCTGGAGCCTCGCCGGAGCCTTTGTCGGCGGATCCGACGACGGGAAAGAGGTTCCGTACTACACGCGTCATTGGGACACCAGCGGCAGCATCGTCGCGAAGACGCCCAACAGTGGCAGCGAATTCCGCTTGCTGCCGCTTCCGAGGAACGGTGGCGTCATCGATACACAGAGCCTGCAATGGTTCGGCCCCGCAGGCCAGGAGCGGCAACTCGACGCGCCCCAACCCAATGGCCGCGTCAACGCGAGCGCGCTGAGCGCCGACGGCAGGCTGTTGGCGCTGGCCATGCTCGACGGCGTCGCATTGATCGACACTACCAGCAACGAACGGCTGGTGCCCAATTTCAACCTGCCACTGCCCAATCACGATGCCGTGCAGCAACTGGCCTTCGCGCCGGACGGTTCGCGCCTCGTCGGCCGCACCCTCAGCGGGCACTGGTTCCAGTGGCGGCTCGTCGCCGACGGCCGGCCGATCGAAGCGATCGAGCAGAGCATACAACTGTACGATTTCAGCGATCGCGGCCTGAACGACAAAGGCGAATCCGCGCCGCCGCTGCCCGATCCGGAACGCCGGTTGCTGCGCAGCGCCGATCCCGGGCCGGCACCCGACGCCGCGGCCGCGGCTGCGACGGCGTCTGTCGCCGCTCCCGCGCCGGACCCGCGTTATCGGCCGCTCGATCTGGATGCGATCGCCAACGTCGAGCCGCGCGAGCCGATGAATCGCGTCACGCGCATCCCGCCGCAGCCGCAGAGCCTGCCCACCCTTCCACGCGGCCTTCAGCGCTACGACGGCGTCGACTTCCTGCTCGGCCGCGCCGTGCAGTTGTCGGGTGCGCCGCACAATCTGCTCGACGTCGAGTTCCCCGCACGCACGGCGCCGTTGCCCATCGGCGCACCGCGTATCGCCGCCGTCGATGTGCTCGTGCTGCAGTTCAAGGCGGTGAACGGCGAAATCGGCGCCGTGCTGCTTCACTATGCCGACGGCGGCGAGGCGAAACTGTCGATCCTCGCCGGGCGCGATACGGCCCGGCATTGGAACGACGAGGACGCGGCCCAAGCCCGCGTCGGCTGGATGGGCAACTTCTCCGGTGCGATGCGCGGCTACGGCTACGTCAGCGGCGGCGAGGAGACGTTTGCGCGCAGCTATGTCGTGCACTTGACCCATCCCGAACCGGCTAGAGCGGTAAACGCGATCACACTTGACGCGCCGCCGGCGGCAGCTCCCGGACTGCTGTTCCTGGCGGTGACGATCGAACCTGCTGCAGAAGGCTCCGAATTTTAAAAAGCGGACAAATGAGAATCCACATCGGTGCTTGCAGATGCTGTCGTCGCGGTTGGCACCAGTCGAAACAATCGCGATCTCCGTGGACAATGTCTACTACCTGCTCGGGTGCGACCGCCGATTTCCGATGCGGCCCCGGAGCACTCGTTCTCCCCGGACTGCGACGTGCCCGGACGCTTCATCCTTGCGCGGACCAGCAGAGGTTTTTGACCTTGGCCGCGGCAGCCGGCCCGATCCGCCCTCGGCCCAGCCGGGCCCCTCGGGGACGCTGCTATACTTTGCGGCCTTCGAGTAATCCGCGGAGCCGCTCATGTTGAACGAGATCAAACAAGACGCCCAGCAGCGCATGACCAAGAGCGTCGAGGCGCTGAAACACGAACTGCAGCGGCTGCGCACGGGGCGCGCCAGCACCGCACTCGTCGAGCATCTGAAGGTCAACTACTACGGCTCGGACGTGCCGATGACGCAGGTCGCGAACATCGCCATCGCCGACGCGCGCTCGCTGACGATCACGCCCTGGGAAAAGACCATGGTCCAGCCGATCGAAAAGGCGATCCTCGCCTCCGACCTCGGTCTGAACCCGACCACGGCCGGCACGGTAATCCGCATCAACCTGCCGCCATTGACCGAGGAGCGGCGCAAGGAATTGTCCAAGCACGTCGCCCATGAGGGCGAAGCGGCCAAGGTGGCGGTGCGCAACATCCGCCGCGACGCGATGCATCACGTCAAGGAACTGCTCAAGGACAAGAAGATCACCGAGGACGAGGAGCGGCGCGCCGAGGAAGACGTGCAGAAGCTGACCGACAGGTTCGTCAAGGACGTCGACGCCGTCGTCAAGGCCAAGGAAGACGAACTGATGGCGCTCTAATCAAATAACGTTGTCGCGTGCTAGCGCGACGATCACTCCCCCTCTCCCTCCGGGAGAGGGCAACGGGTGAGGTCGAAGTTGCTGCGTTCACGCGATGCCTCGAATGGCATCGCGTGCAGCAACTGAGGAGGAGGCAGGATGCCGACTGGGGGTGCGCTCCAGGGACGGATACCGCAGTAGACTGTCCTCTGCCAACATTTTTCGTCGCGCTCTCCACCCTGAAAAGAGATCTCAGCCCAACTTCAATCGCAACTGTGGAGACCCCTCTGACCCACCCGCACCCCGTCTCTCCGGCACACAATGTGGAAACTTCCACACCGGCCCCGCCGCGCCATGTTGCGATCGTCATGGACGGCAACGGACGCTGGGCGAGGCAACGCCAT
>DASRTK010000166.1:0-2604 GCA_035655975.1 Rudaea sp.
GTTCCAGTCGAGTGTTTCGAGGTAGTCGCGCACGAATTGCTTGTCGTAGCTGGGTGGGCTGATGCCGACGCGGTACTGGTCGGCCGGCCAGAAGCGCGACGAATCCGGCGTCAGCATCTCGTCCATCACGTACAGCGCGCCGTCGGCGTCGGTGCCGAATTCGAACTTGGTGTCGGCGATGATGATGCCACGCTCGGCCGCATAGGCCGCGGCAAAAGTATAAATATTCAGGGTCGCGGCTCGCACGCGCTCGGCAAGATCCGCGCCGATCAGCGCGACGACCTGGTCGAAGCCGATGTTTTCATCGTGGGCGCCGGCGGCGGCCTTGGTCGACGGCGTGAAAATCGGCTGCGGCAGTCGTGCCGCCTGGCGCAGGCCCGACGGCAGCTTGATGCCGCACAGCGTTCCGCTCGCCTGGTAGTCCTTCCAGCCCGAGCCGATCAGATAGCCGCGCGCGATCGCCTCGACCGGCACGGCCTTCAGGCGCTTGGCGACGACACTGCGGCGCGCGTACAGCGCCGCATCGGCACCCGCCGGCAGCACGTCGGCAACGGCCCGGCCAGTCAGATGGTTCGGCATCAGGTGCGCGGTCTTGTCGAACCAGAAATTCGAGATCTGGCACAGCATTTCGCCCTTGCCCGGAATCGGGTCGGGCAACACGACGTCGAACGCGCTGAGCCGGTCGGTTGCGACGATCAGCAACTCGCGTTCGGACAACGCATACACGTCGCGCACCTTGCCGCGGTGGATCAGGTTCAGTCCAGGTAAATTTGATTGATGCAAAACGGTAGGCACGGGCGAACTCCGTTGTCAGCGCGCATTGTAGCGGCTGCCAGGCGCGGTAGCCGACCCGGCCGGCCCTGCTAGAATCCGCGACCGCATGCACGTACGCAGTCTACTTTGCCCACAGCCACCCCCGAGACCGACGTCGATCGGCGCGGGAACGCGCGCGTTCGCACTGGGCGGCGAGCCGTGAACGTCATCGGCAAGATCATCGGCGCGCTAGTCGGGTTCTGGCTGTTCCGCCACCCGTTCGGGATCGTGCTGGGCGGGCTGATCGGCCATCTCTGGGACATCGGCGCGTTGCGGCCGCTCGGCATGCAACGCGCGCGCGGCTCCTTCATCGGGCCGCTGTTTGCGCTGGCAGGGGCGATCGCCAAATCCGATGGCCGCGTCTCCGAACAGGAAATCGCCGCGACCGAGAACCTGATGACGCGCATGCAGATGTCGCCGGATCAGCGCGCCAGCGCGATCGAACGCTTCAGCGCCGGCAAACAGGCGGGTTTTGCCGTGGATCAGACGATCGGCGAACTCAGGGCCTGGGCCGGCGGCCGGCGCGACCTGGCCTTCCTGCTGCTCGACATGCTCCTCGACGTCGTCTACGCCGAAGGCCCGCTGTCGCCGAACAAATTCATGCTCGTGCGCAAGCTGTGCGCGTCGCTCGGCGTGCACGAGCGCGAACTCGCCGCGCTGGCCGCGATGCGCGGCTACGCCTATGCCGCGTATGGAGCCGGTGGAGGCGCCGGAGCGCAGGGCTCGTATCGAGGCGGAACTGGCCAGGACGCGCCGCGCCAGCCGCCCGGCAAGGATCCCTACGCCGTTCTTGGCATTACGCGCGACGCGCACGAGCGCGAAATCAAGCGCGCCTATCGCAAGCTGATCAGCCAGCACCATCCGGACAAGCTCGGCGATGTGCCAGACGAACTCAAGCGCCGCGCCGAAGAGCGCGCGCGCGAAATCAATGCGGCGTACGAACGAATACGCGAAGAGCGTGGAATTCGCTAGTTCATGAAAAAAGCGCCAAGCAATAAATGACGTCATTCCCGCGCCCGAGGCCGATGTGTCGCACGCGACGCTTGCGCACCCGAATCGCCGTTGCCTCGCCGCCAAAGCCTGTCGCATTTCTGGCGCACCGATTTGCGCGCACGGCATTGGACGGTATAGTCGACTCGAACCGCTCTAAATCCAGCTGGAAACGTCAATGGCCAAACAACCCAGCGTCATCGCCCCGTCGATACTCTCCGCCAACTTCGCCCGTCTCGGCGAGGAAGTCGACAACGTCCTCGCCGCCGGCGCCGACTGGGTCCACTTCGACGTCATGGACAACCATTACGTGCCGAATCTTACGATCGGACCGCTGGTTTGCGAGGCCCTGCGCAAGCACGGCGTGACCGCGCCGATCGACGTGCACCTGATGGTCAAGCCGGTCGATCGCCTCGTGCCGGACTTCGCCAAGGCCGGCGCCAGCCTGATCAGTTTCCACCCCGAAGCCAGCGATCACATCGATCGCACGCTCGGCCTGATCCGCGACAGTGGCTGCAAGGCGGGCCTCGTGCTCAATCCCGCGACGCCATTGAGTTATCTCGATTATGTCCTCGACAAAGTGGATCTGGTCCTCATCATGTCGGTCAACCCCGGCTTCGGCGGGCAGAGCTTCATTCCGGCCGCGCTGGAAAAACTGCGCCGCGCGCGCGAAATCATCGACCGCAGCGGACGCGCGATCCGGCTTGAGGTCGATGGCGGAGTAAAAGTGGAAAATGCAGCAGAAGTCGCAAAGGCCGGCGCCGACACGTTCGTGTCGGGCTCGGCGATCTTCGGCCAGAA
>DASRTK010000167.1:0-5064 GCA_035655975.1 Rudaea sp.
CGCAATCAAGGACCAGCTCGATCGCCTCGAACATGTCATCTTCGCCGGCTTCACGCACGAGCCTGCGATCGAACTGGCGGAGGCGCTGCTGCGCGTCGCGCCGGGCAGGAGCCCAAGTGCCTCGGAGGCCATGGATGGCCGGGAGAGGCCACCGGGCAGGAGCCCAAGTGCGATGGGCAGGAGCCCGAGTGCCGCGAACGCCATGGATGGCGGAGATCGGCCGTCGGAGGCCAAGGATGGCCGAGAGAGGCCGCCGCCGGGACTGGCCCGGGTGTTTTATGCCGACAACGGCTCGAGTGCAGTCGAAGTCGCGCTCAAGATGAGCTTCCACAGCTGGCGCAATCGCGGCCGCGAGCAGAAGAGGCGTTTCATCGCGCTGACCGGCAGCTATCACGGCGAAACGCTCGGAGCGCTGTCGGTGACCGACGTACCACTCTACCGCGCGACCTATGCGCCGCTCCTGATCGAGCCGATCTTCGTCGCCTCGCCGGACTGCTACGCGCGCGAACCGGGTGAGTCCTGGCGCGGCCACTCGCTGCGCCGCCTGGCCGACATGCGCAGCGCGCTCGAGTGCCACGCCGGCGACGTCTGCGCCGTGATCGTCGAGCCGCTCGTGCAGTGCGCCGCCGGTATGCGCATGTACGATCCGGCCTATCTCACCGGACTGCGGGCATTGTGCGACGAGTTCGAAGTGCATCTGATCGCCGACGAAATCGCCGTCGGCTTCGGCCGCACCGGCACGCTGTTCGCGTGCGAGCAAGGCGGCATCGCTCCCGATTTCCTGTGCCTGTCCAAGGGCCTTACCGGCGGCTTCCTGCCGCTGTCCGCCGTGTTGACCACCTCTGCCGTCTATGACGCTTTCCTGGCAGAGTACAAAAGTGGAAAAGCGTTCCTTCATTCGCACAGCTACACCGGCAACGCGCTCGCCTGCCGCGCCGCGCTGGCGACCCTCGGGATGTTTCGGGACGAGCCGGTACTGGAACGCAATCGTGTGCTCGCCGCTCGCCTCGGTGAACGGCTTGCGCCCCTTGCCGATCACGCGAACGTCGCCGAAGTTCGGCAGACCGGCATGATCGCGGCTATCGAACTGGTGCGCGACAAGGGCACCCGCGCGCCGTTTCCGGGCGCCGAACGTCGCGGGCTGCGCGCCTACCTGCACGGACTCGATCACGGGCTCCTGCTGCGCCCGCTCGGCGACGTGATCTATTTCATGCCGCCGTACGTGATCAGCGAGGAAGAAATCGACTTCATGGTCGATGTTGCGGCGAAGGCAATTGATGTGGCGGTACTGTAAGGCGTGAGGTCGCTAGCTTGCTGCGCAAGCTTCCTTGGGAGTCAGGGCGGTTGCCTCACCTCATAGGGCCGCACAGCGGCCTGCCTCACTCCTTACAGGGCCGCAAAGCGGTCGACCTCGCTTCCTCACAATGCCGCGCAGCGGCCGGCCTTACTCTTTACAATATCCACATGCGCATTCCCCGCGTTCATGTCGATCAGCCGCTCGGGCCGGGCTACGAGGTCCTGCTGCCGGAGCAGTCCGGCGAACATATTGCCCGCGTGCTGCGCCTGGAACGTGGCCACCCGCTGATCTTGTTCAATGGCGATGGCTGCGAATACAAGGCGACGCTCGCGTCACTGGCCAAACGCGCGGTGACCGCCGAAGTCACTGCAGTACAAGCCATAGAACGCGAATCGCCCCTGCATCTGACGCTCGCCCAAGGTATCGCGCGCGGCGAGAAGATGGACTGGATTCTGCAAAAGGCAACCGAACTCGGGGTGGCGCGGATCGTGCCGATCGTCACCGAGCGCACCGAGGTCAAGCTCGACGAGGAGCGCGCCGAGCGCCGCGTGCTGCACTGGACCCAGGTTATCGCCGGCGCGTGCGAGCAGTCCGGAAGAACGCGGCTGCCGCAACTCGAAATGCCGCAGCGGCTCGACCGCTGGCTTTCGGCGCTCGATGACGACGGGCCGCTGCGTCTGGCCTTGATTCCCGGGGGCGACGTCGGCGCGCGTGATCTGCCGGCCATGCCGCATGGCGCACTACTGTGCGTCGGACCGGAAGGCGGGTTTTCCGACAAGGATATTTCGATGCTGCAGCAGAGCGGCTTTCTCGCATTGCGCCTGGGTCCGCGCATCCTGCGTACTGAAACGGCCGGCATCGCTGCGCTCGCGGCGCTGCAGGCATTGCAGGGAGATCTTTAGGGACTAGCGACGAGGGGCGAGGGACGAGGGGCGAGAACATCAAGAGCAGCGCGCTCTGCTTTTTTTCGCCCCTCGTCCCTCGCCCCTGCTTTCAGACCGCCAGCGCCTGGGCGACCAGCGCCTCGATATGATCGAGGTTCGGAATCACCGCCTGGTCCTCGCGCACGAGTACCTGGGCGTGCACCCCCGGCGGATGCTCGCTTTCGTCGCCGGTTGGAATCAGCAGGTCTGGCGTGATCGTGGTCAGGCGCGGGAAGCCCTGCGCCAGCATCGCCACGAAGGGCATTTTCGGATTGCCGCTGAGCGCCTTGAGCACGGCGACTTTCGCGTTACTGACACTCTCGCCGGTTGCGCGCCCGGACAACTGGGCGAACGAGAACAGTGGCAAACGCCAGCCGCGCCACGACAGGCGGCCCAGCAGCCATGGCGGCGCGCCGGCGATCTTCTCGGGCACGGAATACGTGATGACTTCGGCCACCGTCGCGTTCGGCAACAGTACCTTGGTCCCGGTCACCGGAATCATCAGGCCACGGATTTCGCGGTTATTGCTGTCGGCCATCTTGCTTTGCTCCTTAGCCCGCACCGTAGTCGGAAATCATTTTTGCCGCGAGTTCCTGCGGCGAGCCGCTGAACGTCACCGCGCCTGTCTGCGTGACTGCGTCCACCATCGTGCTGATCGTGCAGGTGTTCGGATCCTGGGTCCAGACGACACCGCCGCGAGCCTTCAGGTACGCGCTGCCGGCAATCGCATCCTGGGCCATGCCCGAGAAGATGATCGCTCCGGCCTTGCTGCCAAACTGGTCGGCGACGTCGCGCAGCACCAGATCGATCGACGGACTGTACGCCGTGCGTTCGGGCAGCGGCGACAGGGTCACCACGCCTTCGGCATCGATCTGCAGGCGTTGCTTGGTCGTGACGATGACGATCTCGCCATGACCGAAAATCTCGCCATGCGTCGGTGTGCGCACGGTCAACGTAACGCTGCGCGCCAGTTGCGCGGACATCAACTCGAGGAATTCATCGCCCATGTGCTGGACAAGAACGAACAGCGCGGGGAATCCCGGCGGCAAGGCACCAAGAAACTCGCGCACCGCCTCGGGACCGCCGATCGAGGCGCCGAGCACGAAAACGTGCTGCAGTTCGGCGCTGGCACCTACCCTGAGCCTGTGCGCAGGCTGATCCGTTGCGCGAGCGCCCAAGTCGGCCGGCGGGGTGGCGAACGCACCCGGCGCGACCGCTTCTTCCATCGGCATCAACTCCAGCGACAGGGCGTCGCCTACTGGCAACTGCGTTACCAAGGCCTCGCCGCCATCGCTTTCCGGCGCGAGGAAATCGCTCGCGGAAATCTTGTCGATACCGAATGAAGCGCGGCCAGTAGCGGGTGCCGATGGCGTGACCTCATCGCTCAACGGCTCGAGCGACCAGTCCGGTGGCAGCAGCGGATTTTCCGGGCTCGCCGACTCCGCTTCGGCCGTACCCGGCAGGCGTCCTGGTTTGAAACTGCGGTCGACCGCCTCGGGAATCGCGGCAGCGACGGCGTCCAGATTGTCGAACGCCGCCGGGAAATCCGCGTCAGCGCCCGCTTGTGTTTCTGTAGACGGCGTCGCTTCGCCGAACAGCGATTCAACGCCCGCAAACGTTTCTGGCGCGGTCACTTCCCCGGTCTTGCGCGCTGCCGAATCAGGCGCGCGCGTATCGGCGAACAGCGCGTCGATCTGGCTGGCGAAATCATCCGTGGCGGGCGCGGCGAACGTCTGCGTCGGCACCTGGCGCGCGAAGTCTTCGAGCGCGGCCGAGAAATCCTGCTCTGCATCGGCTTCAGCGGTTGCGTACGCGGCAGAGGTCTGCACGTCATCGGCCTGCTCCGCTTCAGCCGGGTGCGCGAGTTCGACAACGCTGAATGTGTCGAGGACCGGCAATTCGAGCGTGGGCGTGTCGCTCGCCAGCGCTGGCAGCGCAGCATCCAGGGATAGAGGTTCTTCGATCGCCATTGCAGTTGCGATTGGCGGCTCGGGTTCTGGGACTGCGGGAACCGGCTGCCGCGCGATTGGCGTTACGGTTGCCGCTGCGGCAGCAGCGGCGGGCCTTTTCGCACGGGTCGGAACGCTCTCGGCCCACACCGGGCGGGCCGGCACCGCGATCTCCGGTTTGTTCAGTATCTTGGCCGCCAGATGTCGCGCCCAGCGCGCCTGATCCGACCCGGCCAGTTGCGCCGAGGCGTTGGCGTCGTTGAACACGACTTCATAGTCGCCTTCGTCGAGCACATCGTAGACGAAGTCGATCTGCGCGTCGGATTCGGAGTCCAGATTGAACACGACGATGCGCGCGCCACAGCCTTCGAGCGCGTCGCGATCGAAATCGCTCGCGAGCGATTCGTAGACGATGTCCGCTCCGAGGTCGCGCAGCGCATCCTTCAGATGACCGCCGAGGTTGTCACCCTGGTAGAGCAGCGCGACGGGTACCGCGGCGAAGACCGCCTGACTGTTAGGCACGGCTCAACCTCAACGTTTCCTGCAGGTTGCGCAGCAGGTCGGCTTCCTGATACGGCTTGCCGAGGTAACGCTCCACGCCGATTTCCAGCGCGCGCTGGCGATGCTTTTCGCCGGTGCGCGAGGTGATCATGATGATCGGCACGAGCTTGAGACGCGCATCGTTCTTCATGTACGTCGCCAGTTCGTAACCGTCCATGCGCGGCATCTCGACGTCGAGCAGGACCACGTCGGGCACCTTCTCCTGCAACTTCTCGACGGCGTCGAGGCCATCCTTCGCGGTGACCACATCCATTTCGTTGCGCTCGAGCACGCGCGTGGTGACCTTGCGCATCGTGATCGAATCGTCGACGACCATGATCAGCGGCTGGCGGCG
>DASRTK010000168.1:0-10533 GCA_035655975.1 Rudaea sp.
CACATTTCGACCGGCGACCTTCTGCGCGCCGCGGTCAAGGCCGGCACGCCGCTCGGGGTCAAGGCCAAGGCGGTGATGGAAGCCGGCCACCTGGTGTCCGACGAAATCGTGCTCGGCATGCTCGAGGAACGCCTCGCGCAACCCGACGTGGGCAACGGCTTCATCCTCGACGGCTACCCGCGCAACCTGGCGCAGTGCGCCGCACTGGAAACCCTGCTCGACCGCCTCGGCCAGCCGCTCGACGTGGCGATCAAGCTCGACGTGCCCGACAGCGCGATCCTCGGCCGCTGCGAGATCCGTTTCGCCGCTGAACATCGCAAGGACGACGATCCGGAGATCGTGCGCAAGCGCCTGGACGTCTATCGTTCGCAGACCGAGCCGGTTGCCGAACATTTCGCCCAGATCGGCAAGCTCAAGACCGTCGACGGTGTCGGCAACGTCGACCAGGTGTTCCAACGCATTCTCGCGGCGCTGCCACGCTGAGCGCGGAATCAGCATCGACCGGCCCGCGTTGCCGGTCGTCGAAGTCCGCCCGCGCCGATCCAGTTGAGGTTCCATGCCGCCGTTCGTCTATCTGATTCGTGATGTCTGCCTGCTGCGGCGCGGGCCGCAGGACCTGCCGTATTCGGTCTCGCTGCTGGCCGCCGTCGCCGCGGCCTGGCTGGTTCTCCAGCTTGGCGTCGCGGTGGCGCGCGCCGTCCCGCTCGACGGGGTATTCGCCGGCGCGGCGCTCGAACTGATGTTCACGCTCGGCGCGCTCAACGTGATCCTGACCTTGCGTGGACTGCGCAACCGTTTCGTGCAGACGGCGACGGCGCTACTCGGCTGCACCCTCGTCTTCATTCTGCTCAACGTGCCGATCCTGCTGCTGATCGGCGATCCGCCGACGGCAGTCCAGCAACTCTCGCCACTGCAGATCCTGCTCGTGCTCGTGTCGCTGCCGCTGCTGGTCTGGAAGGTGCTCGTCGATGCGCACATCTTCCGCCACAGTTTCGATGTGCCGTACCTGAGCGGCGTGGTCATCGCGCTGCTGTGGATCATCGCCGGGATGATGCTCGTCGGCGGCGCGGTCGGCGGAAGTTGATGGGTGATAGTGTGGTGCCATGAAATTGCATATCTTGGGCATCTGCGGCACGTTCATGGGTGGCGTCGCCGTGCTCGCGCGCGAACTCGGCCATTCGGTCGAGGGGTCCGACCAGAATATCTATCCGCCGATGAGCACGCAGCTCGAAGAGCTCGGAATCGCGCTGAAGCCGGGTTACAGCGCGGCGAACCTCACGCCGCCACCGGATCTCGTCATCGTCGGTAACGCGATGTCGCGCGGAAATCCGGCGATCGAACACATGCTCGATGCAAGGTTGCCATATGTCTCCGGCCCCCAGTGGATCGGCGACAACGTGCTGGCGTCGAGGCGCGTTTTTGCCGTCGCCGGCACGCATGGCAAGACGACCACGACGGCGATGCTCGCGTGGATTCTTGAAGCCTGCGGGCGCGCGCCAGGGTTTCTCGTCGGCGGCGTGCCGGAGAATTTCGGCGTATCGGCACGGCTTGGTGGGGCGCGGCAGCCTGAGACGCCACCCTCATCCGGCGCTGCGCGCCACCTTCTCCCGCCAGCGGGAGAAGGGAATCTGTCGCCGGCAGCGGCAGCGGACTTTGTGATTGAGGCGGACGAATACGACACCGCATTCTTCGACAAGCGCTCGAAGTTCGTGCACTACCGCGCGCAGGTCGCGATCCTGAACAATCTCGAATACGATCATGCGGACATCTTTCCCGACGTCGCAGCAATCCAGCGCCAGTTCCATCATCTTGTGCGCACCGTGCCCGGCAGCGGAAGACTGATCGTCAACGCTGAGGATGGGCGTCTGAGCGAAGTGCTGGCGATGGGCGCGTGGACGCCGGTCACGACCTTCGGCATGGATAGCGGCGATTGGCGCGCAAGGTTGATCGCCGCCGATGGTTCGGCGTTCGCGGTGGCGCGCGAAGGCCGCGAACTGGGCCAGGTGCGCTGGAACCTGCTCGGGCGCCACAACGTCATGAATGCGCTCGCTGCACTCGCGGCCGCCGATGCCGGCGGCGTCGATTCGTCGCGGGCGATCGCCTCGCTGGCGGATTTCCTCAGTGCCAAGCGGCGCATGGAGTTGGTCGGCGAGCACGCTGGCATTCGCGTCTACGATGACTTCGCCCACCACCCGACCGCGATCGCGACGACGCTGGCCGGCCTGCGCGCGAAAGTCGGGGCGGCGCGGATCCTCGTCGGCATGGAGCCGCGTTCGAATTCGATGCGCGCGGGTGCGCATGCCGACGAACTGGCGCCGAGCCTGCACGACGCCGACACGATCGTGCTCCTGCAGCGGCCGGAACTGTCCTGGGATGCGCAGCGCGTGACCGATGCGCTCGCTGGCCGTGGCCGCACGGCGGCAACGGTTGCCGATCTGGTCGGAGCCCTGCGTCAGCAGGCGCGCGCCGGCGACCACGTCGTATTCATGTCCAACGGTGGATTCGAGGACGCGCCACGGCGCTTTCTCGCCGCGTTGCGCTGACGCTTCCGCGCAGGCGCGCGTGGGCCTAAACTCGCCCTGATGGCGACCGGGGCTGCGCTCGACATACCGCTGTTTCCGCTGAACACCGTTCTGTTTCCGGGCGGCTTGCTCAACCTGCGCGTGTTCGAACGGCGCTACCTGGACCTGGTGCGCGATTGCGCGCGCGGCGGCCCCGGCTTCGGCGTCTGCTTGATCCTGCAGGGGCGCGAAGTCGGCGAGGCGGCGGTGCCGGCCGCGATCGGCACCCTTGCGCAGATTGTGGATTTCTATACAAACCCGGATGGCCTGCTCGGCATTTGCGTCAGCGGCGGCCGGCGCTTCCATGTCGACCGTTCGCGCGTGCGCGACAACGGTCTCGCCCACGGCGAAGTGACGCTGTGGCCCGAAGAGCCGAGCGTTGCAATGCCGGCGGAATTCCTGCTGCTGGCTACGATTCTCGAGCGTCTGCTGGAAAAAACCGGCGGCCCGCACGGCAAGGCTCCGCGTGAACGCTTCGACGATGCAGCCTGGGTCGGCTACCGCCTCGCCGAGGCGCTGCCATTCGACAACCGCGAGCGCCAGCACCTGCTGCAACTCGGCGATCCGCTGGATCGGCTCGGGCAACTGATGCACTATCTGCCACGATTCCAGAACGCTTGATTCCATTTGTCTCAAAAGAATGAACCACGGAGAACACGGAGAACACGGAGAAAGACTGTAAGAAGGGTTTCTCCGTGTTCTCCCTCGTCGCCGTGTTCTCCGTGTTGAAGGCTTTGTTCTGATTCTTCCCCTTCCTGGTTCCGCGCCGACAATGAGCACACTGCAAGGCAAGACCCTGTTCATCACCGGCGCCTCCCGCGGCATCGGTCTGGCGATCGCCCTGCGCGCTGCGCGCGACGGCGCCAATATCGTGATCGCGGCGAAATCCGATGTACCGAATCCGAAGCTGTCCGGCACGATCCACACGGCCGCAGCCGAAGTCGAGGCCGCAGGCGGTGCGGCGCTCGCGATCAAGTGCGACATCCGCGAAGAGGATGCGGTGCGCAGCGCCGTCGAGCAGACCATGCAGCGCTTCGGCGGCATCGACATCCTCGTCAACAACGCCAGCGCTATCTGGTTGCGCGGGGCGATCGACACGCCAATGAAGCGCTTCGACCTGATGCAGCAGGTCAACGTGCGCGGCACGTTCCTGTGCGCCCAGGTCTGCCTGCCGCATCTGTTGAAATCGGCCAATCCGCACATTCTCACACTGGCGCCGCCACCTTCGCTCGATCCGAAATGGTGGGCGCCGCATACCGGATATACGTTGGCGAAGATGGGCATGAGTTTCGTCACGCTCGGGCTGGCCGCTGAATTTGCGTCGCGTGGCGTGGCGATCAACGCGCTGTGGCCGCGCACGCTGATCGCGACCGAAGCACTGAACATGATTCCAGGCGTCAGCGCGACGAACGGGCGCAAGCCCGAAATCATGGCCGATGCCGCGCACGCCGTCCTGACCCGGCCGGCGCGAGGATTCACTGGTCAGTTCCTGATCGACGACGAAGTGCTGGCCGAAGCCGGGGTCACCGACTTCAGCGGTTACGCCTTCGATGCTGCATCGCCGCTCTTGCCGGACCTGTTCCTCGATTGAAGTCCATCGTTGAATCTGGAGAAACTTGAAATGATGCGTTATCTGCACACCATGATTCGCGTACGCGATGTCGAGGCGACGCTGCGCTTCTTTTGCGACGGGCTCGGCCTGCGCGAGACGCGCCGACAGGAAAGCGCGCAGGGCAGGTTCACGCTGATTTTCCTCGCTGCGCCTGGCACGCCGGACGCCGAGGTCGAACTGACATACAACTGGCCAGCAGCGGACGGCTCGCCGACCGAGGACTATGGCAGCGCGCGCAACTTCGGCCATCTTGCATTTCGCGTCGACGACATCTACGCGACCTGCGCGCACCTGCAGTCGATGGGCTACACGATCAACCGGCCGCCGCGCGACGGCCACATGGCGTTCGTGCGCTCGCCGGACCTGATCTCGGTCGAACTGCTGCAGGAGGGTAGCCTTCCGCCGCAGGAACCGTGGGCGTCGATGCCGAACACCGGAGTGTGGTAGCTGGCGCTAATATTGGCGGGCAATCCGTCGGAGGCGCCATGTCAACCCAGTGCTTGCCGCAAGTCTTCGACCAGATCATCGGGATGTTCGAGCCCGACCGACAGGCGCAGCAGGTTCTGCGGCGACACCGGATTGGGACCCTCGACCGACGCGCGGTGCTCGATCAGCGATTCGCAGCCGCCGAGTGACGTGGCGTTCGTGAACAGCCGCATTTTGCCGGCGAACGCGAGCGCCGCGTCGCGTCCGCCGCGGATACGCACGCTGAGCATGCCGCCGAAGTCGCGCATCTGCCGCGCCGCGATGGCATGATTCGGGTGCGCTGGCAGGCCCGGCCAGTGCACCGCTTCGACGCGCGGATGTGCCGCGAGGAATTCGGCCACCGCGCGAGCATTGCGGCAGTGCCAGGCCATGCGCGCCGGCAGCGAGCGCAGTCCGCGCAACGTCAGCCAGACGTTGAACGGCGAAGGCACGCCGCCGGTGATGTGGCGGCGATGAGCAACCGCATCGAACGACTCGTCGCGGCGCGCGAATGCCAGAGCGCCGCCGAGCACGTCGCTGTGGCCGCCGAAATACTTCGTCGTCGAGTGCATGACGACATCGGCGCCGAGCCGCAACGGCTGCTGCAGCAGCGGCGTCGCGAACGTGTTGTCGCAGGCAACGAGCGTGCCTTGCGCGTGCGCGATCTCCGCAAGCGCGGCGATGTCGCAGATCCGCAATTGCGGATTGGACGGCGTTTCGAGCCACAGCATGCGCGTCTTCGGCGTCATCGCGGCGCGCACGGCGTCCACATCGCCGATGTCGACCGCTGTCGCCGAGACGCCGCGCTGTGGCAGGAATTCGGTCACGAGAACACGCAGGCCGGCATAGCAATCCTGCGGATATACGATGTGGGCGCCGGATGGCAGGCTATCGAGCAGTGCCGTGATCGAAGCCATGCCGGATGAAAATGCAAGTGCTCCGGCGCCGCCTTCGAGTTCCGCGAGTGCGCTCTCGAACTGCTGCTGGTTCGGGTTGCCTTCGCGCACGTACTCGAACCCGGCCACCCTCTCGCCGGCCGGGCCATGCTTGAACGTGGTAGCCAGATGCAGCGGCGGCACGACCGCACCGGTGGCCGGGTCGGGCGTCGCGCCGGCATGGACGAACAGGGTTTCCGGTCGCACGGTGCGCTCCAATCCAGTCGAAGGTGCAATCAGTCTCGGATCAGCGGCGCCGATGCGCAAGGGCCACTTGCGCGGGCGGGGCATGGCCCGAGTCATCTGGCAGCGCATCGCTCCGGGTAAATAGCGTTTGAGGGGATCAACGCAAATGGATGCGGATAACGCGTAGGGTGGGCCTTGGCCCACCATTGTTCTTTTGATGCAACAGCGAAAGTCGGTGGGCCAAGGCCCACCCTACGCGCGAAACGCCTCGCGCGCCGCCTGCAGCGTGTCGGCGATGTCCTGCTCGCTGTGCGCGAGTGACACGAAGCCGGCCTCGAATGCCGACGGCGCCAGGTAGACACCGCGCTCGAGCATCGCGTGGAAGAAGCGGTTGAACGCAGGCACGTCGCAGGCCGTGGCCTGGGTATAGGTTTCCACTTTTTCTGACGTGAAGAACAGGCCGAACATGCCGCAGACGGCATTCGTGCTGAACGGCACGCCGGCATCGGCCGCGACCGCGCGCAGGCCGTCCGCCAGCAGGTGGGTCTTGCGCTCGAGTTCGGCGTAGAAGCCCGGCGCCTGGATCAGGTCCAGCATGGCCAGGCCTGCCGCCATCGCTACTGGATTGCCGGAAAGCGTGCCGGCCTGGTAGATCGGTCCGGACGGCGCGACCTTTTCCATGATCTCGCGCTTGCCGCCATAGGCGCCGACCGGCATGCCGCCGCCGATGATCTTGCCGAACGTGGAAAGGTCCGGGCTGATGCCGTAAAGCTGCTGCGCGCCGCCGAGCGCGACGCGGAATCCGGTCATGACCTCGTCGAAGATCAACACGGTTCCGTGGCGCGAGCACAGTTCGCGCAAGCCCTGCAGATAGCCCGCGCGCGGCGGAATGCAGTTCATGTTGCCGGCGACCGGTTCGATGATCAGTCCGGCGATCTCGTCGCCGACTTTGGCAAACAGTTCGCGCGCGGCATCGAGATCGTTGTAGGGCAAGGTCAGGGTCAGGTCGGCCAGCGCCTTCGGCACGCCCGGAGACGTCGGCACGCCGAACGTCAGTGCGCCGGAGCCGGCCTTCACGAGAAACGCGTCGCCGTGGCCGTGGTAGCAGCCTTCGAACTTCACGATCTTTTCGCGGCCGGTGTGGCCGCGCGCGACGCGGATCGCAGCCATCGTCGCCTCAGTGCCGGAGTTGACCATGCGCACCATCTCGAGCGACGGCACGAGCCGCGTGATCGTTTCGGCCATCGTCACTTCGGCCGGACACGGCGTGCCGAACGACAAGCCCGCGCGCGCCGCGGTTTCGACCGCCGCGCGCACCTTCGGATGATTGTGGCCGGCGACCATCGGCCCCCACGAGCCGACGTAGTCGATATAACGCTTGCCTTCGACATCCCACAAATACGCGCCGTCGGCGCGATCGGTGAAGAACGGTTCGCCGCCAACCGACTTGAAGGCGCGCACTGGCGAATTGACGCCGCCCGGCATGAGCCGACGGGCACGTTCGAAAAGATCATGATTGCTGGGCATGGGATGGACTTTTTACTTTGTGAACAAGTTTGCATAGCGCCGCGCCGCGGCGAACGGATCCGAAGCGGCGAAGACGCCGGAAATCGCGGCGACGAAGTCGGCGCCGGCTTCAATCAGCGGCTGCGCATTGTCCGGCGTAATGCCACCGATCGCCACCAGCGGCAGGCCGAACGCTTTCGCATCGCGCAACAGGTCAGCGCGGGCATGCCGCGCGAGTGGCTTTGTCGGCGAGGGAAAGAACGCGCCGAACGCCAGATAGTCGGCGCCCGCGCCGGCGAGTTGCCTGGCGAGATCGAGCGAGTCGTAGCAGGAGACACCGATGATAGCCGCCGCGCCCAACCGTATTCGTGCCGTGTCGATGCCGCCGTCGCCTTCGCCCAGGTGCACGCCGTCCGCCCCGATCGTGGCGGCGAGTTCCACATCGTCGTTGACGATCAGCGGCACGCCGAAGCGTCGGCACAGGGCGAGCAGGTCCGCGCCTTCCGCCCGGCGTCGTTCGCCATCGCCGGACTTGTCGCGGTACTGCACGATCGCGGCGCCACCCTCCAGCGCGCGCTCGACAGCCGCACGCAGATCCGGGCGTGGCCCGTCGGTGATCGCGTACAGGCCGCGCGCCGGCAGGCAATGGGGTCCGAGTCTATGCATGAGGACGCATAGTTTAGCGGCTCGCGTGCGATCTCATCGACGCGGCCCGGCGACGGCATCCCCTGACTGGCAGGCACACGGGGGGGCTGAAGCCGCGATCGTGTGCACGCGCGGTAGCGTCCGGTAGAATATGCGGCCTGATCCCTTCCCCGCCTGCAAGATGAGTACGCCCGCCGCATCCGCCGTCGAAGTTCCATACCGCACCTTCATGTGTGTGGTATGCGGCTTTATCTACAACGAAGCCGAAGGCTGGCCCGCCGACGGCATTGCCCCGGGCACGCGTTGGGAAGATGTATCGGAAACCTGGACCTGCCCGGACTGCGGCGTGACGAAGTCCGACTTCGAGATGGTCGAGATCGGCTAGTTCAGGCGCGGCAGATCGGCGCCGAGTTCGATGAGTTCCGAGCCGACCGAATCGGCATCATCAGCCTGCGGCACGAGCGCCAGATAGCGTTGCAGGTCCTCGCGTGCCGCGCGGTGATGGCCGAGCGTGCGGTACAGCCGGCCGCGATCACGAAACTCCACCGGCTGATGCGAATCGACGGTCAGCAGCCGGTCGCAGCAGCGCAGCGCCTTGTCCCATTCTTCGCGATCGTTGTAGACCGCCTTGAGGTTGCGCAGCATGCGCGACAGGATCGCGCGATGGCTGGCCGGCTCGAGCATGCGCGCCAGCCGGCGGTCGTCGATTTCATGCGTATCCAGATGCGTGCGCGCGCGACTGCGCAATTCGGCCGCATCGAGCGAGCGGCCTTTTTGGAACGGATCGAGCACGACGATGCCTTCGTCGAGCGGCAGGCGCACGAGAAAATGTCCGGGGAACGACACGCCTTGCAGCGGAACGCCGAGCCGGCGCGCGAGTTCGATCTGCACCACGGCGAGTGAAATCGGATTGCCGAGACGGCGGTCGAGCACGTCGTTGAGGTAGCTGTTGCGCGGGTCGTAGTAGTCCTGGTCGTCGCCGCTGAAGCCGAGGTCCTCGAACAGGAACTGATTCAGGCATCGCAACTGCGTCGCGGCCGGATCGGCCGGATTCACGACCTTGCGCAGGCGGCGGGTGTACTCGCGCAGGCGCGCCTTGTAGTTGGCGTCGGCGAGTTGCGGGTATTCGTCCTTGGCGATCAGCAGCGCCGACGCGAACAGCGGGATCTCTTCATCCTTCGCATTACGCAAGTGCAGCCAGGGATTTTCCATGCGTGCTCCTTGGGCGGCGGGCCGTGCGCACACGATATTACGCGAAAAAAAACCGCTTTGGGTGAATGGCGTCTCACCTTCGCAGCTGCGTCATGATGCCTGCAACATGCCCGAATCCTGTCATTTTTGTTCCATGCCGCTCTGCTTTCCTTGTTCGACCCAATGAATGGAGACTGCGATGCGTCAGTTCGTGCCGATGACCGACGAAATGCTGGAGAACGTCGACGCGCTGCCCGGGCCATTGGTGCCGTATCGGTGTGGCCTTCCGTGCTGGCATCGGCTTCAGGGCGAGCCCGAGCGGCCAAAGGCATTGTTGCGCCTGCCGCCGCAGGCAATCGGGAGCGAAGCGGGCTCGCCGCTCAACGCTTGACGGTGAGAACATCCCCTGGCTTGGCTCCGAGCTTCTCGGCCATGCCGGAATTGAGTTCGAGGACGTATTGCGCCGGCCCCGTGGACGGGTACTGTGCGCAAGGATCGCTGCGGCACGGCGGCACGCGCTGCTGGACGCTGACCAGTTTATAGTTTGAATCAAAGTATAAAATGTCGAGCGGGATGCGCGTGTTCTTCATCCAGAACGTCTGCACGTACGCGCTTTCGAAGATGAACAGCATGCCGTGATCGGCCGGCATGCTGTCGCGGAACATCAGGCCGCGTGCGCGCGCCTCCTGGTTGTCTGCGATCTCGATGTCGAAGCGCTGTCCCTTGAGTTCGACGGTCGGACCAGCGGCATGCACGGAACACGCCGTCGAAGCCGCTGCAAATGCGCAGATTGAAAGGGTGGGCAGCCAGTTGGGCCGGCGCATCATGGTGCGAGATGAAGACATGCCTTGGAATCCTTGACTGGGGTTTTTACGTGCGCGCCAAAAAAGGCGCCGCATCCGAGAGTCTGCCTGCCGCGCAGATGGTCGTCCAGATGATGGCGCTGCCTGCCTCTCCCGGCGTGCCGGATCAAGGACCTGCGTGCTCAAGCGACACTATGTTCGATTGATCGTTGACGAACCCGGATCGAGATGTATAATACGCGGCTCCCTCGGGCGAAACGCCCCCGGGTTACCGGACTTTTAAGTCCGGTGCGAATCGGATCTTTGACAGTGTGCGCAGGTGACTTGTGTGGGCGCCTTGGGATGGATGCAAGTCCATCGAATCAAGAGCGTCCCAAGCCTCGAAACCGGATCCTTAACGGGATTTGGAATCGTAATTTGAGTAATCAAAGTAGCTTAGGTCTCTCTCTAAAGTTTGGCTGGAAGACGAAAGTCGACCGGTCTGCAAATTCAACTGAAGAGTTTGATCCTGGCTCAGAGTGAACGCTGGCGGCATGCCTAACACATGCAAGTCGAACGGTAACAGGCCCGCAAGGGTGCTGACGAGTGGCGGACGGGTGAGGAATACATCGGAATCTGCCCGGTTGTGG
>DASRTK010000169.1:0-11501 GCA_035655975.1 Rudaea sp.
ACGCATCAGTGCGCCAGCATTCTTGCAGGCTATTTGGCTGTCGCTCGAATGGTCGGCGAGATGGCATGTTGGCGGCGGCGAATGCGCCACGGGATATGTGATCGAGCGGGCATCAATCGATCTGTGCGTCGACGACGCACCAATTGCCACTCTTCGCTGAACGGGGGTTCTTACGTCGGTGGTTTTGGCCGGCTTTTTTTCGAACCACATCAGCCGAACAAGAACGAGCGACCCACGCGGGGTTTCACCGCCGCCTGCCGGGCTGCCTGCAAACCAGAACGATTACGGCGCGACGAAGCCAACCCTGGCATGGCTGCCATCGCAGAACGGCTTGTTCGCACTTTGGCCACAGCGGCACAAACGTGCGCTCGTCACGCGCGCGACCACGCGGCCGGTGCCGCTCGTGCTCTCCAGATTGCCGTGTATCTGCAACGGTCCGTTGATCTGCAGATCGATTTGCAGCGGGCCGTCCCGCACTGTCAGTATTTCCGTCTCGGCGTCGCGCCGAGGTTGCTGGCCATGCTGGGACGGTCTCCTGGCTACTGTCTGCACAGCTTGGAGCGTCTTCGCTGAAATTTGCAGGTTGCGCGGCCGGTTGCGGCGTTGGGTCCGTCAGGCAATCCGGCGAGCGCGTTCGGGCAACTCGGCATGCGGCGCCAGCGCTTGTTGCGGAAGAATGCCGCGCGCGCGTGCGCGGGCCACGGCGTCGTTGCGCGAGCAGGCGTCAAGCTTCGACAGGATGCCGGCGAGATGATGCTCGACCGTGCGCGGCGAACGCGACAGGCGCGTGGCGATGTGCGCGTTCTGCCAGCCCTTCGCGACCAAAGCCAGCACCTGCACTTCGCGCGCGGTCAAGCCGGCGCTGTTGCCGCGCGTGGATGCACGCGGGCCGCGCGGGACTGCGCGCACGCCAGCCGCGCGCATCCGCTGGCGCAACCGGTCCGCCATCGGGCCGGCGCCGAGTCGATCGAAAATCACCAGTGCCTGGCGTTGCGCCGCTTCGTCGCCATCGGCCAGTGCGCGCGCCTGTTCGTACGGACAGCCGATTTTTTCCCAGGCAGCCGCGGCTTCGCGCCAGCATCCGCCGATCTGCAGCGCGAACGGTTCGGCGCACGCGGTCGGCGCGTGTACCAGGGCGCCGCTGCGCGACAGCCAGTAGGCGAGTTCGCCGGCAATCCACGGGTGGGCTTGTTCGCTCGCCAGTTCGAATACCGCCGACGCTTCGCGGCGCACGCGCGTCAGGTCGCCTGCGAGCCAGGCGCTTTCGGCGCGCGCGCAGCGCACCGGTGCAACGAGATGCAGCGTGCCGGTCTGATCGGCGAGGGCTTGTGCCAGGTCGAGCGCTTCGTCGGCGCCGGGTTCGCCGCGGCGCGCGCGCAAGCGTCCGAGTGCGACGAGCGCCATGAGCCGATCCGGTGATGCATGGCAATGCAGATATTGCATAGCCTGCTCGCCGGCGGTCTCCCAGTGCCCTCGATACATGTTGACCAGCGCCTGCCATGCTTCCATGTAATCGGCGAGCCGGTCCAGGTCGCGCGCGCGAGCAAAGGCGATGCCTTCGGCCAGGAAGCGCTTGGCGATTGCAAACTGATGGACCTCGCCGGATCCGGCGCCGAGCATGGCGTAAGCTTCTGCTGCGCGGACGCCGCCGTCGGCGAGCGTGCCGGCGATTTTCAGTCCGGTTTGCAGGTATTCGCTGCCACGCTCGTAGTCGACGAACAGCAACGCCGCGCCGACACAGTTGTAGGCGACGGCCAGAGTTTCCCGATCGTCGTGCTGCTCGGCCAGCGCGATGGCCTTGTGGCCCCACGCGACCGCTTCGGCGTAGTCGCGATCGAGCATGCGCAGATGTGCTTCGGTCGCGAGCGCCGAGCCCAGACGTGGTCCGGGCGGCAGTGTCGCGGCAATCGCGATCGCGCGCTGGCTGGCTGCGTCGGCGTCAGCTTTGCGCAGCGCGCGAACCAGCGGCAGTGCGTGCCGCGACAATGCTTCGCTCTGGCGGGCGCGGTCGCCGATCCTGCCGAACAGTTCGATTGCCGTTTCGCGCGCGCGTATCGCGTTCGCCAGGTCGTGCAGTTCGAAGCAATGACTGGCGTAGTCGTCGAGCAGGGCGGCGCGATCGCCGTCGGGCAGTTTGTGGGCAAGTGTCAGGGCGATCCGGCAATGCGCCGCGGCCTCGCGCCGTGCCCCGCGCGCTGCCGCCTCGCGCGCGGCCAGCGGTGCGAGCCGAAGCACGGCCACGCTGTCCTCGGCGAGTTCGGCGTGGTGGACGAGACGCGCCAGCGAAATCGGTTCCAGCGACTGCTCCAGCGCCGCGAGCGCCCTGGCATGCAGGCACTTTGCGCGCTGCCGCGGTATCGATTCGGCTATCGCGACGCGCGCCAATTCGTGACGGAAGCGCAGCATGCGAGTCTCGGCCAGCAGTAGCCCGCTGGCAACGCACTCTTCCAATGCTTCCACGGGCGCCGCCAGCAGCGATTCGGCCAGCCAGGTTTCGATGGCGCGCGGCACGATCGAGGCAAGCTCGAGCACGTCGCGCGCGGCTGAGCCGAGGTTCGACGCGCGAGCGAGCACGGCGTCGCGAACCGTCGCCGGAACACCGCCGTCCGGGTTGGCCAGCACCTCGGTCACGAAGAATGGATTGCCGCCCGTGATCGCGTAAAGGTCGTCGTCGCTGCGCGTTGCAGCACTGGCGAGCAATGCGACCGCGGCAGGCGAAAGGGGCGGCAAGGATAGTCGAGTGACGTGCCGGCAAGGCAGGTGCCCAAGCGTAGACCTGAGCAGATTCGTCGAGTCGAGTTCGTCGTCGCGATAGCTCAGGATCATCAATGCCGGCGCATGGTGAATGCGGCGGCCGAGGAACTTGATGAGGTCGAGCGTTGCGGCATCGGCCCACTGGATGTCTTCGAGAATCAGCAGTGTCGGACCGGGTGCCGTAGACAGTTCGTCGAAGACCGCGCTGAACAGCACGGCGCGTTCGCTGCCGTCGCCAAGCAATTTTCCGAGGCGGCCGCCGGACTGGCGCGCCAGATCATGCAGCGGACCCAACGGGTGTGGCGTGAACAATGCTTCGCAGGCACCCCACAGCACGCGAGCGGCCGGAGGCATGCGGACGAAATGTTCGAGCAGGCTGGTCTTGCCGATTCCGGCCTCGCCACTCACGAGAACGCAGCGGCCGGCGCCCCCGGCCGCCATCCCCAGGTCAGCGCACAGCGCTGCGACGAAGGAGTCGCGCTCGAGCAGGCAAGGGTGCGGCAGAGCCCGGCTGGTGCCGGGCTGCCGGGGCGAGAGGCTTTCCGCATCCCTTCCTGCAATTTCGCGAACATTGTCGAGCATGCAGTCCATTCCCGGCGAAGACGAAAGTGCGGCCGGCCCGGCCGCGCGTCTACGTGGAACGCCCTTTCACGACAAAATGCGCCATCCCGGTCAAAAGCTCCGGAGGCGCTCGCAAAGGGAAGCTGCGATGACCCGCACCCGCTTCGACAACGTCGAAGCGGGTTTATTGCATCCGAACCTGGCTCAGGTTCCCGCCTGCTTGTCGCAGGAGACGTTCGTATTCCAGTCGACGAAATTTCCCTTCGGGTTGTCTTCCCACGCCCAGACGTGCATTTCGAAAAAGGCAGGAAGGCCGTAGCGGTTGGGTTCGCCGACATAGTTCAACAGGTGGCCTTCGAGCGAAGGACCTGGATCCACGGTGGATGCCGCGGCGATGAACTCGACGCCGACGAAGCGGTAGGTGCCGCCGGGGCCCGGTTCGTAAATCAGGGCTTCGGGCTCTTCGGCATTCAGGACGCCGTCGAAAATGCGGTCCGGCCTGACCAGATGCACGCCCATCGCGCCTTCATTGGGGCCGGTGACGCATGGAGTGCCGATCACGAACGGCGGAGTCTCATGCAGGGCAACGTTGATATCCTGATAGCGTTCGGTTGCAGCGCGCACCTTGTCCACCAGCGGTGAACGGTTCGACCGCGGTGCGGACAGAGAAGACCCCTGATCCACCGCCATCGCGGCTGCGGGCAGCGTCAGCGACAGGGCGAGCAGCGCCGCTGTCTTCAACGGTTGCGAACACCGGTTCTTCCCGGCCGACGTGGCGCTGCGAATCGAATTGCTCAAACTGAAGTTCATCGTAGTTTTCCTTCGCCGATCTTGTCGGCGGCATATGGTGGGATTGCGGATCGGGATTTCGGGTACGGCAAACGCGCACGACTCCTGAGCGCGTGGCGATTTGCTGGGCGTACGATAGGAGCGCGTGCGCCGCCGCACATCGGCACATCCACCCAAATTGCGCGCTCGCGCTACCCAGATTGGAGGAAGGGGCTTGTGACCGACAGCCGCGCCTGGACTCTGCGGATGCTATGCCGCGCGCCGGCGTTGGCTATACTGGCGGCATGGAGAGGGGAGCCCGGACGAGACTGCAGGTGGGCGCATTCGCGCGCTATGTTGGCGTGCTGGTGCTGTGCACCGCCTTGCTGAGCTTCGTCGCCTTCCTTGCTGCCGTCACGCAACCGGCGCCTGGCTTCATTCCGATCTGGCCGAGCAGCGGCGTAGGGCTGGCCCTGCTCTGGCGCCACGGCGCGCGTTTCTGGCCCGCCGTGTTCGTCTCCAATTCCATCAGCAGCATGGCAGTCGGCACGCCGCTGTTGGCGGCGACCGGCATCGGTTGGCTCGAAGTGCTGATTGCGATGTGCGCGTTGCGCCTGCTGCAGCATTGGAAAGTGCAGATGTCGCTGGCCGACGTGCGCCAGTTCATGGGCTTCGTCGCCGCGCTCCTGGTCGCCAGTTCCCTGGCCATTCCGATCGATGCCGTGCGCATGCTCGTGCTGTTCGATCAGACGCCGCAACAGGCGCTGGCTTATGGCGCCGAGTATTTCCTTTCGGCGACTTTCAGTTTTCTGATTTTCACGCCGCTGCTGTTGTCGTGGTCGTACCAGCCATTCCCGAAGGGCGTGAAGGGCTGGGTGTTCGTCGGCTCGATGCTGGCGCTCGTCATCGCCGGATGGGCAGTGCTGTCGTTGAACGCCGTGCCCCAGGACCGGCTGCTGTTCCCGTTGCTGCCGATCGTGGTCGTTTGCGCGCTGGTTGCCGGACTCGGCGGGGCCAGCGCGGCATGCGCGGTCCTGACGATCGTCCTCAATGCGATGGCCCCGGCATCGGCGTCGATTTCCGATACGCTGCTGCGCTCGTTCTTCGTCCTGAGTTCAGCCCTGGCAGGCTATCTGCTCGCCGTCATGTTCCGCGAGCGCGAGCGCACCGCGACCGAACTGGAATATCGCGCGCACCACGACGCCCTGACCGGCCTGCTCAATCGCGGCGAGTTCGAGCATCGCGTCAATGCTGCGCTGCGCGACCCGGCGAGCAGCCACGCGCTGTTGTACCTGGACCTCGACCAGTTCAGGGTTGTCAACGACACCTGCGGCCACGCTGCCGGCGATCAGCTCCTGCGCGACGTCAGCGTGCTTCTGACTTCGACCCTGCCCAGGGGCGCGATGGTGGCGCGCCTCGGCGGCGACGAATTCTCGATCCTCATCAGCGGATATTCGGCGGAATCAGCGCTGGCCGTTGCCGAGGCGCTGCGCCGGGCGATCAACGATTTTCAGTTCGTGCACCACGGACGCACCTTCTGGTTGAGTGTCAGCACCGGCGTCGTCCTTCCGGAGAGCGGCACCGACACCTTCGACATGGCCCTGGCCGATGCCGACCGCGCCTGTTACCAGGCCAAGGAGGAGGGGCGCAATCGCGTTCGGCTGTTCGCCCACAGCGACCGGGACATTGCCGTGCGCCGCGCGGAAATGGATTGGGTCTCGCGCTTGCGGTCGGCGATCGATGAGAAGCGCTTGCAGTTGTATGCGCAGCCGATCGTGTCCGTTGCGAGCCCGAAGGTTTCGGATGGGCACGTCGAACTCCTGGTCAGGCTTGTCGATGAGGGTGGAAACCTGGTTCAGCCGATGGCATTCATTCCGGCGGCCGAGCGCTATGGACTGATGCCGACCCTGGACCGGTGGGTCGTCGAAGAGGCTTTTGCCCTCTATGCCGCGCGGGGCGCGAACGGGCAGGGCAGCAGCGACGATAGCTGGGCGATCAATCTGTCCGGCGCAACGCTGGGTGACGCAGGCTTTCCGACGTTCCTGAAGCGACAGTTCGCAGTGCACGGACTGCGTTTCGATGTCATCTGCTTCGAAATCACCGAAACCGCGGCGATCAGCAACCTTGCGCAGGCGCGCAAGTTCATGCGCGAGATGAAGGACCTCGGCTGCCGCTTTGCGCTCGACGATTTCGGCGCCGGAGCATCGTCGTTCTCGTACCTGCAGAACCTGCCGGTCGATTACCTCAAGATCGATGCCAGTTTCGTGACCGACATCGCGAGCAATCCGGTCAAGGAAGTGATGGTGCGCGCGATCAATCAGATCGGCCATGTCATGAATATCAAGACGATTGCCGAGGGTGTCGAGTCGATCGAACTGCTCGCGCGCCTGGGCGCAATCGGCGTCGACTACGCGCAGGGTTACGCGATCGGAAGACCACGGCCGTTTGCGCCGGAACGCATCCAGTCAGCTATCGCGCGCGATGCGGTAGTGTGAGGCCTGCGAACGATCGCGGCAGCAACTCCACCCTCGCCTGCGGGATCCATCGACTCTAGATCGACTTCGGGCTGGTCAGTCGCGATCATCTTCGGGCTTGCGTCCGCGGCCGTTGCTTCGCCCTGGGATAGACCGATGTCCTGTTTTCGCCGGAACTGCGTATTGATAGGGCAGGCAACGATGTTGTCTGCGCAAGCAGCCGGGAGCGCCGCAGTCTCGAGTTGGAAATCCGCCCACGAAATGTGTTTTGGCGGACCTTGATCCGAAACGGCGTCTTGTAATTGCAATCGGGGCTACTGCTTCGCAACCCACTGAAGGATGACTGTCATGCAACGCAAGAAGCTTTCGACATTGGCCCTGGCGCTGGTCGCTTTGCCGTTTTGCAGTGCGTTTGCCGCACCTGCGACATGCGGGGTAGCGCTGACGCAGGATCCGCTGGTCATGCGCGTCGGCAAGGATGAGTTTCGCATTGCGTTCGGACTCGACGCTGCGGCATGCCGTGAGAGCGGCTGTTCCGGCTCGATTCGGTACGACGCAACCTGGCAGACTGACGACGGGCAGCAGAGCACCGAGCGCAAGACCGTGGCGTTCGACATCCCGGCCGGCGCGGAACGCTCGCTCAGCGTCGACCGGCACTACTTTGACACGGCTGAAGCGCAGCACATGACGCAGATCGTCGGCGTGGCCGTCGACCGGATCAGTTGCGACAGTGCGGAGCGAAGCAGTTTGGCCAGCCGCTAGTGTTCAGCGTCGCGCCAAACTACCATTGACCGGAACGAATGACGCGAACGAGCGGCGGCAATGATGCCGCCGCTCGCAAGCCGAACCATGCCATGGCAGGGCGGACGAATGAAACGGCGCGACACGCTGCTACTGAGCCGAGCCTACGTCCATGAGCGGATCGCCGCCGGCGAGTATTTGCCGGCTATGCGCGAGGCGTTTCTGGCGCTCGACAGCGGCGAATTGCAGAACCCGAGCCCGGGCCATCTGCGCGGCGAGGGCGGCGGCGTTCATATCAAGGCGGCCGCCGGCATCGAGCGCTTCGGCAAGATCGCCGTGAAGATGAATGCGAATTTCCCCGGGAATCCCGCGCGCGGGCTGCCGACGATCCAGGGCGTGGTCGCCTTGTTCGACGCGCGATCTGGTGAACTGCTCGCTCTGATCGACTCGATCGAGATCACCGCGCGGCGAACGGCGGCCGCGTCGGCATTGGCCGCGCAGCATCTGGCGCGCGCGAACAGCACGGGACTCGGAATGATCGGCTGCGGCGTGCAGGCGGCTCATCACCTCGAAGCGCTACGCGCTGTTTTCGCCTTGACGCGCATCACCTGCATCGATATCGACGAAGGTCGCGCCGATGCGTTCGCGCGGCATGCCGAATCGCTCGGGCTCAGAGCCGTCGTGGCGCGCAGCGCCGCGGAATGTGCGAGCGGCGCCGACATCCTCGTCACGTGCACGACATCGACGTCACCGGTCCTGAGTCGCGCCGATGTCGATCCCGGTTGTTTCGTCGCGGCCGTTGGCACCGACAGTCCCGGCAAGCACGAACTCGCGCCGGACCTGATGGCAACTGCCCTTGTCGTACCTGACGATCTGGCCCAGGCGCTGGAAATGGGTGACACGCATCATGCGGTTCGCACGGGCGCGATGACGCCGGCGTCGATCCACGCCGAATTGCGCGCGATCGTATCCGGCCGTTGCGCCGGCCGTACCTCGCCGGATCAGCTGTTCGTCTTCGATTCGACCGGCATGGCGATAGAAGACCTCGCGGCCGCCGATCTGGTCTTCGCGCACGCCTCGCGAGACGAGGACGCGCCGCGCTTTGCTCTCAACGCGGGGAGCGCGTAGCCAGTTCCAGGTTGTTGCGAGCGTCACGGCACGTTCGGAATTTCCCGGTCTTCGGATTTTGACCGCCCGCACAACCAATGCGCGCACGACCCGGCTGAAAGACTTACTCGAATTTCCCGCTGAACACGCCATCGAGTTCGTAGACCCACAGTTGCGACTCGGCCGTCGGACTGACGCCGTCGACGACATAGATCCGGCCATTGACGATGATCGGACTTTGCCAGTGCGTGTCGTTGAAAATCGTCGTTGCCCATGTCGACGAATCGGCAACCATCGATTCGCCGCTGAGTGCGTCATACGCATACAACCGGGCATCGGACGTAAAGTAGACGACGCCATTGGCGACGATCGGTGACGTGGCGTTGTATCCGGTCCACTTCAACGACAACGATGGTTTGCCGCTGCCGTCCAGCACGATCTTGTATGCGGCCATGCCGGCGAATTCGGTGGCGACGTAGAGCCAAGTGGATTGGTCGGCCGGATTGACCCATACCGCCGGCTGCGACTTGATCTCCGGCCCGTCCTGCCCAGTCGCGCAGTTGACGCCGCCGGGAAAATTGATCGCCTGCAGTTCGCCGCCGACGTGCGCCGGTCCGCCCGCGCCGCTGAGGTTTTCTAGATTCAACAGACGCAGGCAGCCATCCTTTCCGCCCTGGACTGCCAGATGCAGATACGCCGCCGCAGTCCCCGGCGGCGCCGGTATGAGTGCCAGCGTCACCGCGCCGAGGTCCGCGTCGTATCCTTCGAGTCCGACCTGCGGACTGTCGCTGCCGTACGTCGTCGGCGTGTAGCTGTCGAGCGGCAAGCCGCCGCCGGCGCCGCTGCCGTCGGGATTCAGGGCCAGCACGCTGTCGCCCCAATCCATGCCGTGCCCTTTGACGTTGGCCGGATCGAAATCGCCATTCCCGGTCGTGATGAAGACGCGATTCGTGCCGGCGTCGTACACGGAGCCCGGGCGTCCCCAGATGCCGCTGTTGCCGCCGCCGATGCGCATGCAGTCGTTCTGCCCGGCGCCGCTGGTGATGCCATTGGCCACGAAGTGAATCGTCAGGTTGCTGCACTGGGCGTTGAATACGGCCTGGGCCCCGGTTCCGAGATCGATCGCGGTGATGTGGCCCTGGTAATCGCTGCTGTCGTCGACGTAGCCGCTGACGACCGAATATAGATACGACGTTCCGCTGTGGGCAGTGGCGATGGCCAATCCGGCTGCGCCTTTTTCCTGGTCGGGTTTCAATGTCGAAACCTGAGGCCAGCCACCCCCGGAAATCTCGCTGCCGTCGCCCACCTGGTATTTGTGTACTTTTCCGTCGAGGCCGAACGCGTAGACATGCAGGCGGTCCGGATCGACAGCGGGGGAGCCATTGGTCACGAGCCCGGCGCCGAGCGGCCGCTTCGACCAGAGTACGTTCAGGCTTTGGCTGTCCGCATCGAGCGCGAGCAGAGTGCCGTTCTTGCTGACCAGGAACAATACGTTCCTCGGACCCGATGCAGTAGCCACATCGGCCAGATAGACCGGCGCGCTGTCGACCAGTCCCGCGCTGCCCGGCAAGGAGTAATGGTAAAGAACGCGATTGCCGCTCTGCGTCGGATAGCCGCGCTCGGCGCGGTTGAAGCCGCTGTGCGCAGCGTCGTATCCGAATTGCAACCAGTCTGTCGCGTGTGCCTTTTCGAAGATTCCCCCAATCGTGAACACTAGTACAGCGATCTTGCGTCCAGCATCCTCCATCACTTCGACTCCACGCCGCGAAATCCCCCGCGACGGAACCTAGCATCCGGAAGCTGTATTATTTCTAAGCGGGCGCAGGTGCAATGTTCTCTGCTACGACTGCGAATGGATGCAGCCACTATCCTTATATTAGTTACAGGTTAATAACTGAGAAGGCGGCATTCCCCACAATTGCTCGTCATCCCGGCGAAAGCCGGGATCCAGTTCTCGCTTCGTTCTATGAAAAGCTGGATCCCGGCTTTCGCCGGACGACGTCCTTTTTTTGGGCGCCGTGCCTGCGGTCAGGCGCCATCGGCCGTGCCCCCGCTGTTCAGGGAGGCGAGCTGCGCCGGCTCAAGCCGGCGCCAGCTCCCGATTCTCATCCGCGCCGCGGGCTTGTTCGGCGTGGTGGTCGGCCGCGAGCAGCATGTAGAACGCCGGCACGACGAACAGCGTGAACAGCGTGCCGATCGAAAGACCGGTCGCGATGACCAGGCCCATGTTGAAGCGGCCAGCGGCGCCGGCGCCGGACGCGATCACCAGCGGCAGCACACCGAGCACCATTGCAGCCGTCGTCATCAGGATCGGGCGCAGGCGCACGGCGGCGGCGTGCTCGATCGCGTCGCGCTTGCTCATGCCCTCGCGCTGCGACTCGTTGGCGAATTGCACGATCAGGATGCCGTGCTTGCTGATCAGGCCCATCAGGGTGACGAGGCCGACCTGCGTGTAGATGTTCAGGCTGGCAATCAGGTTGACGAAAATCATCGCTCCGAACAGCGCCATCGGCACCGAGACGAGGATCACGATCGGATCGCGCAGGCTGTTGAACTGCGCCGCGAGCGCGAGGAAGACGATGATCACGGCAAACAGCAGGGTCGTGGCGAAACCGCCGGATTCCTGCACGAACTGGCGCGACTGGCCGGAATAGTCGATCTGGTATCCACTCGGCGCGACTTCCTGCAGCGCGTCGCGCAGGAATTGCAGAGCCTCGCCCTGCGACATGCCGCTCGCGCCGGAAATCGTCGCCGAGTTCAGCTGCTGGAAACGGCTGATCGATTGGGGCACGACCGAGTTCTTGAGCGAGGCCATCGTGGCCGCCGGCATCGCTGTTCCGTTCGGTGCGCGCACGTAGTAGTCGAGCACTTGGTCGGGATTCAGGCGGTTGGCCTGCAGCACCTGCGGGATGACCTTGTACGAGCGCCCCGCGATCGAGAAATAGTTCACGTAGCCGCCGCCGAGTGCGGCGCCGAGCGCGCTGCCGACATCCTGCTGGGTCAGGCCCAAGGTCGAGATCATGTCACGGTCGACGACCACGGTGGATTGCGGCTTATCGATCTTCAGGTCGGCGTCGACGAACCAGAACTGCTTGC
>DASRTK010000170.1:0-6608 GCA_035655975.1 Rudaea sp.
GCCGTGCGAGTCGAGGGCGTGGCGCAGCGCGGGCGGACACTCTGCGACGATGCGTTTGAAGTCGAAACCGTTCATCACGCGCCCGTCGTTGAGCAGCGCGCGTGCCGCCAGGTTGGCATAGACGACGTGGTCGCCGGGTTCGATCAGGATCAGCGCGATCGGCGAGTTCTGCACCATCGTGTCGAGCAGCAGTTCGCGCTGGAACAGGTTCTGTCGTTCATCGCGCAGCACGCGGCCGAGTTCGTTGTGCGCGCGAACGAGGTCGCCGAACTCGTCGCTCCGGCTCTCCGCGAGCGACACGCTGAAGTCGCCGTCGCGCAGGCTGACGACGCTGCCGACCAGCGCGTGCAGCGCGCGCATCAGCGGCGCCGTGAACAAGCGCGCGACGATGATCGCCAGCGGCAGGGTCAGCAGCAGCGCCAGCAGCACAGCGAGCCAGGAGGTCTGCAGCCACACGCTGAGCGTGGCCGCCAGCGCCGCGGCGATCGCGATCGCGACCGCCAGCAGGAACGTGAGCTTGCCTTCGAGCGAGAACGGGCGCATGGAGCAGGAAAATCCTCGGCACGGACAGATCCTAGGGTACCAGCATGAAGCGCACGATCAGCGCCCGACCTAGCGGCTTGCTGCCTGCATCACGTGACTGGAGCATTCTCTCGCGCTAAGACAACTGTGCCGCGGTCCGGCGCAAGCTTGGGACCTCTGCTGACGATTTGGAATGAGTGGCGTATCCGAATTCGACTTTCGAAATTGGTGTAGATTCCACACGGGGTCGGAAATCACAGGGGGGGCTGTGGGCCATCGCCATTCCGCGCGAGCGAGCGCGTTTTTTTGTCCAATGCTGCTCATGCTGCTGTTTGTCTCGGTCATCGAGCCCGCGCAGGCGTCGGGTGCTGCACCGAGTGGCATACGCAGCGAAGCGTTGCCGGATACGAACTGGCGCCTTCCGGTTACGTTGTCCTACGTCGATTCCGCGCATCAGCACCGCCATCGGTTCGCACCGGAAACGAACGAGTCTCCTCGATCCATCGACAGCATCGGCAACGTCGCCTTGTGGACCGGGTTCGGCGGTATTCGCGATGGTTGCAATGGAGCCATCTTTGCCACTGCGAGGATGGCGAATGGCGATCTGGTCGTGGGCGGTGACTTCACGGTGTGCGGAGGAGCAAGCGCCAATCATGTTGCTCGCTGGGACGGCAGTTCCTGGACCAGCCTGGGCACTGGCACTGCCGGCGGAGGTTATGCTCCCGGCAGGGTCTCGGCCCTCGTCGCGATCGGCACCGATCTCTACGCGGGGGGCATGTTCAGCGAGGCGGGCGGCGTAGCGGCGAAATACATCGCACGCTGGAACGGCAACGCGTGGAGCAGCGTTGGAGACGGCGCCGATTTGAATGGCGATGTCAACGCGCTGGCTGCGATCGGCACCGATCTGTATGCGGGCGGCTTCTTCGAGCAAGCAGGCGGCTCGCCAACGTACGGCGTCGCACGCTGGGACGGCGCCGCCTGGAGCAGCCTGGGCAACGGATTGGCCAACGGGGTGGACACCAATGTTTATGCCCTGGCGACGATCGGCACCGACCTGTATGTCGGCGGCGACTTCACGCTGGCCGGCGGTGCGTATGCCATTGGCATAGCGCGCTGGAATGGCAGCGCCTGGAGCAGTCTGGGCACGGGTTACCCCGGGGTGAACGGAGAGGTCTACGCCATCGCCGCCATCGGTCCGGACCTGTATGTGGGTGGTTCCTTCTTCGAGGCCGGTGGCACGGCGGCGAAGAACGTCGCGCGCTGGGACGGCAGCACCTGGAGCGGCCTCGGAGCCGGCGTAGGGGTTGGATTCAGTTCCGTCAATGCACTTGCCGTAATCGGCGCCGACCTCTATGCGGGGGGCGATTCCTACGTTACCCAGGCCGGCGGCGTGGCGGCGAACCACATTGCGCATTGGGACGGCAGCGTCTGGAGCAGCCTGGGCATTGATGCAGGCAACGGTGTGGACAGTGTGGTCGCTGCCCTCACCGTGATCGGCACTGATCTGTACGCGGGCGGTTATTTCACGCAGGCCGGCGGCGCGGCCGCGAACCGCATTGCGCGCTGGGACGGCGGCGCGTGGAGCACTTTGGGCAACGACGCGGGCAATGGAATGGACAGCTATGTTTACGCCATGGCTGCGATCGACACCGACCTTTATGTTGGCGGCGACTTCATTCACGCCGGAAATGTGACGGCGAACGGAATTGCGCGCTTGCACGATGGCACCTGGAGCAGCCTGGAAGCCGGATTGAATTACAGCGGCTACAGCGCTGACGCTTACGCCTTCGCCGCCTCCGGGACCGATCTGTACGTTGGGGGATCCTTCACCCAGGCAGGCGGCCAGGCAGCGAACCGTATCGCGCGCTGGAATGGCAACGCGTGGAGCAGTTTGGGCAGCGGTGTGGAGAACGGGGTGAACAGTTCTGTCAATGCCCTTGCGATGGTCGGGACCGACCTGTACGTGGGGGGCGCTCACGACTTTACCCAGGCCGGAAGCGTCGCCGCGAATCACATCGCGCGCTGGAATGGCAGCACATGGAGCAGTCTGGGCATTGGCGCGGGCAATGGCGTGAGCTCCTCGATCGCCGGCGGCGGCTCGATCAATGCCCTCGCCACATCCGGGACCGATCTGTACGTGGGAGGATTCTTCGACCAGGCAGGCGGCCAGGCAGCGAACGGTGTCGCGCGCTGGGACGGCAACGCGTGGAGCGCCCTGGGTACTGGAGTGGACAACGTCTACGCTCTCGCCGCGATCGGAACGGATCTGTACGCGGGCGGATCGTTCAACCAGGCCGGCGGCGTGGCGGCGAACAATATTGCGCGTTGGAATGGCGTTGCCTGGAGCAGCCTGGGCACGGGAGCTGGCAACGGGATGAACGGATCCGTCTTTGTCCTCGCCGCAGTCGGTAGTGACCTCTACGTGGGCGGTTACTTCACCCAGGCCGGCGGCGTGGAGGCGAACAATATTGCGCGCTGGGACGGCAGCGCTTGGAGCAGCGTCGGCACAGGCGCGAGCAACGGCGTGAAAGGTGGTGTCAATGCACTCGCCGCTGTCGGAACGGAGCTTTACGTCGGAGGCGGCTTCGGCGAAGCCGGCGGCCAGGTCTCGAGCAACATCGCCAAGGTCACGTTTCTGGCCGACGAGCTATTCGGCAATGGCTTCGAAGGCCCTCCCGGCGGCGATCCATGCGCAAACCTCGGCCGCATCAGCGTCGGCAATACACCCTTCAAGTGGCCGCTACAGGGCTCCGGAACGGTGACCTACGGGGACAACACGTCTGCAAATGGCATCCCGTTCACGTCTTACACATCCGTGTGGAATGAGGGCAGCGCCAATCCATGGCCAGGGGCAGCCGCGTTGAGCGTTCGCCTTGGCCTGATCGGCACGGTGTACCTGGCCGAGGCGTTTACCGCCCCTGTCGATGGCAGCGTTACCGGTACGATCAAATGGCTAAACAACAAGACCGCAGTGGGTTACAGCGCGGCGAGCAATGCAGCCTCGTATGCGATCAGTACATGTGCCGGCGATTTCGGCCAGCCCGGAACGCAGCTTGGACCGAACTGCAGCGCGGACATTGCGTCGACGACAGGTCTGTCTGCCACGGTCAGCAACTCGCCGGTCGCAGGCGTCTGCACGCTGGCTCCCGGCAAGACCTACTATCTGAACATGCTGCAGGCACCGCTGGCCGGCATTGCAGCGACCAGCGCCGCCTTTTCGAGCTGTTCATCGAATTGCGCGCCGTGGACGTTGCGACAGTGACAAGGCATGCGGCGACGTACTTCACCAAGCCAACTTCCGCAGTGGGGTCTACGCGCAGAACGGCATCAGTAACGTGAGCTTGCCTTCCAGCGAGAATCGGCGCATAGGGCTGAGCAAGAAGTAATCGGCTCGGGTTGATAGCGGCAGATTAGCCTCGCGATCACCGGTTCGATCGGGCGCTGACGTTGCTGGATTTTTCCTCCCGGGTAGTTCACGCTCGCGGTCAGGTCGGGGGCACCGCGACGAAAACGGATCGGCGCGCTGCTCTACTGCGGCCGACCGCAGCATAGGGGACACAGTGACGATATCTCGAGGCGGAAAGCGCCGCTGCGCGGCGTTCGGCGTGGTCGTCGTGTCGATGCCGGCAGCTTGCGCGGCTGGCTTTCTGTACGACCAGAACAACAGTTGCAGCAATACCTATATCACGAGCGAGAACATTGCGTCGGAGCCTTATTTTCAATCCCGCGTCGCCGATGATTTTTTCGTTCCCGCCGGTGCAACCTGGAGCATCGAGCAGGTCGCTGCGGCAGGCAGTTATTTTGGCGGCCCACAGACACCCACTACGTTCGACGTCTTCTTCTATGCCGACGCTGCAGGCGCTCCAGGCAATTCGATCGAGGCATGCGCAAACGCCGGCGCGACGTTTTCCAGTCTGGGCAGCCTGTTCACCGTCACGCTGCAGAACAGCTGTTCGCTGGCCGGTGGGCCCACCGGCAGTACCTACTGGTTCAGCGTGCAGGCCAATCTTGCTGACTCGCCATCTACCGACTGGGGGTGGCGGGAACGGACGGTGAAGTCGGGAAATCTGAGCCGCGTCGAATATCCCGGCGGCGTATCCCAATGCATGTCCTGGGGAATGAAGACGGACTGTGTCGCCGCCTTCGAATCGGCCACTCCGGACCAATGCTTCTCGCTGCTCGGGGCGAGCCCAATCATCTTCAGCAACGGCTTCGAGGGGCCGCCCGGCGGCTCCTGCGCGGATCTGACACAACTCGAAAATGGCTCGTCCGGTTTCTTCTGGACAGCTCAAGGTTCCGGGTCGGTCACCTACGGCGACGGCACGATGGCGTCCGGCGTCGACTTCAAAACCTACACGGCAATCTGGAACAAGGGGACTGCGAATCCATGGCCGGGCATCAGCGGCTTGAGTGTACGACCCGCACTCTTTGGGTCCGTCTACCTGACCGAAACTTTCACGGCTGACGGCAGCGTCAGCGGCACAGTCACATGGGTCAACAACAAGACGGCCTTGGGCTACGTCGCGGCGAGCAACGCGGCCTCCTATACGATCAGCACATGCCCCGGCGATTTTGGCCAGGCTGGAACGCAACTCGGTGCGAACTGTTCGGCGGACATTTCATCCACCGCGGGTCTCACGGCCGCGGTCAGCAACACGCCGCAGGCGAGCGTCTGCACGCTGACACCGGGCGAGACGTACTACCTGAACATCCTCCAGGCCTCGCTCGGTGGCGTTGCCCAGAGCGGCGCGGCTTCGCCAAGTTGCTCCTCGAATTGCGCTCCATGGACTGTGCGGCAGTGAGCGTTCCCGCGATGCAATCCTCTCGCACGCTTCCGTCGTTCAACCGGCGATCTAAGCCGAATTGGAAATGCTGAGTTTCTCCATGCGGCGGTAAAGCGCCTGGCGCGACAAGCCCAGCTCCGCCGCAGCCTGGCTGATGACGCCGCGCGCGCGCGCGAGCGCGGCTTCGATCGCGGCGCGATCCGGTTCGGCATCGGCCAGCGAGCGCGGCGCCGGCGGGCGGGCGACGAGGCCGAGGTCACTGGCCTGGATCGTCGCGTCGCGGCACAGCAGGCTCGCGCGCGCGATCGCATTCTTGAGTTCGCGCACGTTGCCAGGCCACGTGTGAGACTGGAGCGCGGCCCGCGCGTCGGCGCTCAGGCTGACCGAATCGGTCAGGAACGCTTCGGCCAGCGGCAGGATATCGTCGGCCCGCGCGGCGAGCGGCGGCAGGTTCAGCTCGATCACGTTGAGACGGTAGTAGAGATCCTCGCGGAACCGCGCCTGCTGGATCATCTGCACGAGGTCGGCGTTCGTCGCGCTCAGCACGCGCACCTTGACCTGGCGCGTCTTGCTCGAGCCGAGGCGTTCGAACTGGCCGGTCTCGAGCACGCGCAGCAGTTTCATCTGCCCGGACAGCGGCAGGTTGCCGATCTCGTCGAGCAGCAGCGTGCCGCCATCGGCAGCCTCGAAGCGGCCCTCACGCGCCTTGTTCGCGCCGGTGTAGGCGCCGGCCTCCGCGCCGAACAATTCCGCCTCGATCAATTCCGACGGAAGTGCGCCGCAGTTGACGACGACGAACGGTCCGTTCTTGACCGCGGAGTTGTAGTGGACGATCTCGGCGATGCGCTCCTTGCCCGCGCCGTTCGGTCCGGTGATCAGCACCGGCGCGTCGGCCCTCGCGACCTGGCAGGCGAGTTCGACGAGGCGCTCGGTCGCCGCCGCTGCGAACACCGTGCCGCGCAGGTCGAAGCGCCGCTGCAGCGCGTTGCGGTTAGCGCGGCGCTCGCCGCGCAGGCGCGTGACTTCGCGCGTGCTCTCTCCGAGTTCGAGCAGGTTCTCGACGCTCGCGAGCAGCTTGTTGTCGTCCCACGGTTTGGCCAGGTAATCGGCCGCGCCGGCCTTGACCAGTTCGATCGCGGTTTCCAGATGCGTCCACGCGGTCAGCAGGATCACCGGCAGGTCCGGCTGGCGCGCGCGGATCGCGCGGAACAACGCGATGCCCTCCTCGCCGGAGGTCGTGTCGGCCTGGAAGTTCATGTCCTGGATGACGAGATCGACGCGCTCGCGCTCCAGCGCAGCGAG
>DASRTK010000171.1:0-4028 GCA_035655975.1 Rudaea sp.
CGCGACCTGCAAGGCGTCGTAGGCGACGTTGAGCCCGCCGAGGTCGGCAATGTTTTCGCCGAGCGTCAGCTGGCCGTTGACGTGCTTTCCCGGTAGCGGCTCGTAGGCATTGAACTGATCGGCGAGTTTCTGCGTGCGCGCATCGAACTTCGTGCGGTCCTCCGGCGTCCACCAGTTGATGTTGTTGCCGTATGGATCGAACTTGCTGCCCTGGTCGTCATAGCCGTGCGTGGCCTCGTGACCGATCACGGCGCCGATGCCGCCGAAGTTCAGGGCATCGTCGGCCTTGAAGTCGAAAAACGGCGGCTGCAGGATCGCCGCCGGGAAATTGATCGTGTTGTCGGTCGGGCTGTAGTACGCATTGACGGTTTGCGGCGTCATGCGCCATTCGAGCCGGTCTGTCGCCTTGCCGATCTTGGCGATGTCGTAGTCGTAATTGAACTGGCGCGCGCTGCGCACGTTGGCAAAATAGTTGTCCGGGGCTATCTTCAGGCCGGACCAGTCGCGCCATTTTTCCGGGTAGCCGATCTTCGGCAGGAATGTCTGCCACTTGGCCAGCGCCTTCTGCTTGGTTTCGGCGCTCATCCAGTCGAGGCTTTCGATGCGCATCTTCAACGCGCTGCGGACATCGTCGATCAGCGCCTGCGCGCGCGCCTTGGCTTCCGGCGGAAACGTCTTGGCCACATACAGTTCGCCCAACGCCAGGCCCATGCCGCCATTGACGGCTTCGAGCACGCGCTTCCAGCGCGGCTGCTGTTCCTTCTGGCCGTTCAGGGTCTGGCCGTAGAAGGAAAAATTTTCGTCCTCGAACGCCTTGGACAGATATGGCGACGCGCCGTCGATGACGTGAAAGCGCAGATACGCCTGCCAATCCGCAATCGGCACGTCGGCAAGCATGTGGTCGAACTCGGCGAAGAACTTCGGCTGCGACAGCGAGAAGCCTTTTTCGACGTGCGCGCCTTGCGCGGCGAAGAACGGAGCCCACGGAAAATGCGGCGTCGCCTGGTCGGCCTCGGCAATCGTGACGAAGTGATACTGATTCTTCGGATCGCGCAGTTCCACGCGCGACAACGAGGCCGCGGCGAGGCGCGTTTCGAACTTCATGACGGTATCGGCCTGCCTGGCGGCTTCGTCCGCGCCGACGCCGGCCAGCTGCAATGTCCTGGCGACGTGCGCGACGTAGGCCTTGCGCAAGTCGGCGTAGTCGCTCTTGCTGTAGTAGTCCGGCGTCGGTAATCCGAGCCCGCCCTGGAACGTCGAGGCGATCTGCATCTTGGCGTCGTTGTAGTCGGCGCGCGCGCCGAACTGGAACACGATGCCGCGCCCGCGCGCGAAGTCCTCGCGCAGGAATCCGGTCAGATCGGTGCTGGTCTTCAGAGCGTCGATCTTCGCCAGGTCCGGTTTGATCGGATCGAAACCGGCTTTCTCGACGGTCGCCTCGTCCATGCCTGACCGGTACAGCCAGCCGATCTTGCGGGCGTTCGATCCGGACTTGTCCGCGTCCGCATCCTTCGCTGCTGCTTCGGCGATCTCGTGCTGCGTATCCAGGCTCTTCTCGGAGAGCTGATCGAACGCACCCCAGCGCGTGCGATCCGGCGGAATCGGATTGGCCGCGATCCAGCTCGTGTTGACGAAGCCGTTGAGATCGGCGCAGGCGCTGATCTTCTTGTCGAGCTCGCTCGCGGAAATCCAGCCGACGGATTGCGCATGGCTGCTGCCGGCGGCGCCGCACAGGACGAGCGCGAGGATCAGTGGTTTGCGTTTGATTGTTTTCATGTTTGCCTTTTCGGGGAATTGTCGGGTTACCAGATCTTTACGGCCGCGGCATCACTGCGCACCATGGCGTCGCCGGGCCGGCATCCGAACGCGTGCGCGAAAGCCGGCAGGTTGCTGAGCGGACCATTGACGCGATACTTCGCCGGCGCGTGTTCGTTGGACTGCAGCTGCAGGCGCAGTTGCTGGGGCCGCTGCTGCTCGCGCCAACTCTGCGCGTAGGCGAGAAAGAATCGCTGGTCCGGCGTGAGGCCGTCGATCGGCGTGTCGCCGCGCCCTTGTCCGGTCAACTTGAAGGCGTCATAGGCGACGAGCAGTCCGCCGAGGTCGGCGATGTTCTCCCCGAGCGTCAGCCGGCCGTCGACGTGCAGCGAATCGACCGGCACGTAGGCGTTGAATTGGCGCACCAGCAGCTCCGTTCGCGCCTCGAAATGCGCGCGATCCGCGCTGCTCCACCAATCGGCCAGATTGCCGCTCGCGTCGAACTTGCTGCCCTGGTCGTCGAAGGAATGCAGCATCTCGTGGCCGATCACGCCGCCGATCGCGCCATAGTTCAGCGCATCGTCGGCCTGGGCGTCGAAATATGGCGGCAGCAGTTGCGCGGCCGGAAACACGATCTCGTTGCGCATCGGGTTGTTGTAGGCGTTCACGGTCTGCGGCGTCATGTCCCACTCGCTGCGGTCGACCGGGCGGTCGAATTTCGCGAACTGCCGCCGTGCGTCGAACGCGGCGGCGGCGCGCATGTTGCGATAGTACGAGTCGCGCGAGACCTCCAGCGTTGAGTAGTCGCGCCAATGGTCCGGGTAGCCGATCTTCGCGCCAAGCGTGTCGAGTTTTGCGTAGGCGGTCTGGCGCGTTGCATCGCCGATCCAGTCGAGGTTCTGCAGCCGCGTGCGCAGTGCGGCCTTCAGGTTGCCGATGAGTTCCAGCGCGCGCAGCCGGGATTCGGGCGGCATTACCTTCTCGACATACGCCTGGCCCAGGGCTTCGCCGAGAGCCGCGTCGGTGCTCTCGATAGCCCGTTTCCAGCGCGGCTTGTTGTCCTTGATCCCGCGCAGCGCGCGGCCGCGGAATGCGAAGTCCGCTTCGACGAAGGTTTTGCCGAGGTACGCTGCCGAGGCATTGATCAGCTGCCAGCGCAGGTAAGCCTGCCAGCTGGCGATCGGCACGTCGCCGAGCGCCTTGGCGGCCGCCGCGAAGAATTTGGGTTGGGCGAGCGAAAACCGTTGCACGTCGCCGCGGCCGCCGGCGGCAAACAGCGCCGCCCAGTCGAAGCGTGGCGATGCTGTATCTGCCTGTGCGAGCGTGACGACGTGGTAGGAGTTCTGCGGGTCGCGCAGCGCGAGGGAATCGAGCGATGCCTTGGCCAGGCGCGTCTCCAGCTCCAACACACGACCGGCCTCGTCCTTTGCCCTGGCATCACCGAGCAGGGCGAGCATGTGGGCGACATGGTCGCGATATTGCGCGCGCAACAGGGCGGACTTGGCGTCGGAACGCAGATAATAGTCGCGGTCTGGAAGGCCGAGCCCGCCCTGGCCGGCGTAGGCGAGGTACGTTGCCGAATTCTTGAGGTCTTCCTGCGCCTGCAATTCGAACAGGACGTCGAAACCGCGGACATGCCAGTCGCGCACGAGCCCCGCGACATCGTCCGCCGTCTTCAGCGCGGCGATCGCTGCGAGGTCGTCGCGCAGCGGCGCCAGGCCGGCGCTCTCGATCGCTGCCTCGTCCATCGCGGCAGCGTAAAAGTCGCCGATCTTCCGGATCGGGGCGGCGGCGTCGCCGGACGCGTCGCCAACGCGCGATGCCGCGTTTTCCAGAATGTTACGTAGTATACTAAGGTTGCGCTGATCGATCTCCTCGTCGACGCCCCAGGTGTCGCGGTCGGGCGGAATGCGCGTCGCGCGCAACCAGGTGCCGTTGGCGTACTGGAAGAAGTCGTGGCACGGACTCGTCGCGCTGTCGATGTTTTCGGTCTGCAGTCCACGCTCGCCACCGTGGGCAAGCACCGTCGCGGCGAGGAACAGCAGCGCGCTGGGATGCGCATGGCGCAGGGGCATACAGACTCCGGAAGCCGACGTCGCAGCGTACGGGGCGAGTCGTAAAGCCTACAGTGTGAAAGGTCACTCCCGGCGAGGCCGCGAGGTAAAGAAAAGTTACCGCATGCCGCGAACGCGCCGGCGGGCCTCGGCCGACCAATTCCGTCATGGTCGTCGGGTGGGCCTCGGCCGACCATTTCATCAACATTGCCGTCATTC
>DASRTK010000172.1:0-6716 GCA_035655975.1 Rudaea sp.
CCGATGACCGCATCGACGCGAACCGCCGCGCGCTGGTCGCCGGTGCGCGTCATCAGCAGCGGCATCTGCGTTTCGTCGCTCATGCGCGACTGCGACACGTTGAGCAGGTTCGACAACTCGTAGATCAGGTAGTCCTCGCCCGCATACGCGTAGCTCGGATCGGCTTCGGCGAGGCGGCGGTCGAGGTCGGAGCGCGCGATACGCACGACGCCCTGGACCGACGACATCGGCACCGCGTAGGTGCCTTCACCGAGGCGCACGAGAATGGCCTGGGTGACGGCCAGCGTGAACGGCAGGCGGATGACGAACGTCGTGCCGACGCCGTGGCGCGAGTCGATGGCGAGCGAACCGCCGAGCTGCTTGATCTCGTTGTGAACGACGTCCATGCCGACGCCGCGCCCGGCCAGCTGGGTCACGGTCTCGGCGGTCGAGAAGCCGGTTTCCAGGATGAAGCCGTAGAGGTCGCGGTCGGACAGCTGCACGTCGGGCTTCAAGATGCCGCGCTCGATCGCCTTGCGCCGGATCGCGTCACGATCCAGGCCGCGGCCATCGTCGGAAACGCGCAGTACGACTTCCGTCGCCTCTCGGCTCACCTGGATGCCGACCGTGCCGTCCAGCGGCTTGTTTGCAACGAGCCGCTCTTCGGGCGATTCGATGCCGTGCGCGAGCGCGTTGCGCATCATGTGCTCGAATGGCGCCTTCATGCGCTCGAGCAGGTTGCGATCCATTTCGCCCTGTGCGCCTTCGACCTTCAGCTGGGCGCGCTTGCCGAGTTCCTGCGCAGCCTGGCGCAGCGTGCGCCGCAGGCTCGGCACGAGCGAGTCGAACGGCACCATGCGCGTGCGCATGAGGCCTTCCTGCAAATCGGATGACACGCGCGACTGCTGCAACAGCAGCGTTTCCGACTGACGCGTGAGGTCGTCGAGCAAACCCTGAATCGAGGTCAAGTCGGATACCGACTCGGCCAGCGCGCGCGACAACTGCTGCAACTGGCTGAAGCGGTCGAGTTCTAGCGGATCGAACACCGACTCGGTCGCTTCGGCTTCGCGCTGGTAGCGCGACAGGATCTGCGCTTCGGTTTCGAGTTCGAGCTTGCGCAACTGGTCGCGCAGACGGCTGACCGTCGTTTCGAATTCGACCAGGTTAAAGCGGAATGTCGAAATCTGCTGTTCCAGACGCGAGCGGTAAATCGACACTTCGCCGGCGTAGTTCACGAGCGAGTCGAGCAGGTCCGAACGCACGCGGATCATTTCCTGCGGCGCGCGCGGCTGGATTTCCTCATCCTCGAAGCGCGGCAGCGGACGCGGTGGCAGGCGTGCTGGCGGCGCGACAGCCGGCACTTCGCCGACGATAGATGCCTCTTCGGCTTCGTCACCTGCCGCTTCCGCCACGACCGGAGCATCCGGCTCGGATAGCGACTCGGCAACCGGAAGATCGCCGGACACAAGGCCTTCGAAGCGGGCAATCGCATGCGCCGGCATCGCAATCGCCTGGCGCTTGGCGACGCGTTGCACGAGTCCATGCAGGCGGTCGAATCCGCGTTCGAGCGATTCGACCGTAATGCGGTCCATCACGCGGCGGTTTTCACTGATCGCGTCGAGCAACGATTCCATCGCGTGACTGAGATCGCCGATCGGAGCGAGCCCGGCCATGCGCGCACCGCCCTTGAGCGTGTGCAGGTCGCGCTGCAGGCCACCGACGAGTTCACGGTCGTGCGGCGCGGCGCGCAGCCCGGCCATTAGCGAATCGGAGTGATCGAGGATGTCGGCGCCTTCCTGGACGAAGATCTCGAGCAGATCCTCGTCCATTTCGGCCAGTTCGAGCTTTCCTTCCGGCTGCACGTCTTCGGCGAGCACGGGCGCTTCGGTCAGCGACTCGGCCATCGAGGCCGCGAGCATCGGTGCATAGGCCGGCTCGACGCGCTCGACCGGCGCTGCCACAGCGGCTTCGGGAGCCTGCTCGGAGGCCTCTTCGATCATCGGCGACTCGAACGCAACCGCAGCTTCTTCGACGGACACGGACTCTTCGACTGCGGTTGGCTCGTGGGCGGTCGCCTGCTCGTCGACAGCGGCCGGTGCAACGACTGATGCAAGTTCGTCGGAGGCAAGGTCCGGTATTTCGGCAGCGAGCAACGCATCGTCGAAGCTGGCTTCGACCGACTCGCTCACCGCCTCCGGCTGATTGGCCGCGTCGGCGTTCACATCGGCGTCGTATGCCGATTCGACCGTTGCCTGACTAGCGGCTTCGGTCACCCCGGGCGATGCGTCGATCTGCTCGACCAGCATCGCCGTGAGGTCCATGCCCGAATCCGCTGCGCTGGCGAGCGATTGATCGAGCGAGTCGCTGCCGGCGGTATCTTCAATAATTACGGCGGAGGCGAACTCGTCGGCAACCGGAACGGGCGGTTCCGCGCTGCTCAGAGAAACGGTTTCGATTCCGGCGAGTTCGGCAAGCCAGGCCGGATCGACCTGATCGAGCGCAGCCTGTTCGGACTCCACGTGTACCGGCGCCACCTCGATCGCTTCGGTCAGCGCGGACGCCTCGGCGGCGTCACGCGCTGTTTCGAACAGCGGATACATCTGCGGCTCGGGCAGCGCATCGCGCAGCGCTTCGACGCGGTGCGCCAGCGCGTTGGATTCCGGCAGATGCCGGTCGCCGCGCTCGAGCGCGGCCATGACATCACGGGTTACGCCGGCGACGTCGGTCAGGGCGGCGAGGCCTTCTTCGCTTGGCGCCAGCCCACCGGCGCACAGGCGCTTGATGTAACTCTCGAGCGGTGACAACAACTGTGTGATGACGGGCACGTCGACCATCGCGACAGCACCGTTGAGCGTGTGCACGGCACGCAGCAACGGTTCGCTGGCGGGCACGCCGTCGGCAACCGCGCGCGACTCGGCCAGAAACGCATCGATGACGCCGAGGTGCGAGGCAACCTCGCTGGTGAATATCTCGTACAGCACCGGATCGATGTTCGGCAGCGGACTGCGCGCGGGGAGCGCCTCGTCGGCAAATGCGTCGACGGCGGCTTCGGCCGGCGGTGGTGTCTCGAAAGTCGTCAGCGCTTCCTGCATCGGTGGCAGATCGACCGCCGGCTGCGACGCCTGCACCGGTTCGGCCGCGACCGGCACAAGCCGGCGCACCACGCGGCGCACTTTCTTCATTCGTCGTGGCGCGCCCGTGCGCAACCACGCATCCTCGCCGGTGGCGAGCCGGTCGGCCACGCTCATGATCGCGCCGACATCGGATCTCGGTGCACCTTCGCCGCGGAGTCCGGCCAGCAATTCGGGCAGCGCGCCAATCGCCTGCCCGGTCAGGGTCTGCACCGCGGTGGTCGGACCGATGGTCCGGTCGAGCACGCGGTTGAGCATGTTCTCGATTTTCCAGCTGAACTCGCCCAGAGCCAGCGCACCGACCAGGCGCCCCGAGCCTTTCAGCGTATGGAACGAGCGGCGAATCGGCTTGAGCCGTTCGAAATCGTTCGGGTCGGCTTGCCAGTGTGGCAACTGCCGGCTCAGGTTTTCGATTTCTTCCTGCACTTCCTCGACGAATACTTCGCGGATCTCCGCGTCGATCTCGTCGGAGGCGCTCGTGTGGAAGCTCGCGTCGGGCAGTACGGCGCTGCCTTCGCTATCGGGAACTTCCTCTTCGATCTCCTCCTCGACCTCGACGTAGCGCACCGCTTCCGGCGCGGCGTTGACGGCGGCGTGCTGTTCGGTTTCGTCGACAGGCGGCGGCGACGTCGGCTCGGTCTCCGGCAGCGCCAGGCCGTGCAGGTCGTGCGTGACCGGCTCGTGCGCATGCGCCTCACCGACGACGAGGTCTTCGAGGTTCATGCCCGGCGCGATGTCGACGGCGTGGGTCAGCTCGAACTCCGCCGGCAACGTCGAATCGGCGCTCGCTGCAGCCTGTTCGTCGCGCTGGAAACTCGCGATCAGATCGTCGACGCTCGCGTCGGTTGGCAACTCGATGCTCGGCAGCTGTGCTGCGTCATCCTGAGCCACCGGCTGCTCGAACTGCACAGAAGCTTCGGTTTCGGACGGCAGGTGCTCGCTCCACTGGAGAAAGTCGCCGCCGGTAGCCGCTGCGTGCGCTTCGGCACTGGCAGCGCTTTCGTTCTGCGCCGCAACCACCGCGGACGCGAAGAACTCGTCCACGGTCGCCGCTTCAGGCGCGTCATGGCTCGCGGCGTAGCCGGTTTCGGCCGTCGCGGTGCTTGCCTCGGCTTCCACGTCGTCGTCGGACGGAATCGGCCAGTAGCCGAGAGACTCCAGGCTGGTCCGCGTGACATCGAGGATGTGGTCGCGGCCGCCGCGCTGTTCGCGCGTGGCCTCCATGAAGTATTCGATCGACGCCAGGGCGTCGGCGAGCTTGTCCATCTGCTCGACCGTCGGCACGCGCCGGTGGTGCAGCAACTCGACTTCGACAAAACGCACGATCGCCGTCATCAACCCGGCCGGTTCGGTCAGGTCGAGCATGCGCAGCGCGCCGGAAATCTCTTCGAGCAGGCGTGGAATCTGTTCGACCTTGGCGTGATCCCATGGCGACTCGATGAACGCGACGATGTCCTGCTTGGCCTGGGCGATGTTGACCGAGGCTTCCTTCATCAGCGCATCGAGAATCTTGCGGACCTCGGCCTTCGGCAATTCCATCTGCACGGCGGCGTCTTCCGACTGCGGCTCTTCGCCACCAAGGCGGTCGATGTGGTCGTCGAGCGACGCTTCGACGTAGAGCAGCGCGCCGGCGACATCGAGCAAGGTCGTTTCGTCGGCGTTGCGCGTCTTGCTGGCGATGTCGCCGATGATCTGGCGCTGTTCGGTCACCACGCGGCGTGGTACGCCGAGGCCGAGCATGCCGAGCGTATCGCCGACGCGATCGAGCACTTCGCCCTGCGCAGCCAGATCACCCGGATCGGCGCCGTGGGCGCGCAGGAAAATATCGAGCGCTTCCTTGACCCGCAACAAGTCGTCCTTGATCGCGGTCGACACGGTGTCGAGCAGCGCGCGGTTGTGGCCCGAGATCGAGCCTTTCGCATGCGCGACTTCGCGCTCGGTCGGCAGCAGTGAGTCGAGCCGGTACAACTGCGCAATTTCCGCGGCGCGCGGCCCAGCCGCGGTGGCGTGCGCGACGTAGTACAGGAGGTTCTTGGTCAGCTCACGCGGCGGGTCGGCCGCGAACTCGGCCTCGCCGCCGTCGACCAGGCGCTTGATCTGGCGATCGATCTTGCCGAACAGCAGCTTCACCGCAGCGCTGGCTTCGAGCGAGCCGCTGCGGACCGATTCGAGCACGCCGGTGGCGACCCACCACAGCCGCCGTGCTTCCTCGCCCGCGCACAACTTGCGCACGCGATCGAGCACGTCGATCAGGCGATCGAGCTGGTCGGCAGCGGAATCGTCACGGATCCAGCGCAACAAGGAAAGCTGGAATGCCGTGCGCAGGCGCGCGCCCTGGGCGCGCAATTCGATGACCGGCAAACCGACCGCCGCGCCGGCGGCAGCGGCCGGCAGGGCGGCCGACAGATCCGGCGAGAACAGCGCCGACTCGGTCAGCAGCTTTTCGCCGCGCGTCGCGCGCAAGTCGTTGAGCAGCGGCAGCAGGACGATCGGGATGTCCTTGTGGCCGCCCTGCAGGCGCTCGAGATAATCGGGCAGCTGCACGATGCCGCGCATCAAGACCGAATAGGTGTCGTCCTGCGGCTTGACGCTGCCGTCGAGCAGGCCTTGCGCGACGCGTTCCATCTCGTCCACGACCATCGCCGCGCCATACAGCTCGACCATGCGCAAGGTTCCCTGCACCTGATGCAGGTAGGTTGCGCAAAAGCGCATCAGGCTGGTGTCGGCCGGATCGTCGACGTAGGCCTCGAGCGCCTGACGCGCCTGATTCAGGGTCTCGTCGAGTTCCTGCTTGACCCAGTTGAGGGTCGTGAAGTCGATGTCTTCTTGCAATTTCATGGATGCGTTCCTGCTTTCCGTAGCTGCTCCAGCCCCGCGCCAGCTTCAACGCGAGCGCCCGCGCAGCGCTGCGCGCTGTTCGGACGATTCATCGGAGACTGCATCGGCATTGAAGGCAACTCACGCTGCGACAGGTATAGACCTTGGTTAGGATGGCAACTTGAAGTCGGCGACCGAACGGCGCAAATCCGCCGCCAACTGGGCCAGGTTGCCGATCGATTCGGCGGTCTGGCTCGCGCCGACAGAGGTTTGCGTCGTGATTTCCTGAATGACGTTCATCGTTGCGGAAATGTTCGTTGCGGCTGCCGACTGCTGGCGTGCGGCCGATGAAATGTTCTGAATGAGGTCGGCAAGGTCGTTCGAGACCTTTTCGATCTCGCCCAGAGCCAGGCCCGCGTCCTCGGCCAGGCGCGCGCCGGCCACGACTTCCGCGGTCGTCTGTTCCATCGACGTGACCGCTTCGTTGGTGTCGGCCTGAATCGTCTGGACCAGCGTTTCAATTCGGCGTGTGGCGCCGGAAGCGCGTTCGGCCAGTCGCTGCACTTCGTCGGCGACGACCGCGAAGCCGCGGCCCGCTTCACCGGCCGAAGCCGCCTGAATCGCGGCGTTCAACGCCAGAATGTTCGTCTGTTCGGCGATGTCGTTGATCAGTTCCACGATCGATCCGATTTCCTGCGAGGATTCGCCGAGGCGCTTGATGCGCTTCGAGGTTTCCTGGATCTGGTCGCGAATCGAGTCCATGCCCTGAATCGTCTGGCGCACGATTGC
>DASRTK010000173.1:0-6425 GCA_035655975.1 Rudaea sp.
TGGGCCAAGGCCCACCCTACTTGAAAAAACCAACTTGTGCACCGCGGCGCGGCTTAGCCGAGCGACGCGACCTCGCCTGCGCTCAATCCGCGCCATTGCCCCTTTGCAAGATCACCCAGCGCCAGCGGCCCGATCGCCACGCGCACAAGCCGCAGGACATGGATGTCGAACGCCGCAAGCAAGCGCCGGATCTGCCGGTTGCGGCCTTCGTCGAGGATGATCTCGAGCCACGCGTTCTTGTCGCCGCGGCGCAGTTCGCGCGCCGATTTCACGCAGAGATGTTCGCCGCGATCGTCGATGCCGGCTTGCAGGCGCTGCGAAAGGTCGTCGCCGGGCAGAATGTCGATCTGCACGTGGTAGGTCTTGTCGAGGTGCGAAGCCGGATCGGTCAGCCGCGCTGCCCATGCGCTGTCGTTGGTGAACAACAGCAGGCCCTCGCTCGCCTTGTCGAGACGGCCGACCGGCGCGAGCCAGGGCGCTTGCGCATCCTGCAGCAAGGCATACACGGTGTCGCGGCCGCGCTCGTCGCTGGCTGTGGTGACGTAACCGCGCGGCTTGTTCAACATGACGTACATTTTTTTGGCGTCACCGACCGCGCAACCATCAACGGTGATGCCGGCGCTGCTTATTTCGGTTCGCGCTTCCGGATCCAGTTCGACGCGGCCGTCGACGCGCACACGGCCGGAGCGAATCAACTCCTGCGCCTGGGTGCGCGAGCACAATCCGAGCTTCGACAGGACGCGCGCCAGGCCGTGCCGCGGCGTCGCGCTGGCAGCAGCCGCGCTCGTGCCCCGGTTGTCACGATGACGCAATGGCGGCGATGGGTTACGCTTGATTACCATGCGCGCACCTTGCCGCAGAGCGGGCGCGCCGTCAAAAACCGGGAGGCGCACCGTCATGTCGGAACATCGCACCAGCCTGCAGTGGTCGCGCAATGGCGGCCCATTTGCGCGCGGCAACTACGCATCGGACCATGAAATCCGCTATTCGGGCGGAGAAATATTGCATGCCGCGCCATCACCGGAGTACGGCGGCAGCGGCGCGCACGCCGATCCCGAGCAGATGCTGCTGGGAGCCCTGTCGTCGTGCCACATGCTGACGTTCCTGGCAGTCGCGGCGAATCGCGGCTATGTCGTCGACAGTTACGCCGACGATGCCGTGGCGATTCTCGGCAAGAACGCCGACGGCAAGATGGCCGTCGTCCAGGCAACGCTCTCACCCAAAGTCGTTTTCGCCAAGGACCATCAGCCTGGTGCCGAGGACTACGCGAAGATGCATGAGCGCGCGCACGCCGGATGTTTCATTGCAAATTCGGTCAAGACCCCGGTCGACGTGCACCTTTGAGGAGAAGCCACGCCGTTGTGGAACCAGCGCCGGCGCATGTTCTGGATGGTCTGCGCCGGGGCAAGGAGTGGTTGGCCGGGCACTGTCGTCTCGTCAAGAAAGCGATTAGTCCGTCAGGCGGACAAGACCTCGGTCGCCAGACCTAAGCCTTTCGACTCTGGCGGCAGCGACTGCCGACTGGCATAAAGCCTGCCGCCCTGTCCCGTGGGCGTTGGGGAATCACAGCACCATGAGAAAGATCAAATTTGCGCCGGCAGCGCTGAGCGCAGGTATCGCTGCGTTTTGCCTTCCGGCGGCCGCCGAGGAAGCACCGCAGTCGCCGCAGACGCAGACCCTGGAACAGGTCACGGTCAAGGATCGGGCGTCGCACGACGACGCGCGGCCAAAGCTCAACCACATCATGAAGGAAGTCGACGGGCCGTTGATCACGGTCACGAAGAAGACTTCGGTCACGAAGCTCGACCAGATCCCGACCGTCATCGACAACAACTTGCGCGACCTGTTCTCGCACACGCCCGGGTTGCTCATTTCGGAGCAGCAGGTCGTCGGCCAGACCAACCTGAGTTATCGCGGCCTCGGCAATCCGCAGGAATCCGAATTCGTGCTCGTGATGCAGGACGGCATGCCGATCTCGGACAACTGGATCGCATTCCCGACCCTGTATTTCATGCCGCTGCCGCAGACGATCAGCCAGGTGCAGGAAATCCGCGGCGGCAATTCGCTGCTGTACGGACCGCAACCGGCCCCCGTCATCAACTACATCAGCCGCAAGCCCGATCCGAACCGCGAGTTCGGCGGCTACAGCGAAAACGTGATCGGCAAGAACGGCCTGTTCTCGTCGTTCAACGAAATCGACGGCACCAACGGCGCCTGGGACTACCTGTTCGATGCGCATTACGGCCAAAACGACGGCCAGCGCGACAACGCGTCGTCGTACCTGAGCGGCGCCGACATCCACGTCGGCTACCACCCGGATTCGGGCGCATACTGGGCACTCGACTTCCACGCCTCCAACCTCAGTGAAGGCGATCCGGGCAAGATGGGCTACCCGGTATTCCTGGCAAACCCGGATACGACGACGACGCCGTTCAACCACAACTGGATCGAACGCTATACGCTGGCCCTGAGCAACGAACAGCACCTGGACGACAAGACGCAGATCAACAGCAAGGCGTGGGTCGGCTATCACGACCAGGCGTCGGCTTCCGGCCCGTCTGTCATTCCGCCGGCGACGGCGCCGGCAAAGACCGCAACGGCGACGCTCTCGGACATCCAGTTCCGTTACAGCGGCATCGATTCGCGCCTGCTGCATCGCTGGGGCCAGGGCAACGCATTCACGGCTGGAATCACTGCGTACCACTCCGATGATCCGGAGCGTCAGTGGATTTCGCGTCCAGGCAATTTCGAACTCGAGCGCTACGAGCGCGTCGATCTGATCCCGCGTTCGGTCCAGGCGCGCGAGACCGACTACGCGGCGGTCTTTGCCGAGAACGTGTTCCGCTGGGACAACTGGCACCTCGTTCCGTCGCTACGCATCGAGCACGAACAGGTCAAGGTCGACGAGTCGGTCAAGCCTTCGACGATCACGCGCCGTCCGCTGTACGACGTCGACGTCGACCACACCGTGCCGCTCTTCGGCCTGGGCTTCGGCAACGATTTTGGCCGCGGCAATGAAACCTACTTCAACGTCTCCCAGGGCTGGCGGCCGGTGCGTTACTTCGACGTCGCCTCGCCGACGTCGACGCTCCTGCCGGGCAACGATCCGAACCCGACGCATGTGCTCTCGTACGAAGGCGGCGTGCATGGCACGCCGACGCCGGGGCTGTTCTACGACGCCAGCCTGTTCTGGATCGAAATGCAGGATCGCATCGAGGCGCAGCATCCGGATCCGGCCAACCCGACCGACACGGTCAACGTCAACACCGGCAACACGCGCCATCGCGGCTTCGAAGGCCAGATCGACTACGACTTCATCGCGGCATTGATCGATCCGGCGACGGTACGGCATTTTTCCATCTTCGGCAGCGTGAGCCTGTTGAATGCGGAGTTCACCGAATCGCTGACGCTCACCGGCAAGGTGCCGGCGTTCGCGCCTGACTACGTCATCCGCGGCGGCCTGGCGTGGCGCGAAGATGCCAAGCTCAAGCTGCAGCTGACCGTGACCTCGGTCGCGAGCCAGTACTGGCAGGATTCGAATCTGCCGTTCGGCAGCGGCCAGACCTTCGTGCCGGCGAAGATTCCGCAGTACACCGTGTGGGATTTTTCCGGCGACTACTGGGTGGCGCCGCGCCTGCGCCTGCTCGCGGGGGTCTCGAACATCGGCGACAAGACCTACTACTCACGCGTATTCCAGAACGCCATCGAACCGGCACTGGGGCGCACGTACTACGGCGGCTTCGCCTATCAGTTCTAGGCGCGGGTAGCATCGTCGGCGGCGGCCGTGGTCACTCGCGGCCGCCGATGCGCACGCGTGGAACCTGATCCGAAACCGCGTGCTGCAGGCGCCGGCTCCACGGTGCTCGCGGCAGCGGGTTTGCCGCTATGCTTGGCGCCCGGCCGAAACCTTCTGCCCGACGATGAACCCGCTGCGCCCGCAACTTAGCGGCCTGATATCCAGGCTTACGCTGTTCTATCTGCTGCTGTCGTTGCCGTGCCTGATCCTGGTCGAGTCGGCGATACTGATTTTCGAATACGAATCGTTCATATCGAACGTCGAGTCCGGATCGCTGCTGCATGCGACCGAACGCGCAACGACGGAAGTCGCCAGCGCCTGGCCGAGCACGGCGCGCGACGAGGCGTCGGCACTGGGCAACTGGGCCCAGGCCTGGATCCTGCGCCTGCAGCGTCCGCGCGGCGGGCTTATCGAGGATGAGTCGTACCTGCTTCTGGAACTTGCCGAAGTGCCATTGGCCGCGGCCGTGCTCAGTCCCGAGGGCCGCGTCATCGCGCAGGCGCCGGCGCAGGCGGACTGGCGCCCCGAGCTGCCCGCATTCGACTCCACCGAGTTCGCCAGCGCGCGCGACCGCGACATCGCCGTCGTGCTGCCCGGCTCGGATGATCCGTACACGATCCGCCGCGTGCTCGCGCCGGTGCACGAACGCGACGGATCCCGGCGCGGCTATCTGTTCGTCGAACTGCGCCTGCCGGTGCCATGGCACCGCTTTCTGCTCGACCTTAGCCTCGAGTGGCCGATCATCCTGGGCTACCTGCTCGTATTCGGCATCGCCTCCTCGATCTTCCTGGCAACCTGGGTGACTCGCCGGCTCAATCGCGTGGCGCGCGCCGCGGCCGCGTGGAGCCGCGGCGATTTCAGCGATCGCATCGACGATCGTTCGCGCGACGAACTCGGCCGCCTGTCCGCATTGCTCGACGGCATGGCATTGGAGCTCAAGGCCCTGATGCGTTCGCGCGCGCAGCTGGCCACGATTGCCGAACGGCAGCGTCTGGCGCGCGACCTGCACGACACGGTCAAGCAGCAGGCATTTGCGTTGAACCTGCAACTCGCCGCCCTGCGGCGCCAGCTCGTCGCCGATCCCGTGGCCGCCGAGCGCATTGGACAGGCCGAACGGCTCAGTCAGCAGATGCAGAAGGAACTTGCGCAGATTCTCGACGAACTGCGCGCCTCGGATACCGCCTTGCCATTTGCCGAGCGCCTGCGCGCGCGCGCGCTGGAGTGGGCCCAGGTCAGCGGCATAGCGCTCGACCTCGACCTCGGCGAGGTAACCGGTATCGCCGCCGCGAACCAGGAAACACTGCTTCGCATCGCCGATGAAGCTTTGGCCAACGTGTTGCGCCACAGCGGCGCCACGCGCGTCAGCCTGGCGATTTCACGCGCGGAAGACGCACTGGCGCTCGACATCACCGATAATGGCCGCGGCGCGAGCGATCAGGCCGAGCCCGGCATGGGTCTGGCAAACATGCGCGAGCGCGCCGAATCGCTGCCGCAAGGCCGCTTCGTCCTCGACAGCCGGATCGGTGAAGGAACACGGATCAGCATCCGTTTTTCCATCGCCGAACCGGACAACACAACTGCTTGAGCAGCACACATGAACCGATCGAACAGCGTCGCTCACTACGCGGATGCGCCAGCATGAACGTTCAGCCGATCAGCGTGGTCGTTGTCGACGACCACGTGCTCGTTCGCCAGGGCATCCGGGCTTTTCTGGAAACCCATGCGGACCTCGTCATCGTCGGCGAGGCCGGCGACGCCACGACCGCCACTGCCGTTTGCGCCGAGTACAAGCCTCAGGTTGCACTGGTCGACCTGGTCATGCCGGGCGGCGGTGTAGCCGCGACGCGCGACATCCGCGCGGCGAGTCCGGCAACCCAGGTCGTCCTGCTCACATCGTTCGACGATGCGCAGCAGATCGTCGCGGCGATCAAGGCCGGCGCGCTGTCATGCCTGCTCAAGGATGTCGAAGCCGACAGCCTGGCCGATGCGATTCGCAAGGCGGCGCGCGGCGAAGCCGTGCTGCATCCGCGCGTTGCCGGCCACCTGATGGAAGAGCTGCGCCACGGGTCGACACCGGGTGCCCAATTGCTCCAGACCCTGAGCCAGCGCGAGCATGAAGTTCTCGGCCTGCTGGCCGAGGGCCTCAGCAACCAACTGATCGCCGAGCGGCTGGGTATCGGCGAGAAGACTGTCAAGACGCACGTCAGCAACATTCTGGCGAAGCTCGGTGTCGACGACCGCACGCAGGCCGCGGTTTATGCCTGGAAGAGCGGGTTGAAGCGCGGCTGACCCGAGGCAATAAGGGTCGGTCAGCTAACGTCTTACTGCTTCAGTCTGCCGCGCTCGCGCCTACGTCGGCAATTTGCACTTGTGGACAATGGCGCAACGGTTCGCCGGCACTTGGCTGCGCGACACGTTGGTGCGCGCTTTTGCGCGATCCGCCGAATGCTTCTGCATTTCCGGCTACTCGGACGACGATCGCAAGCAGAAGCACTCGTTCTTCGGGATAGTGCACACATGTGCACCCGCCGGAAAATGCTCCTGCATTTCCGGCCTGCACGACGATCGCAAGCGGAAGCTCTTCGTTCGTCGGGATAGTGGGCATATATGCACCCGCCGGAAAATGCTC
>DASRTK010000174.1:0-16041 GCA_035655975.1 Rudaea sp.
TGCGAGCGGCGGCGCCTTGTTCGGCTTGACGCTGCCCGCTGCTCCCGGCTTTGCCTTGCCGATCGCCGTCAGCTTGATCAGCTTCAGGCCACGCGCGTTGTTGTACCCATGGATCTCCTTGACATCGAGCTTGCGCATGAACCCGATCGTGTCGGCCTCGATCACCTGTCCCGGTACCATGATCGGGAAACCGGGCGGGTACGGGATCACGAAGTTCGCCGACACCATCTGCGGGCCCTTCGCGAGCCGCTCGTCGATCTTCGGGCTCATCAGCGGCAGGTACTCGCAATCGTCTTCTTCGTAGGCGGCGAAGAACGCGCCGCGCATGTCACCTTCGAGCGTGATGCTCTTCGGGTTTTCGCGATAGCCGTCGTGGAAGCGGCTGAAGTTCGGCAGATCGGGCACGTCGGTCATCAGGTTCTTCACCTTCGCCGCGAACGTGGCGCGCGCGGACTCGCCGCCCTCGGCGAGCTGGGCCTCGATGCCTTGCGAGATCTCGAGCAGCACCTTGATCAGCAGCGCGACATCGCTGCGCGTGTTGTTGATGTTGCTCTGAAGCAGCACGCTGTTGCGCGAGGTCTTGTTGAGCTGGATGTTGTACTTCGAGGCCAGCAGGCCCTTGAGCGACGAGCCATCGAACCCTGCGGTGCCGCACACCAGCGTCATGCGCGTCGGGTCGAGGAAGAACTCATCGTCCTTGACTGCCTTCAACGCCGTCAGCCAGTTGGTGTTCGGGGCGAGAAAGTCCTTGAAGCCCGAACTGCGGAATTCGGCCGGAATCATCCCGTCGGCGCCGAGCATCCTGAAGTACTTCGAGATGATCGGGTGTTCGTTCACCGACTTGCGGATCGCCAGCGCTATCTCGATAGCCTTGCGAACGAGTTCGTAGCCTTCGAGTTCCATCTGGCGCCGTGCGACGTCCAGCGACGCGATGATCTGCGCGTTCGGCGAGGTCGAGGCATGGATGAACACCGCCTCGCGGAATGCCGAGACGTGGTGGTTGTAGTCCTCGTCCTTGACCGCGACGATCGAGCCCTGGCGCAGGCACGACATCGACTTGTGGACCGAGTCGGTTTCGTAGACGCGGATGCGGATCTTGCGCGGATCGGGCACGAGGCGCCGGTCGAGCACGCGCTTGTCCTTCGGGTCGAGATCCTCGCCGAGTTCGGCCACCTGCGCCTGATACGCCTTCAGCGCTTCAGGAGTGTCGCGCCATTCATGCAGCCACTCGGCGGCGCCGATGCCGGTGCGCGGGCGCAGGAACGGCGACCAGCGCGCGAATCCAAACCAGGCTTCGTCCCACAGGAACAGCAGATCCGGTTTGATCGCCAGGCACTCTTCCATGACCCGGCGCGTGTTGTAGACGTGGCCGTCGAACGTGCAGTTCGTCAGCGTGATCATCTTGACGCGATCCAGACGCCCCTCGGCCTTGAGGTCCAGCAGCGCCTGCTTGATCGTGCGCAGCGGGACCGCGCCGTACATCGAGTACTCGGTCATCGGGAACGCCTCGACGTAATAAGGCTGCGAACCCGACAGCACCATGCCGTAATGGTGCGACTTGTGGCAATTGCGGTCGGCGATGACGATGTCGCCCGGCGCGGTCACGGCCTGGTAGACCATCTTGTTCGAGGTCGACGTGCCGTTGGTGACGAAGAACACGTGGTCGGCGCCGACGGCGCGGGCGAATTTCTCCTGCGCGATTTTGATGTTGCCGGTCGGCTCGAGCATGCTGTCCAGGCCGCCGGTCGTGGCGGAGCTCTCGGCCAGGAAAAGGTTCAGGCCGTAGAACTCGCCCATGTCGCCGATCCAGTTCGACTTCATGATCGACTTGCCGCGCGCGATCGGCAGCGCGTGGAACGTGGCGATCGGACGGGCGGCATACTTCTTGAGGTTGTCGAAATGCGGCGTCGAATAGCGATCGGCGACGCCTTCGAGAATGTTCAGATGCACTTCCATCAACTCTTCGACTTCGTAGAACACGCGCCGGATCATCGAAGCCGCAGGATCACCGGCGAGTTTCTCCACGTTCCGGTCGGTCATCAGGTAGATGTCGAGTTCCGGGCGAATGCGCTTGATCATCTTTGCCAGCGTGATGCCGATCTCGAGCGGGGCGTCGGTCGACGCATCCAGGTGCTGGTAGGTCGTGAGAAGGTCGCGCAGCAGCGGCACGTCATTCTTCGAGGGCACCGGTATGCCGTCGAAGATCACGACCGACTGGATCTTGCCGTTGAGGATCGTGGCGAGAATGGCATCCTCGACGCTGCCGACGAACACCGGCTCGTAGATCATCGCGTCTTCGGTGCGGCGCAGGCGACGGGTTTCGTGCGCGAGCTTGGCCAGACTGGCAGCCGGCGCCGGTGAGACGAACAGTGCCTCGAAATACGGCCGGTGAGTCTGGCCACCTTCGAATGTCTGCGACAACCGCTCCGGCTCGACTTCGCCGTCGTCGTCCGACGATTCCCATTGGCCGCTGTCGTGGCGGTAGCTGCCCGACAGCAACGAAGCGCTGACGCGGCGCACCAGGCGCGCGGCGCCCATGGCATCGTCCGCGGCAATGCGCTCGGCCAGCGTCTTCAACAGCCGCCCGCCGGGGTAGGCGAAATAGTCTTCCAGTGGACGCACCTCCGCGAACGCCGCATCGACCGCGGCACGGCCGGCGCGAGCGTTGCTGCCGCGCGCTCCGGCTGCCCAGGTTTGCGCCTTGGCGTTCAACTCGCGCCACCGATCGAACCGCGCCGCGGAACTCGCAAAAAAATTATCCACGTTCGCCGTGGTGTTGGTTGAAGTCGCCATGGTGTTCACTCCTGGATTCGGCACATGCGGTATTTGTTTGCCGATGCGTAGCGGGACCGTTGATCTGGGTCAAGCAAGGCACGGAAGTCCTGCAGCGTAAGGTGCAGCATTCTCGATGAATCGTGGTCCGCGGTCGTGGGTGCCCGCAATGGGACCTTGGACCCATTGAACCTGAAGCGGTTTGGAGGAACTGCCGCTGCGCTGTTGCATCGTGGCAAGGTTCCAGCCTCTCCTGAGGCGAGGCATCGAACCGCGAGCGAACTGTCGCCAAAGACGTTTCGGGCCGGACACCCCACCACGAGGGGCACAGCTCCACGGAGATCAAGATAGAGAATGCGCGACTCGGAGGTAATTGGACCTTGGCCCTACCGGGCGGCCACGAACGGTTCAATGGTGATAGGCTCCCTTCAGTTTCCGGGGACTTCGTGTATGACCAATCACGGCGTTCGTTTAATCGTCCTCGTCGCGGCACTGCTGCTGGCCGCGTGCGCAACGACGCCGTTCCCACGCGGCGCGCCGTCGACTTTCCTTCCGCCCGGCGACAGCACCGAACTCGATCACGCTGTTGCGGGACTCGCCTTGGCACCCGACGAATCCGCCTATTCTTTGTTCAGGAGCGGTGAAGACGAATTCGTGGCGCGCATGGTCAGCATCGCGCAGGCCGGACGCAGCCTCGATGCGCAGTACTACCTTTGGCACGACGACCTCACGGGCCGCGCAATCGGCCGCGAACTGCTGCGCGCCGCCGACCGCGGCGTGCGCGTGCGCATTCTGCTCGACGATGTGACCGCGCGCGGGCACGACGAAGAACTGGCCGCGCTCGACGCGCACGAACGGATCGAGATCCGCGTGTTCAATCCGTTCAGCACGCGCGGGTCCACGATCGGCAACGGCCTGGAGTTCATCTTCGGCGGAGGCCGCGTCAACCATCGCATGCACAACAAATTGTGGATTGCCGACTCGCAACTCGCGATCGTCGGTGGCCGCAATATCGGCGATGAGTACTTCGGTGCGCACGAAGAGGTCAATTTCGGCGATCTCGGCGTGCTCATGGCGGGGCATGTGGTCGCCGACGCCGACGCACAGTTCGATCTGTTCTGGAACAGCGACAGCGTCGTGCCGATCTCGGCATTCGAGAAGCCGAAGGATCCCGACGCAGCCCTGGCAAAGCGGCGCGCGGCGCAGGAAGCGCACAGGCAGGAGGCGCTCGAAACACCCTACGCGAAACACCTGATACAGCTACGCGACGAGGGCCTTACCGGGTTGCACCTCGACAGCCTGCTGCGTGGCAGGCAAGTCAAGCTCGTTACCGATGACCCGTCCAAGTCGAAGGGCGAAGACAATACCCCGCAGATCATGCTCGACACGATCACCGGCTTGCTGCAGTCGGCGCAGAGCGAGGCCGTGATCATCTCGCCGTATTTCGTGCCGAGGCGCCCCGGCACCGACCTTCTGGTGTCGATGGAGAAACGCGGCGTCGCCTCGCATTTGCTGACCAACTCGCTTGCTGCAAACGACGTAGCCTCGGTGCACGGCGGCTATAGCAAATCGCGGCTGGAATTGTTGCGCGCCGGAGTCGACATCCACGAACTCAAGCCTTTGCGGGTGGGGAAATACAGTCAACATTCCAGTGGAACTCCGAGCAAGTCGACTGCAAGCCTGCATGCCAAGTCGGTAGTGACGGATGGTCACCTTGCGTTCGTCGGCTCGTTCAACATGGATCCGCGTTCGGCGCGCATCAACACCGAATGCGGCGTCATCATCGACGATCCGGCGTTCGCGGCTCAGGTACACGCGCGTTACGACGCCGCGACCGATCTGGAACACAGCTGGAAGCTCGCGCTCGAAGGCGACAAGATCGTGTGGCTCGACCAGGTCGACGGCAAGCCGGTGACGCTGCACGACGAGCCGCCGGCGAGTGGCACCAAACGCTTCATTGCCTGGATGTTCAGTTGGCTGCCGCTGGATTCGCAGTTGTGACGGCGAGGTTCCTGAAGCGTGCCGGGGTAGGCCAGTGCTTGGTTGTGTAACCGCTCGAAGCGGCGAAGAGCGGGGATCCTAAATGGGCGTCATTCCCGCGGAAGCGGGAATGACGGCTTCTACTATTCCGTTGGCTTTTCCCTTGGGCGATCGGCTTCGACCAGCGCAGCGACATCCTCGTCGATCAACTGCCAGAACGGATTGCTGCGTGGGCGCGTGAGCGAGCCGAGCGAGATGGTGACTGCACCGCTCTCGCCGCGAAACAGCCACGAGCCGATGCTCGGAATGCCGTCGCGACCGCTGCCGGGATTCAATCCGTAGACCGGATCGTCGGGCGGAAACGGCAGTGCGACATGGCTGAGCGAGACGAGTGTTTCCGGCCATTCCAGTTCTGTGTCGCGAACGCTGACGACACCGTCCGGCGCTAGCTGACGCGCGCTGACCTTGCGTTCATGCTCGCTGGTGTTGACGACGAGGTCGAGTGTGTAAGCGCGCGTTTCCTTCGAGAGGCGCTCGATCAAGGCGCCGGCGCCCGGGCGCTGCACGCTGCCGACCGCGCCCTGACGGTTCACGTCGAACAACACGAGTCGGTGTGCCTCGCCATGCAGGCGCGCGTACAGCACATCGGCCACCCCATCCGCGCCGACCGTTGCATCGACGACCGACTGCCAGGTCACGACCGGTGGCATGCGCTCGATGCGCCCGGACTCCACGGCTGTCGCGAGCGACTCCTGCAGCGTGCGCGTGGACCTGTTGACCTGGCGGGTTGCGTTTATCGTGAACGAATTGAACTTGTACGGATCGTATTCGACGCCAATCTCCTGCCAGCGCACCTTCTGCAGCGCCGGCAATGGCACGATGCTGAGCATGTCGAGCACATTCGCGACGACCGCGACTTCCGGCACTTCGATCGCCGGGGATACGAGCAGGATGCGATCGGGTTTTCGCAGCGACGTGTCGGCCAGGGCGTCGAGCGTGTATTGCAGGGCCAGCGTGCCGCCGGTGGAATAGCCGCCGATGTAGAACGGCTGGCCGGCCGGCGTGCGTGACGCCACGTCGCGGGCGGCGATGCGCACCGCCGCGGTCCAATCGGCAGCGCTCATCTGCGTCATCGCCGAAGGCAGCGTGCCGTGCCCGGGCAAGCGCAGCACCGTCACCTCGAACCCGCGCGCATGCAGCGCCTCGGCCAGCGCCTTCATGGAATACGGCGAATCGCTCAGCCCGTGGATCAGCAGCGCGTGGCCGACCGGTTCCGGCGTAGTCAAACGAAACGAGCGGTTGAATGGCGCGCCTTCGACGAGGCGGCTGACGTTGCTGTCCGGGTTGAAACGGCTATAGATGTAGGCTTCGTCGGAGTGGTCCCAGGTCGCGATCCTGGCGTGCATCTCGTCGAACAGGCGCGCTTCGAGTTTCAGGTAGCCGTCGAAATCCAGGCCGCCGTCGCGCAGCGCGGAGAATTCACCGTCGAGACGCTCGGTATGCCACGGCTTCAGATCGGGGAACGAGAGCACGGCATACAGCGTGAAGCCGACCACGATCGACACGAACGCCGTGATCGCCAGCAGGATCAGGCGCCGCACGAAATGCCAGACCTGCATTGCAACATCGAAAATCAAGTTGTGCGCCTGAATCATGGGTTCCGGTAACCGGTCCCACGCATCGATTGCCCTCGATGCATCACGCCCGGTTGCACCGGCGCCGGATCGAACAGCGACGGCTGTTCACTCGACCGGCGCGGGCCGCAGGCTCTGCGGATACGCAGCGCTGTAGAAGTTCAGGTAGCCGCGATCAAGATTGCCCGCCGTATATTTGTCGAACACGATCTCGTCGCCGGCGTCGTTGTGCCATTTCGCGCGCTTGTTGACCATTTCCGACGACTTGATGCCGACCCGCACGTCCTTCTTCGCAACGTCGGCCTTGCCGTAGGTCTTTTCCATCGTCGCCACGATATGGTCGAACGCCATCGACGGAAGTCCGAGAAAGCTGATCCGCGCGACATGCCCGTCGAGGACGTGATACCAGATCACGGTCTTCTGCCCGGCGAACGTATCGGACAAGGTCTTTTCCTGGACAAATGCCTTGTTGACACAAGTCGCCTGCGAAGGATCCGAGTCGCTCGGCGTCCTCGCAGTGCATTGGACCTTGTCGCCGAAGACCGCTTGTACTTCGGCCTGTGTCATGCCCAGGTGCACGCCGTTGACGTCGTAGCCTGTGGCGCTGGCGATGCCCGCGAGGCCGATCCCTGCCAGCAGGAACCATCGCAGTCGAAGCAGTGTGCTCATGGTCGGCCCTTCCTTCACGTCAGCGCGAGTGGGGAATGTACGCTTTTCCCGAAATAATGGGGAGGTGCCCCGTGCACGCGCGCAGTTCGCGCGCGTCCGCGCATCACATCACATGACGATCTGCAGGAAGCGGTCGAGCAAAGCGGCCAGCGGAATCACGGTCAGGATCAGCGGCGCCACTGGCAGAAGCGAAATCACGGCCAGCTGCACGAGCATTTCCTTGCCGAACGGAACCAGCTTCATCTGTTTCACGACTTCGAAGCCGTTGCCCATGTCCGCGAGCGACTGCACGTCCGCGCTGCCGAGCAGCGGTTCCTCGGGGCGCGCACCGCCGCGCAACCATTTGTGGTCAAACTCGCGCATGTAGCGCTGGGCAAGGCCGCCGTACTCACTCAAGCCCGCGCGCCTGGCGCGCGCCATCAGCGGAACGAAGACCAGCAGCGGCGATACGACGAAAAACAGCATGACGGCGACCAGCGCGAAAATCTCCATCTTGAAGTCCACCAGCTTCGCGCCGGCGTAGAAGATCTTGTTCGCTATCACACCGGCGAGCAACACGCCCTGTCCGGCCAGCAGCGGCGCGAACGCCTGCGTGATGATCGAAAGAAAACCCAGGCTCCCGGCGCGGTCGGGGTGAGTGGGCATCAGTTGCAGGTCGATCCTCGAGACATGCCAGAGAAAGCGCGCCCAGATCACCAGCCGGAAATACCACCGAAACAGGATGAACTGGAATACCGGCAAGCTGACCAGACCGAACCACCAGCCGGCCCAGGTCGGTTGCAGCCGCCCTCCCCCCGCCTGCGCGTACCACGTTGCCACGTCGATGGCAGCGCTGTTCCGCCAGACGACGAGCACGCCGATGCCGTACACGAGCGCGATGAGCAGCACTTCGGCCGGAATGGAGTTGCGCAGGCGCATCGCAGCCGCGATGGCGGCGTCGAATTGCGCGCGTCCTGCGTCGGGAATCAGGCCGCGCTTCACAAACGCGGCGACGACCGGGCGCATGCGCTGGTGGACGACGATTTCAGCAACGACGAACAGGGGCAGCGCGAGCAGGAACCGGGCATTCACATCGACATCGAACAGGAACGGCAATTTGACACTGTCGCCCCATGCATGCCCTTCCGCCACCGAAAGCACCAGCAACGGCAGCCAGGTCAGCAGCGACAAGACGGCCACGCGGCGCGTGAGCAGTTCCAGCGCATCGCCGGACAAGTGCGCGCGCCGCAGCAGCTGATAGAGCGGCCCGCCGAGGATCAACGAAAAGTCCGGCGGATCCGCCAACGGCGATCCTGCAAATTCGGTCTTCATCGCGAGGGCTGGGCCGCTGGCGTTATTCGGCCATCGAGTTCATCAACCGGATCCGCCACCGCGATCCGACCGCCGACATTGCCTACGCCTTCCTTCAGTCTTGACAGGTTCACCCTGGTTCCCCTTCTTGGACGCCTTGCTGACGCGGCTTTCCATACTCTACTACCGCCAGCTTCCGGTATCGACATCACGCCACCGAGGTCCACGAATTTCGAATTGACCCATGGTGTTGGCGGCCGGGTGAGCACACGCAGTTCAGACATGTGTCCGGAGAGAACTGCGGCCCAATCCACATCAGGCGCGCTCCGAAATTCTGCCATCGGGAAACCGGGGCAGGCGAAAATAGAAGGTTGCGCCGCCGGCGCTGTTGTTCGTCGCCCACAAGGTGCCTGAGTGCGCCTGGACGAGCGTCGAACAGACCGAGAGACCGAGTCCCATGCCGCCGGCCTTGCCGGTGACGAAGGGAGCAAAGATACGCGCGAGGTCCGGCTCGGGGATGCCGGATCCATTGTCGGCAACCTGCACTTCGACGTCACCGTCTTCGGCAAGCAGCATCCGCACGGTGAGAACGCGAGCATGCGCGACACCGCCCATCGCTTCTGTCGCATTCATCATCAGGTTCAGCAGCACCTGCTGCAACTGAACCCTGTCGCCCTTCACCGGGGGCAGATCCGCTGCCAACTCGAGGGCAACCTCGACACGCCGTTCGATCAGATCGATGCGCAGGATCTGCAGGACTTCGCGCACGACATCGTCGATATCCAGGCGGACGAATTCCGTGCGGTCGTTGCGCAGCATGCTGCGCAACTTGCGAATGACATCGCCGGCGCGCTTGGCGTTGTCGACGACCTTGGCGAAGCTGATCGCGACCTCCTCGACGTTCGACGGTTTGTGCGCGAGGAAACGCGCGCCAGCCTGGGCGTTGCTCAGGATTGCGGTCAACGGCTGGTTGAGTTCGTGTGCGAGCGAACTCGACAGCGCCGACAGCGAGGCCACGCGTGACAGGTGCGCCAGTTCGTCACGCTGCAGCGCCGCTTCGCGCTCCATGCGCTTGCGCTCGCTGATATCGGCGATCGAGACAATGGTGAATTGTTCCTGTCCTATCCGGATCGGAGTCAAACCGAATTCGACCATGATTGCGCCTCCGCCGCGGCGCTGCGCCACGAGTTCGCCGCCCGCGTCCATCTTGCCCACATCTACGCCCTCGGCAAACAAGCGTCTCATCTCGGCGTGCACGCTGCGATAGCGCTGTGGCATCAGCGTCTCCACATCCGTGCCGATCAGCTGCTCGCGCGTGTATCCGAACATCGATTCGGCTTGCCTGTTTCCGAACGTGATCACGCCCTGGTCATTGACCAGCAGGACCGCCCATGGCATCGACTCGACCAGTAGGCGAAAGCGTTCGTCGACCGTTCTGCGCTCGGTCGTGTCCACGACAACACCGTAGCTGTGCGCCGGCACGTGATCCTGCGTAAACAGGATCTTGCCGAGGGCCACCAGCCAGCGAACGTCCCGTCCCGGACTTGCGACCCTGAACTCGACGTGGATATTGCCGTCGCCGTGTATCGCCTGCTCGATTGCGCTGCGCAGCCGCGCATGATCCTCGGGCACCACGCGTTCGAGATAGTTCGACCACGTGAAGACGTCATCGGGCGCGAAACCGAGCAGAAACAGCGCCGTTGGCGACAGCCATGGCTCGGTACCGGTCGTGTCCCAGCTCCAGAAACCCTGGCCCGACACGCTCGCAGCCAGATCCATCTGCTGTTCGGTTTCAAGCAGGCGCGCTTCTGCAGTGACCAGGCTCGTCGCCATTTCCGAGGCACGAAGTATTTCGCTGCCGATCAGATAGGCCATCACGAGCGAGATTCCGAGAAACGATGGCGCAACCAGCAACGGCGCCACGATCAGCCCGGAGCTGACGACGAGCTGCCACGTGCCGGCGGCGACCAGGAAGGCGATGATGCTTACGCACACCAGAAAAACGTTCTGGCGTTCCTCCATGCTGCCGCGCCGCCGCACGATCACGACCGTGTCGATCAGGAAGACGATCATCAGCAGCGCGTTGATCGTGCCGAGAATGATCCACGGATTGGGTTCGCCGACGGGAACGCTGATCGGCGCCGAATTCCAGACGCTGATCGACTGGAGCGCGGACACTTCGCGAAAGTCGAGATTGGCGCCGGTCAGGAAATTGGCCGCAAGCACCGCGAGTGCAACCGCCATCAGCGGCGCAGTCCAGCTGCGGCGGGACGCGCGGAATTGCAGGCGCACGAACAGCACAAGGCTGATGAACAGGGCCGCCAACGGGACGTGCAGCCAGCGCACGAGTTGCGCCCAGAGTTCCGGCGTCGACGCCCGCATCATGAACAGTTCGACGATCGCGATCGCAGCCGCGGACATGCTGCACAGCGCGAACGTCAGGTACACGCCGAGGCGCCGCTGGCGTATCCAAATGGACAGGTAGACGAACGCCAGCATCAGGCTGACAACCATCATCCCCGTCCAGCCGGCGTGTATCCAGTCCATCGGCGCCATCACGCAAGAAAAGGGCTTGCTTCGCCCGGCGGATAGTGTAGCGCAGTGGTTCGACGACGAATCCGGGCAGGAGTCAAGCTTCGGCCTGGCTGGTCACCCAGTTGATCGCATCGAGCAGGGCCTGATCGTCGACCGGCTTGCGCAGGAACATCTTTGCGCCGAGTTCGTGCGTGAGCCGGTGGACCGCCTCGCTGTCGCGCGCCGACACGACGATGACCGGCAGCACGTTGCGCTTGTCTCTCAGGCGCTCCAGCGTCCCCGGCCCGCTGATTCCCGGTATCGTGACATCGAGCAGGACGCAGCCGGGCGCCACGCTGTCGACCTCGTCGAGAAAGCGGTCGGCGGAGGAGTAGGCGCGCACATCGATTCCTGCCGAACGCAGCAACCGCGCAAATCCCGTTCGCACACCATCGTCGTCGTCGACGACGTGAACGACCAGACCCCCGCTTGCGCCCACCCTCGTCTCCCGATCGTGTGGATGATCCAGCTCTTGGCGCCGGAGGCACCAACGGCCATTCCACGGATGCTCATCAGTGACAATTGCAGGACGATACTCGCCGATATGCACCGGCGATATGGGACCATGATCCCATATGCCCGCGGCTGCGGGACCCTATGGACGGCCCGGACGTTTCACTTATGCGATGCTGAGCGCATCGCAGAGATGCACCAGCTGGGCGACCGAGCGCACCTTCATCTTCGCCATGACCCGGCCACGGTGAACCTTGACTGTCTTGACGCCGATGTTCAGATCCGCGGCGATCTGCTTGTTCAATCGTCCCCGGATCACGTGACTCATGACTTCGTGCTCGCGCGGAGACAGGCGCGACAGGCGCCGGCGTATCTCGTCGAGCTCGCCCTCCTGGGCCGAGGCCTGCTCGCGCTGGGCAACTGCGTCGTTGACGACACGCAGCAGGGTATCGGCATCGGCTGGCTTCTCGATGAAATCGAACGCGCCGTGGCGCATCGCATTGACACCGATCGAAACGGTGCCGTGGCCGGTCAGATATATCACCGGCAGCCTGCTTCCACGGGCGCGCAACTGGTCGTGCAGCTCCGGACCGCTCATGCGCGGCATGCTGACGTCGAGCAGGATGCAGCCGACGCCATCGCACGCGACTTTTTCCAGGAAGTCCTGGGCCGCAGCGTATGCATCGACAATCCATCCGGCCGAGCGCAACAGCCGAGTCAGGCCGCCGCGCACGTCCGCGTCGTCGTCGATCACGTAAACGGTCCCTTTACTCGCATCCATTCCAGGATCCCCGATCCAGAAACCATTTCGCCCGCGGCACGTCTTGTTTGAGACCGGTGCGCATTGGCAAGCGAAGAAACGCGGCAGCTGGTTTCCAGCATTGCAGCACTCCGCGCGGCTGTCAACGTGGTGAAAGTACGAAGTGCTTCCGAGACCTTGCGGCCGGCCTATTTTGGCCGCAGAAGCGTGCTCCGGGTCAGTCGCTGGACGGATTTCAATCTCCGTCCCGAAGCCTGTGGCTTCATTCCTGCAAGGCGGTGGCGCACGGCTCCTGGTCGGCCGTTATCTTGCGGAACAGCGATCCGGCGAGGTTGCTCAGTCCTGGTACCGCGATGGTGGCGCCGATCGCCGCAGCCGACTTTATCGCGCCGCCCGGCGTAAGGCCGACCGACGGCGAGGAGAACGTGCCGCTCAGGCTCACGATCGTAGGGATCTCCGTGAGCCCCAGACCGCTGGTCACAACCGGTGTCACGGCAAGGTCGAGGCCCTCGGTGCGCAGATTCACGGTGCCGGTTGCAATCAGGTTGTACTTCGCCGTTTCGACCGCGGCGTTGTGTTCGGATTTGATAACGCCATCCTTTACCGGCACGCGCACGGCGATGCACTTGACCTCGGTATTGGGGTCGGTCTTCTGGAACGGGTTGGCGGCGCTGAACATGCGCGCAATCAATCCGCTGCTCACGTCGATCGCGACGTTGTTGATGCGGTTCGGTCCGATCCGCATGCGAACGTTGCCGTTGAGCGAACCCAGAACAGCCGCCAAGGTCTTGCCGCTGCCGCGCACGTCGACGTCCAGATCGGTGCTGCCTCCATTGACGAGTTGCGGCTGGCCGAAGCGCGCAAGCATTTCTCCCAGATCGATGCCGCTGCCGGTGAGCCGAACCGTCCATGCGCTTTGTGCCGCGTCTGCGGTTACAGCCGCGTGCAGGATCTGGCTCGCGCCGTTGGCGAGTTCCACAGGTTCGGCGTTCAGGCGGCCATCGGCGATCGTCGCGCGCACCAGCAATGGGCCGATCCTGGCCGCGTCGCCGAGCTTGACCGCATCGACCTGCAGGTCCAGGTCTGCATCGATCGCGCGCAGCAGATCGAGCGGCAAGGTAACGTCCGGAATCGCGCGCGCAGCGGAGCCGGTCGGTTTTGCCACGACTTCGGGCGTCATGGGACGCTGCAGCGCGGTGAAGTCGAGCAGCGGTGATGTTGCAGTCGCCTGCAGTTTGAAGCGTTCGGCGCCGCGCGTCAGACTGGCGTCGCCTCTGATCGTCGTGGCCGCGAACGCAAGCTGCAGACCGGTGAACGCATAACCATTGGCGGCGTCTGCCACCTTGCCGCTCGCGCTGAACGCCCGCAATTGCCGCAGGCCAGGCATTGCCGTCAGAGCGGCGATGCCCTCACCATTGCTTGCGTCGAGATTGACTTCCAGCGCGATGCCTGCCGGCTTCAGCGGATCGGCAATCGTGCCGCTCACGGCAGCGCTTGTCCCTTCCAGAGCGATGCTGAGCTTCTTGAACTCCAGGGCTCCGCCGACGAGTTTCATGCTGCCATTCACCGGCCCCAGTTCGCGGCGACCGGGAAGCACGACGCGCTCGAATTGAACTTCTGCGTCGACATCGGCGACAAGAAACGGGTTTGCACCGTCGGACTTCTGCTGTGATGAAGAAGCGATGGAAAGATCCAGCAACGGACCGTCGAGCTTGAGCGTCAGACGCGGCCGCGGCTCGGCCGGCACGAATGCGACGCGTCCGCGCGCGGAACTGCGGCCGAACGCGATATCAAGATCGTCGAACGCATAGCCGCGCTGCGCGCTTGCACTCGCATCGACGCCGGTCGCGGCCGGCACTTCGGCCGTGTCGCGCAGTTCAGCGCTTGCACGGAAGCGCCCCACCGGTGCAACAGGTTTTCCGAACCATTGGAACAGTTCGGCCAGTTCCTTGCCTTGCAGCGCGATCTTCAGATCGAGCCCTGAAAGGTTGTGCGGATCGGCAATACTGCCGTCGAGTTGCAACTTCGTGTCTGCGAACGTCGCCTGCACAGCGCTCGCCTGGACATGACCGTCGACCAGGGCAATCCTGCCGCTGCCCGCCTGCAGCAGGCGGCCGCTCGGCAGCACGAGCCGCTCGAAAGACAATTCGAGATCAGCGTCGGCGACGTTCCAATATCCGGACGATGCCCGCGGTTTGACTGCGCCGGTTGCAACATGTCCGCTGCCACTGCCGGATTCCAGGCGAGCCAGATCGATCACCGGCAGCTTGACGTTGCCGGTGACGTGCAGGCGCGATCCGACCTTCGCGACACGCAGCGACGCGTTCACGCTGCTTTCGGCGATCTTGAGCTCGAGGTCGTCGAGGCGATAGCCCTGTTCCGACTCGTGCAGCCGGAGGCTCGCGCGAAACGGCGGCAGCCACGCGGCGCTGTTCGCGCCGAGACGCCATGGCTCGGCTGCCTTCACATCGATCTTCAGATCGATGCGATCGGCGGCGCGCACATCGCCGATCGCGCCGCTCACGTTGATTTTCGGCATGCCGTCGCCTCCCGCCGCGACATCGATCGCGGACAGGGCCGGCGCGGCCGGCGTGCCGGACACTCGCGCGCTGATGCGGTATGCGCCCAAGGCGGGCAATGGCCTGTCGATCCATGCCTGGAGATCGCCGAATTGCTTGCCTTCGGCAACCAGATCCATGCCGGCGCTGCGCCACTCGTAGCCACCGGCGGCGGAGACGCTGCCCTCCAGTTCGCCGCGCACCGCCACGTGCATCCGCTCCGCGCTGCCGGCTTCGATGTCGATATTCCGGAACACCGGAGCTGTTGCGGAACCTGCCACAGACGCCGTAGCGCCGAATGGTCCGAGCGGCGGCACGCTGGCGCCGCTCAGAGCGGCGAATCCGGCGACGTCGGGCGCCTGCGCGCGCAACGCCAGATCGAGCGCGCCGGGCGTGAGCGGAGTATCGATCGAGCCATGCACGCCGATGCTCGCCGCGCCGATCTTGCAGTCGATGTCCACGGGGTACGCCGGCGCGTTCGCGATCAGTGCCGCGAGCGCGCCGATGGTGCCCGCCGCTGTCACTTTCGTCGCGCCAATCGCGCCTTCGGCGCGCACGCGCATTGGCTCCGAAGCAGCTACGGCAGCCACGTCGAAGGCGTCGAGGCGCAGCGACTGCGTCCTGCCGGTGGCGCCATCGCGATAGCTCAGCAACAAGGCTCGCGACGTGAGTTCGTCGAGTTCAGTGGTGTCGAGCCACGCCGGTGCGCGCGCTCCCGCTGCGGTCGGAGCGACGGCGGTCGGAGCCAGCACCCAGTTGCCATTGCCGCCGGCATCGGTCTCGATCAACACGCTCGCATCCTGCAACGCGATTTGTCGGATGTGCAGCCGATGCGAGAGCAAGGCCACGATGTCGATCTGAACGTTCACGCGCTCGGCCTGTGCCAGCCACGGTTGCGATCCCCAGGTGGCGTTGGCGAAGCGCACCTGCCGCAGCGTCACGGCCGGCAGCGGCAGAAGCGTTACACCGACCTCTCCGATACTCAGTTCCCGGCCGGTATCGGCCTTTACCGTTTCTGCCAGGTTCGCCAGCAGGCGCGGGACGAGTACATGCGTCGCGACGCCAATCGCGATAACTGCCGCGATGAGCGTGAGGCCTGTCGCCACTGCCAGCCACTTCATGCGCAAGGATCGGCTCCGGCAATACGGCGAACAGTGTGCGTCCGGACGGTGAGCAAGATGTCGTCGATCTGCAGGAAAGGGACAACCGTTCGATACATGTGATTTTCGGCTGACCCGAGCATGGCAACTGCCAGAGTTCGGCGTAATTGGACCTTGGGGTCATGCAGGCCACCGCCTGAACGAGCAAGAGCAAGAGATTGAACCACGGAGAACACGGAGAACACGGAGAA
>DASRTK010000175.1:0-15298 GCA_035655975.1 Rudaea sp.
CGGCGCGCCTGTCGCGGGCTGAGCGGAGGCGCTCGTGGGAATCGATGCGGAAACCTGGCGGCGGCTGCGGCCGCTGCTCGATCAGGCGCTGGATCTGCCGGCCGGCGATCGCGAACGATTCCTCGCCGAATTGCCGTCCGATGCCGCAGACCTGACCGAGCCTCTCCGGCGCCTGCTCAGCGAGCAGGCGAACACGCGACCGATCTTCGACGAGGGCGCGGCGGAATTCGCGGCGCCGCTGCTCGAACGTGCGCTGCTCGACAACACCGGGGATACGCTCGGACAGCGGGTCGGCGCCTACCGCGTGACCCGCCTTCTTGGCGTAGGCGGCATGGGTGTGGTGTACCTGGCCGAGCGCGCCGACGGAAAGTTTTCGCAGCAGGTTGCCCTGAAGGTCGTGCAGGCCGGCATCGGCGCTTCCGCGCGTGAGCGCTTCGAGCGCGAGCGGCGCATCCTGGCCGGGCTGGTCCATCCGAACATCGCCTTGCTCTACGACGGCGGCGAGCTCGACGACGGCCAGGCATTCTATACAATGGAATATGTGGACGGCGTGCCGATCACGCTGTTCTGCGTCGAGGCCGATCTGGATATCCAAGCGCGCGTGCGCCTGCTGCGCACCGTTGCCAGCACCCTGGCGTTCGCCCATCGCAACCTGGTCGTGCATCGCGACATCAAGCCGTCGAACATCCTCGTCACCGACGACGGCCAGGTGAAGCTGCTCGACTTCGGCATTGCCAAACTGATCGGGGCCGGCGCTTCGACCGATCCGGCCCTGACCCTGACTTCGGCGACCGGGCCGATGACGCCGGACTATGCCGCCCCCGAGCAGTTCCGCAACGAACCGATCACGGTAGCCACGGACGTTTATCAGTTCGGCGTCCTGTGCTTCCGGCTGTTCACGGGCGCCGCGCCGTATCGTGCCGATCCGGCCGATCCGTATGCATGGGCCCGCGCCGTGGCCGAAGAGGAACCGGTGACGCTGGCGCGTGCGCTCGCGCCGGAGACGATGCACACGGTCTGGAGCGCCACTGCGGAGCCGACCCGCCTGCGGCGCCAGCTCAGCAGCGATTTGAACGCGATCGTGCGCCGCTGCCTGGCGAAGACGCCGGCCGAGCGCTACGGTTCGATGGACGCGGTGTGCGTCGACCTCGATGCGTATCTCGCCGGCCGTCCCGTCAGCGCCCGCCGCGGCAGCCGCCGCTATCGGTTCGCGCGCTTCGTGCAACGCCACCGCGTTCCTGTTGCGAGCGCCGGCGTCGTCATCCTGCTGCTGTGCGTGACCACTGCATTCGCGCTGCGCCAGGCGCAGATCGCGGCGCGCGAGGCCGAACGCGCGAACTCGGTCGCCGCGTTTCTCATCAGCCTGTTCCAGGTTTCCGACCCCGGCGTCAATCGCGGCGAGAAGCTCAACGCGAACCAGAGTCTCGAACGCGGCGCGAAACAGATCAGCTCCGAACTGTCCGCGCAGCCGTTGCAGCGCGCGCGCCTGCTGACCGTGATCGGCGAGGTCTACTCGGCGCTTGGCGACTTTCCAAGGGCAAAAGAGCCACTGCAAAGCGCGATCGACATCGAACGCGTGGATGCCGAGGCCGATCCGGTCGAGGTCGGTCACGCCTTGCGCGCGCTGGCCTGGGTGACTCATCGGCAGGGCGACGAGAACGCTGCGCGCGCGCTGCTCGACGAGGCAGTGTTGAAGCTGCAAGGTGGATCCAAACGCGCGCTGGATGAACTGGCCGGTGTGCACAGCTACAGAGGCCTGGTACTCAAGGCACTTGGCGATTTCGCCGGAGCGCGTTCGGAATACGAACTCGCTTTGGCGACCGCGGCGAAAGCCGGCACCGATGCATCGCCGAAGGCGGCAGCGATCCACAACAACCTGGCACTGCTGCTGCGCGACCGGGGCGAGCACAAAGCGGCGCGTGTCGAACTCGAAAATGCCCTGGCAATCTACCGGCGCGCGTACGGCGAGGATCACTATCGCACGATCGGATCGACGCAAAACCTGGCTGCGGTGATGCTCGACACCGGCGACATCGCCGGCGCCCTGCCGCTGCTCGAGCGCACGTCGGCGCAAAATCTGCGCCTGTTCGGCACGGCCAGCTCGGATTTTGCGAATTCGCAGAACATGCTCGGCAACATCGCGCGCCAGCAGAAGCGCTACGACGAGTCGATCGCGTACTACGCGCGCGCTGCAGCGTCCTATCGCGCCGGCCTTGGAGACCATCACCCGTACCTGGCCTTCCCGCCGTACAACATGGGGGAAACGGAGTTCGCGCGCGGCAACTATGCCGTGGCGCTCGAGTACTACGACCGGGCGCTCGCCCTGCGCCGCGAACTGTTGCCGCCGGACCACCCGGAGACCGCTGATGCGCTCGATGCGCGCAGCCAGGCGCTGATGGCCTTGCACCGTTACGAGGAAGCGCGCAGCGATGCCGAGGCCGCCTTGGCAATACGTCGCGCAAAGTTGCCGGCAGACGCACCAGCGGTCGTGCAAAGCTTGCTGCATGCAGGGTTGGCGGAATACGCACTCGACCACCGCGAGGGCGCGAAGGCCAATTGGGACGAAGCGCTGGAGCGCGCGCCGCGTGCCTACCCGGACGGCGGCGATGAACTGGCGCACGTGCGCCTCGTCATTGCCGATCCGGAAAATGCGCTGCACGCGAAATCGATGTGAGTGCGAGAGCCTCCAGCAGAAAAAAGCTGGTCGCGCTGAGCGTAGCTCGCCTGGCGAGCGAAGTCGAAGCGTCAGCCGTAGGATGGGTTGAGCGCCGCGGCTCTCAACAGCGGAGCAGGTCAACCCATCACCTGGCGAAGGCGTGAGAAATCGATGGGTATCGTTACGCTCGACCCATCCGACGCTCTGCGCGAACGTTTTTTGGTCGAGGACCAGGTGATGCGGATGCCGACAGGAGCCGGCGGTTGACACTGATCAAGTCACGAACCTGAATTGCGACCAAAGTCGTGAATGCCACACGCCAGTTTGGGCTTAGCCTGCGGGCAGGATGTTCTTGAGGGATTTGTCATGCGTTACGAAGACGAATATCGCCGCTCGATCGAGCAGCCGGAAGCGTTCTGGGCCGATCAGGCCCGGGCGATCCACTGGCACAAGCCGCCGCAGAAGATCCGCGAATATGTGAACCCGCCTTTCTGCAAATGGTTCGTCGGTGGCGAAACCAACCTGTGCTACAACGCAGTCGACCGTCACCTCGCGACACGCGGCGACCAGCTCGCCCTGGCCGCGATCTCGACCGAGACGAACACGACGCGGCACGTGACCTATTGCGAGCTGTACCGCGAAGTGAACACGTTCGCCGCCACGCTCGCCTCGCTCGGCGTCAAGCGCGGCGAGAGAGTCGTGATCTACATGCCGAACATGGCCGAAGCCGTGTTTGCAGTGCTTGCCTGCGCGCGCCTCGGCGCGGTGCACTCGGTAGTGTTTGGCGGCTTCGCCTCGCACAACCTGGCCCTGCGCATCGACGATGCGAAACCGGTCCTGCTGATCTGCGCCGATGCCGGCATGCGCGCCGGCAAGGTCATTGCGTACAAGCCGCTTGTCGACGAAGCACTGCGTGCGGCGAAATCACCGCCGCCGCACGTCCTGATCGTCTCGCGTGGACTCGACAAGGACCTGCAGCGAGTCGCCGGCCGCGACGTCGACTATGCCGAGCTGCGCGTCGCATACGAAGGCGCCGAGGTTCCGGTTGAATGGCTCGAATCGAACGAGCCGAGCTATCTGCTCTACACGTCCGGCACGACCGGCAAGCCGAAGGGCGTGCAGCGCGATGTCGGCGGGCATGCCGTCGCGATGGCGTTGTCGATGCGCACGGTGTTCGACGTCGGCCCGGGCCAGGTGATGTTCTCGACCTCGGACGTCGGCTGGGCCGTGGGTCACAGCTACAACATCTACGGCCCGCTGATCGTCGGGGCAACCTCCTTGTTGTACGAAGGACTGCCGATCAATCCCGACGCCGGCATCTGGTGGAAGCTGTGCGAGCAATACGGCGTGCGCACGATGTTCTCGTCGCCAACGGCGATCCGAGTGCTGAAGAAGCAGGATCCGGCGTGGCTGAAAAAGCACGACCTGTCGAAGCTGCATTGGCTGTTCCTTGCCGGCGAGCCGCTCGACGAGCCGACAGCGCGCTGGATCAGCGAGGGTCTCGGCAAACCGGTCATCGACAACTACTGGCAGACCGAGACTGGCTGGCCGATCCTGTGCCTGCAGCCCGGGCTCGACCTGAAGCCGATCCGCTTCGGCTCGCCGGGCTTCGCCAACTTCGGTTACAAGCTGCGCGTCATCAACGAAGTCACCGGACATGACGCCGAAGCCGGGGACAAGGGCGTGCTTGTGATCGAGCCACCGCTGCCGCCCGGCTGCCTCAGCACGATCTGGCACGACGACGAGCGTTTTGTAAAAAGCTATTTTTCCCATTTCAAGGAACTGCTCTACAGCTCGCTCGACTGGGCGATCCGCGACGCCGACGGCTACACGTTCATCCTCGGCCGCACCGACGACGTCATCAACGTCGCCGGCCACCGCCTCGGCACGCGCGAGATCGAGGAATCGGTCGCCACGCACGCGAGCGTCGCCGAAGCCGCCGTGATCGGCGTGCATGACGAACTGAAGGGACAGGTGCCGATCGTGTTCGCGACGCTGAAATCCGGATCGGCCGATGCGAGCGCCAAGCATGACGCTGCGAATGGCATGCAGCAGCGCGTTGTCGAAATGCTCGGCGGCGTCGCCAAGCCGGCGCGGGTCTACATCGTCAACTCGTTGCCGAAAACGCGGTCGGGAAAGTTACTCAGGCGTTCGTTGCAGGCATTGGCCGAAAGCCGCGATCCGGGCGACCTGTCGACGCTCGACGATCCGAATGCGCTCGAGGAGATCCGCGGAGCGCTGAAGCGCGGGCCGGAGGTTGGCCAATAGCCGAGGCAGGCCGCTCCTACTCGAAGCCGCTGGCGAAGATGTATTCGTTCGCGCGAGCCTGGATGACGCTTTCGACCCAGCCGGTGTTGATGCCGTCACTGACCGGCCCTAAGGCCCGCAGGTAGTACACCGTTCCGAAAGCCTGCGCGGGCATGACGAAGCGCCAGCCGCCGGATATCCGCTGCATCGTGCCGAGCGTGGCGAAGTTCACGCCGTCGTAGGACAGCTGCAACCGGGCCGGCAATGACAGTTCTGGCGAAGCGCCGCCGCGCAGCCAAGTCACGACGGTATTGGCCGCATCGACGCGGAGCGATTGCAGTGCCGCGTCGCGCAGTGACAACCGCGCCAGATAGCTACGCGCCGTGGCACCCAGATGCAGGAAGTTGCCGCCGACGATCGGCCGGCCGTCCTGCTGCACAGCGACGACGCTGGGCACGGCGTCGGCACCGCCTGCGTCCGAGAAATCCTCATCCAGCGTCCCATCGGTATTGAGCCGCGCGATGCGGTTGCGCAACTGGGAGTTGATCGAACCGAACTGGCCGACGATCACAACCTTGCCGTCCGCCTGCAGTGCCATGCCACTAACGTACGAGTCCGGCTCCGCCTCGGTGTCGAAGAAATCCGGGTCGAGGCTGCCGTCTTCGTTCAAGCGTGCGACACCATGCCGCGGGTAGCCGACTCCGCCATCGGCGACGCTGCTGAAGAATCCGCCGATCAGGGTCTTCCCGTCCGGTTGTCGGATCAGGGATGTAACCGTGTTGTTCGGCGCGGCCTTGTCGAACGTGGCATCGAACGCGCCATTGGTGTTCAGAACGGCAACGCGCCGCGCATTGGTGCCAACCTTGAAGGTTCCGGCCACCAGAAGATTGCCGTCAGCTCGAGCCGAGACCGCATAGAGGTTCGTGAATTCGTCGCCGAATTGCGGGCCGGTGAAATTCCCATCGACGCCGCCGTCGTCGTTCAGTACCGCAATGCTGTCGCGCGTGAAGCCCAGCACGCTGCTGAATCGGCCGAAGATCGTGATGTCGTCGTTGGCATTCAGGGCGACTCCATAGGGCGCGGATGGCATCACGAGCGGGTCGATGAATCCGGCGTCGAGAACGCCGTCGCTTCCGAAGCGCGCCGGCGCATGGCGCGGATAAACGTTGCCGGCGATGTCGAAATTACCCGACACGAGGAATTTGCGATCGGGCTGGAGCGCGATGCTCACAACGTCCCCGTTGACCGTGAAGCCCGCGAACGGATCATCGCTGCCGTCCGGTTTCACGCGGCGCAGGAACTTGTTGCCGGCAACGGCCGAGAACGCCATGCCGACGAGCACTTTCTGATCGGTTTGCGGACCCAGCGCGTAGACGTAACCCGGCGCGGCAGTCGAAGGGTAGTCGGTGTCGAAACTTCCGTCGAAGTTCAGACGGCCGACGGCCTGGAAGTGGCCGTCGAACGGCGTATAGGTGCCGCCGGCGACGACCCTTCCATCCGCCTGGACAGCGAACGTGCGCACCGACGCCGTGATGTAGGCCGTGCTGACGTAACGTGGCCTGAAACCGGTATCGAATGTGTTGTCGACCTTGAATCGCGCAATCTTGTTGGCCTCGGCGGCGCCGACAAGGAAGAAGTTGCCGCCCACGAGCATCTTTCCGTCGGGCTGCAACGCGAGCGCGTAGACGAAATCGTCGAGATCCGGGTAACCCGAGTCGAGGGTGCCGTCCTCGTTGAGGCGCGCGAGATACTTGCGGTTGCTGCCGTTGATCGTCACGAATACCCCGCCGATGACGATCTTGCCGTCGAGCCGGACAACCAGCGCATTGATCGGGCCGTCGATCGGCTTGGCCGGCGTGAAAGTGTTGTCGACCGAACCGTCGATTCGCAGGCGGACGATGCGGCTCACGGACTGCGCCCCGATCATGGTGAAAGCGCCACCGATGATGGCTTTGCCGTCCGGCAGCACGGCGATCGCCGATACCGGCTGGTCGGGATCCTTGTCGGGCGGGGGATAATTGTCGTCGACGGAACCGTCCTTGTTGATGCGCGCGATGTAGTGGTGCGTGTTAGCGCCGAGGTGCGTGAATGAGCCTGCGATCAGCAGCCGGCCGTCGCGCTGCCGGGCGATCGCACTGATCGCTCCGTCGGGATTCGGGTGGAAGGCCGGATCGACCGACCCGTCGGTAAACAGCCGCACGAGATGCGCGCATTGGCAGGTGCCGAAGTGGGTGAATTCGCCGCCGACGATGATGCTGCCGTCATCGAGCACTGTGAGGCTCGTGATACCGACATCGTTGTCGAGGTCGGCGAAACCCGGGTCCAGCGCGCCGTCGACGAACAGCCGCGCAAGGTGCGTGCGCGTCTGTCCATTGACGGTTCCGAAATAACCACCGATAAGGATCTTGCCATCGGCCTGCACGGCGGAGGCGACGACGCTGTTGTCGACGGTGACATTGAATCCGTCGTTGGCGCTCTGCGCGCGGACCGACGAGGTGGCGACCAGCAGAGCGACCGCGCAAACGCAAACGCAGTCGAGCACGCACCGAATCACCGAACGCGCAGTTGCAGACCAATATTCAGGATTTCCCTCGACCATCACGATGACACTCCCCACGACTATCACCGATGCGGATGATCCTACTCGGTAATGTCTGAAAAATCACGCCTCCGCACGGCTCGAATTCCCGCGTCGCAGCCGATGGCACAAGGGCGCCGACGATTTGCGAGTGCGGAGAATCCTCTCGATCAGGCTTGCTTTCGTGATCGGTGTTCCGGAGGTCTGTATTGTATGAGTGCGCGCGCTGGCGGCCCTCCGGATGCCGGCGCGCGCCCGGTCCTCATGGGCATCTGGTCCCGGCGATGCTCGTCGCGCGCGTGATCGGGAACGATCCGCTCGCCGGATAGCCCGCGGTGGTCGAGGTCCAGCTCATCGTGCCGTTGCTGCAATCGGTGAACGTGAACGTCAGCGTGCCCCACTGCGTGACGTGGTCATCGGCATGCGTGAAGTTCGGCGGGAACTTCGCGCCGAGCGACAGGTACACCGGCATCGTCACCGTGTTGCTGGCCGGATCGTAGGCGCCCTGGGCGTACAGCCAGGTCTGGCCGCTGCCGTCCGGCGTGAAGGCGAACCAGATCGCCAGGATGCCGTTGTCCGGCTGTATCTCGATCTGAAAGCCGTGGCCGCTCTGGTTTGGCGCCGGGTCGTACCAGTTTCCACTGAGCCCGCCGACGATGTTCTGGCCGGTCTGCTCCGTCTCGCCGACACTGATCGTGCCGATCATGCCGTCTGATGCCTGACGGTCGCTGACATAAGTGACAGTGCCGGACTTGTTGAAGGCGAGCGTGTCACTCCAGTGCGCTTTGGACGGGTTGCCAGTCGCGCCGCTGCCGTCGCCCGCGCAGCCGACCGCGCAGCGAAACGTGTCGGCGGCATGCACATTCGTCGGAGCACCCGAGCTGAGATTGTCGAAAGTGACCGTATCGCCGACCTGGATGACCAGCTTGTCCGGGTCGAAATAACCGTCGTAGGCATGGACCTGGAAATTCGCTGCGCAGCATGTCGCCGTGGACGACAGCAACAACGACAGGCTCAGGATTTGATCGCGGCTTCTCATGGCATTCCTCCGGCAGCAGGGCTGCTGCGTGCTACGGGCAACCACGAGGTTCGCTTCATGTCGTTGCCCTTGTATACATGGATACAAGAATCGCGCGAGAGAATTACGGCCGGCCGCCGGCACGCGGGAGGGAGCAGGGTGCGGCCCCGGTGAATCGGTTTACGTTCGGCGGCTCGGATCGGCAGGAGCACACCCGCACCGGGCTTCAGTGCTGACCAGAACCGCGCCGAAGCGCGATCGCGTTCGCAAACGCTTCATCCGCCCGCATCTCGAGTCTCCCTGGAGTTGCGCGGCCTGCGCCATGCGGCGCAAAGGGTCGCGCTCGTCGCGGCCGCCGGGGCGGGCAAGAAATCCCGGCCCGCCGGGCCGACCGTGAACGCCCGGGGCAAGCCCCCCCTTTGAAGGGGAGGGTATTCGCAGACAGGTTTGGCACTCTATGCGCACATCCACCCGGCCCCTTGGCGCACGCAGCAGAGCTCGCGGGCCGGCGGACCGGACAGGCAATATCGGCTAAAATAGCCCGTTTACCGGAGCCTCCATGAGCCAGACCGAATCACCCGGCGCGCGTTTCCGCGCCGCTCTCGCCGCCGAAAGCCCGTTACAGGTGATCGGGGCGATCAATGCCAATCACGCGCTGCTGGCCAGGCGCGCGGGCTATCGAGCGATCTATCTGTCCGGCGGCGGCGTGGCGGCAGGTTCGCTGGGCCTGCCGGACCTTGGCATCAACACGCTCGACGACGTGCTGACCGATGTGCGCCGCATCACCGACGTGTGTGAACTGCCGCTGCTGGTCGACATCGACACCGGCTTCGGACCGAGCGCGTTCAACATCGCGCGCACGGTCAAGTCGCTGATCAAGGCTGGGGCGGCGGCGTGCCATATCGAAGATCAGGTCGGCGCCAAGCGCTGCGGCCACCGCCCGGGCAAGGAAATCGTCGGCAAGCAGGAGATGGCCGATCGGGTGAAAGCCGCGGCCGATGCGAAGACCGATGCGGATTTCTTCCTGATCGCGCGCACCGACGCGATCCAGGTCGAAGGCGTCGACGCGGCGATCGAGCGCGCGATTGCCTGCGTCGAAGCCGGCGCCGACGGCATTTTTGCCGAAGCTGCCTATGAACTGCCGACCTACCGCCGCTTCGTCGACGCGGTGAAGGTGCCGGTACTGGCGAACATCACCGAATTCGGCAAGACGCCGCTGTTCACGGTCGACGAACTGCGCAGTGCCGGTGTCGGCATCGTGCTGTATCCACTGTCGGCATTCCGCGCGATGAACAAGGCGGCGGAGAACGTCTACACGGCGATCCGCCGCGACGGCCACCAGAAGAACGTGATCGACACGATGCAGACGCGCGACGAACTGTATGACCGCATCGGCTATCACGAATTCGAGCGCAGGCTCGACGACCTGTTTGCTGCTTCGCGCAAGTCCTGAGCCTTCGCGACAGGCGTACCGGTGCATCGATGAGCGACAACCCGCTGCCAAGGGAAACGCGTGAAGCGCTCGCGAAACCGTTCCCGCGGCGGCGCGAATGGGACGGTCTGGCTGCGGTCATTGCCGCGCTGGTCGGCCTGCTGGCGCTGTGTGTATCGGGCTACACGGCCTGGTTGCAGCGCGAGCAGGTTCGTGCCCAGGTATGGCCGTATCTCGAAACCGGTATTTCGGGTTCGAAGCGGGAGTTGATGCTGGTCAACAAGGGCGTCGGGCCGGCCCTGATTCGGTCGGTGCAGGTATATGTCGACGGCAAGCCGCAACACGACTGGGATGGCGTGTATGCGGCGCTGGGATTGAAGTTCGAACACCGGCCGCCGTATTCGACGGTCAGCAGCGTCGTGCTTTCGGCCGGCGAGCACATCGACCAGGTATCGTTCCGCGACGCCGACGATTTCAATCTTTACGCCAGGCAGGCGACGCGTGTTGCGATGCGCCTGTGTTATTGCTCGACCATGAAAGAGTGCTGGGTTCGTGATGAGCGCGAGGAAGATTCGTCGCGCGTCACGCGGGAAGCAGAGACCTGCCCCGCGAAGGGTCCGGATGATTTTATCGACAACGAAAGTGCAGAAGCGGCAATCCTGCCGAAGGAAAATCCATGAGTGATCCAGTACAAATCCTCCCCAAAGCCAAGAAGTCCGTAGCCCTGTCCGGTGTTGCAGCCGGCAACACGGCTCTGTGCACGGTCGGCCGCACCGGCAACGACTTGCACTATCGCGGCTACGACATCCTCGACGTCGCAACGACCTGCGAATTCGAAGAGATTGCCTACCTGCTCGTGCATGGCAAGCTGCCGAACCGCGCCGAACTGGCTGCTTACAAAACCAAGCTCAAGGCGCTGCGTGGCCTGCCGGCCGTGGTCAAGGCGGTGCTCGAGCAACTGCCCGCGTCCACGCACCCGATGGACGTCATGCGCACCGGCGTTTCCGCGCTTGGCTGCGCGCTGCCCGAGAAGGAAGACCACAACCATCCCGGCGCCCGCGACATTGCCGACCGGTTGATGGCTTCGTTCGGTTCGATCCTGATGTACTGGTACCAGTACGCGGTCAACGGCAAGCGCATCGACGTGGAGACCGACGACGATTCGATCGGTGGCCACATCCTGCATCTGCTGCACGGCGAGAAGCCGAGCGCACTGTGGGTGCGCGCGATGCACACCTCGCTGATCCTGTATGCAGAGCACGAATTCAATGCCTCGACGTTCGCCGCGCGCGTGATTGCCGGCACCGGCAGCGACATGTACTCGTGTATCGCCGGCGCGATCGGCGCGTTGCGTGGTCCGAAGCACGGCGGCGCCAACGAAGCCGCTTTCGATATCCAGGGGCGCTACGACACGCCGGATCAGGCCGACGCCGACATCCGCGCGCGTGTCGAGCGCAAGGAGGTCGTGATCGGCTTCGGCCATCCGGTCTATACGGTCAGCGATCCGCGCAACAAGGTCATCAAGGAAGTCGCCCGCGAGCTGTCGGCGGCGCAGGACAACATGAAGATGTTCGACATTGCCGCGCGCCTCGAAGCGACGATGTGGGAGATCAAGAAGATGTTCCCTAACCTCGACTGGTTCAGCGCCGTCAGCTACCACATGATGGGCGTGCCGACGGCGATGTTCACGCCGCTGTTCGTGATTTCCCGCACGTCGGGCTGGAGCGCGCACGTGATCGAGCAGCGCATCGACGGCAAGATCATTCGCCCGAGCGCAAACTACATCGGTCCCGAGGACCTGAAATTCGTGCCGATCGACCAGCGTTAAGGTTTCCGTCACGCGTGAAGCGGCAGGATGCTGCGATGAGGTACACGCTGATCAGTTACGCGCCGACGTGGCTCGCCGCTGTCGCTGCTTGCGCATTTGCGCAAGCAGCAGTCGCGGACATTCCCGAAGCGCTTGACCGGGCCAGCCTGTCGGTCGGCGGTTTTTTTCCGACCGTCGACACGCGTGTCTCGGCAAACGGGCCGGCCGTGGCTGGCACCGATCTGAGCTTCGAGCGCGATCTCGGTATCGACAACCACAGAGGCCTGGCGAGCGTGCGGCTGGACTTGCTGGTTTTCGACAGCCAGGGCTTCAGTGTCGGCGGCTATCAATACTCCAAAGGTGCCGGCAGCACGCTGGCGCGCGACATCGAGTTCGGCGGCAACGACTACCACGCCAGTGCGTTCGTCGAGGCCCACGTGCGCCTGCAAACCTACAACGCTGCCTGGCATTGGTGGTTCACGCCCACCGTCGAGGACGTCGTTGGCGTGGGCCTCGGGGCGGCCTATTACGATCTCAAAGGCGTGATCGACGGCGGCATCAGTGTCAACGACCATTCGGCGACTGCCCATGGCGAAGCCGAAGGCAATGCGATCGCACCGCTGCTGATGCTCGGCTGGCGCCACGCGTTCTCCGGCAATCTGCGCGGCTACGCCTACTTTTCCGGCGTGAAAAAACCGTCCGGGACAGTGACCGGTCACTTGCTCAATGGAACCGTGGGGATGGAGTACTATCCTTGGCGCAACCTGGGATTCGCGCTCGAGTACAGCGCCAACAATCTCGATCTGAAGGCCGACAAGGAATCCTGGGAGGGGCGGGCCAGCATGCATTTCTATGGGCCATCTGCGTATGTCCGTTTGCGCTTGTGAGACAGCTGGATGAGAAAAATGGCATTGTGGACAGTTGTACTGGTCGCATGCACGGGAGCGGTTTTCGCCAGCGACGACACGCTGTTCGAGGAGATCCAGCCGGGTGCGTACCCGGACATGCTGAGCCAGGCCACCATTGCCTACGACAAGCATGACTACGATCGCGCGTTCGCGCTGAACCATCGCACCGCTTGCGGTGGCGACAAGACCAGCCAGGCAATCGTCGGGCGCATGTACGTGCTCGGCCAGGGAACGCCACGAGACGAAATCACCGGCTACGCCTGGATCAAGCTGGCCGCCGAATTCAGCTATGCCGACTACACGTCTCTCGCGCGAAAGCTCGAAGCGGCGATGACACCCGAGCAGCGCACGCGCGCCACCGCCCAGGCGGATGCCATGCGCAAGAACTACGGTCTCGCCGCGACCGGCATGAGTTGCCATGCCGAGTCGAGGCGCGGCGCGTATCTGCTCGACTCTGTCGTCTGCACTCCGCAGAGCACCGGCGGCGGCCGGCTGGAACTGCGCCGCTGCGTTGACGAAACTGCGAGCAGTTCGAATTAGTGCGCAACGCTTCGCTGATTACGTTCCGACGATCGGCTGGCGCCACGTTTTTCTCCAAGCCCGCTCCGCCATGCGGACCTTTCGGGCGCGCGCAAACCGTCCAGGACTACTGATCGGCCACTTATTGGACGGCACGCTCGGGCTGGGGTATTGTTTTTGGCGAAACCGGCGGTCCGGCTCGAGTGCAGCGGCAACAATCTCGATCTGAAGGCGCAATGGGCATCCGGGACAGGGCATGCCCGCATACGTTTTTTCCGGGCTCTTGGCGTTGGGTCGCCTGCTTGGGGGGGTGATGAAGAATGTAGCATTGTGGATTATCGGATTGGTTGTCTTCGCCGCCAATGCCCGGGCTGGCGATGAGGCGCAATTCGAACGCGTCCAGTACAACGCCTGGTACAACTCCTTGCGCGATGCTGCAGTGGCTTACGACGGCAAGGATTACCCACGCGCATTCGCCTTGTATCGCCACGCCGCATGTGCCGGCGACAAGACCAGCCAGTCAATCCTCGGCCGCATGTACTTGCTTGGCAAAGCGCCGTCGCAAGATGACCTGACCGGCTATGCCTGGATCAAGCTCGCCGCGGAGTTCAGTTTCGCCGAGTACACGTCGCTCGCGCGCAAGATCGAAGCGTCGCTGACTGCGGAGGTTCGCGAAAAGGGCAATGCACGGGCGGATGAATTGCGCAGGTTGTACAGTCTGGCTGCGACGAACATTAGCTGCCATGGCGAATCGCGCCACGGAGGCTACGTGATCGACTCCGTCGTTTGCACGCCAAAGGACGCGGGCGGCGGAGAATTCCAGCTGCGCCGGTGCGTCGAGGATGCGGCAGCAAATCCTCCCTAGCTGTCCGAGGGCTTGTCCCTCCTGATCAAATTGTCGCGCGACCGGTCCGCAAGAACGCCACGGCAAACAGCGCAGCGAATAGCAGATCCGCGACGCCGAACGCCAGATCCTGCCCATGCATCCGTCCTTGCGCATAGAGCGCGACCACGGCACCGCCATATCCGATCTTCTCAAGGATCGATGGAATCATCATTGGCCGGAAGCGCAGCGGATCGCGCGCGATGATGAAGAACGCGACCTGCCAGGCCAGGCCGAGCCCGGCGAAGCCGTAGAAAAACGCTGGGTGCGTGATCGGCGGCGGATCCTGCTGGCCGATCAGGTCGAAGATGAAGTACAGCGGCAGCAGCAGGATCACGCCCCAGATGCCGGCGACGTTGAAGAGAATCTTCGCGAATTTCATGGCTCCTCCCGTATTTCGCCCAAGGCCTTTCTGCGCCCGGTCAATGCAGTCGCGAAAACAATATCAGCGTGTAGGCGGCAAAGGCGCCGATGCCGACCAGCGCCAGCGCCTTGTGATACCACTCGCGTTGCGTAAGGGTCGCGATCAGGAATGCGGCGATAAAGACGACGTGAAACCCGACATTGGTGCGCTCGGCAAGATGGCCGCTGTTGACCAGATCCTTGGCCAGGCTCGTGATCAGCACTGCGATGAACAGGCCGAAGAACCAGCGAGCGTGCGCGTAGTAGTGCTGGCGCAAGTCGACGCTCTGATCGCCGAAGAAGTCGGGGAACACGAGCGCAGTCAGCATGTAATTGAATACCATCTGCAGCAGCACGACGGCGAACTGCCCGAACGTCCAGTCGGCGACTTCACGCAGTCCGAAATTTGCCCACCAACTCTGGACACACATGGCCAACAGTCCGGCGGCCCAGAGCAGCACCGGCCAGTACATGCGCACGCGTGAACGTGCGAGCAGTATACCGCGGAAGCCCTTGAGCACCTGCGTGATCGCCAGGCCCAGGATGATCGACAGCAATACCGACAGATAGCTGAATTGATCCATGCGCAGAACCTTTATTTCGCTACGCCAACCGAGCGCAGCCACTTCAACAACTGTTGCGCCTCGGGCGCGTCGTTCGTCGTGCGCATGTCGCTGACGCCCCCATCGCTGCCGAGTTCGATGTCACGATAGCGCTTGTGCGCCGCATCGTGCACGTAGGCATGACAGCCGCTGGATCCGGCATCGCGCGCGCCGCCATCTGCGATCGTCAGTTTTCCGGATCCTGCTGCGTCGATCAGCGCCTTGTTTTCGGCGAGCGCCGCGGCA
>DASRTK010000176.1:0-2894 GCA_035655975.1 Rudaea sp.
GGCGCACTGCGGGCGAGGTGGCGATATTCCTGGGCAATGGTCGGTTGCACACCACAATAATACCAGAAACATACCAGTTGAGCACAACTGCTGTCCCATCGTTCCTGTCGCCATGGCCTCGCCCGCTGGCGCTTGGGCCATCGGTGGGAGCTTCCAGGGCCACCCGAGGCGCGCCGACGCGCGATCCGTCGATCCGGCTTGCCCCCGGTTGCGCGAACTGGTATTTTACTGGTATTCAACGGACGGCAGCGTCCGATTTCCCCACAGCACAGGCAGGTGGCCAGTGGTTTCTCAAGCATTGCCGGTCGGCACATTCGACCTCGTGATCTTCGGCGGCACTGGGGATCTAGCTCGGCGCAAGCTGTTGCCGGCGCTTCTGCAACGTTTCGCCGACGGCCAGATCGAGGCGCACAGCCGCATCATCGCGATTGCGCGCGACGCGCTGTCGGCCGAGGAATACCGCAACCACATTCGCGCCGACCTCGCCTCCGGCCTTGCCGGTTCGGTGCAAGCCGGCAATGTCGTCGACGATTTTCTGGCGCACGTCGACTACCGCGCGATCGACGCCGTGCGCGACGCCGGCTGGGCCGAACTGCGCGAGTTGCTGGCTGTTCCCGCCGATCGCGTCCACGTGTTCTATCTTGCGACCGGTCCGGATTTGTTCGCCGGAATCTGCGAACGCTTGCGCGAATACGGCTTGAGCGGCGACAACGCGCGTGTCGTGATCGAAAAGCCGATCGGGCGCGATCTGCAAAGCGCGATGAAGATCAACGATGCAGTGGGGCGCGCATTCGAAGAGCGCCAGACGTTCCGCATCGACCATTATCTCGGCAAGGAGACCGTGCAGAACCTGCTCGCGCTTCGGTTCGGCAACGCGTTGTTCGAGCCGGTCTGGAAGGCCGAGCACATCGACCACGTGCAGATAACCGTCGCCGAAACGGTCGGCGTCGGCCAGCGTGCCGGCTATTACGATCGCGCTGGCGCATTGCGCGACATGGTCCAGAACCACATGCTGCAGCTGCTGTGTCTTGTCGCGATGGAGCCGCCCGCTTCGCTCGATCCCGATGCCGTTCGCGACGAAAAGCTCAAGGTGTTGCGTGCCCTGCGCCGCATCGACGGCCAGAATGCCGGTCAGCTGAGCGTTCGCGGCCAGTATCGCGCCGGCGCGGCCGACTCGCGCGCGGTGCCCGGTTATCTCGAAGAAGTCGGCAATGCCGAATCGCGGACCGAGACGTTCGTTGCGCTGAAGGCCGAGGTCGGCAACTGGCGCTGGGCCGGCGTGCCGTTCTATCTGCGCACCGGCAAGCGGCTGACCGAACGCGTTTCGGAAATCGTCGTGACCTTCCGCGCGATTCCGCATTCGATTTTTGCCGGCGTCAGTGGACAGATTCAGCCGAACAAGCTCGTGCTGCGATTGCAGCCCGATGAAGGCGTGAAACTGTGGCTGATGAACAAGGTGCCTGGACCGGGCGGTTTGCGCCTGCGCCAGGTGCCACTGGACATGACGTTCGCCGATACCTTCGGCGGCCGCCAGCCGGAAGCGTACGAGCGCCTCCTGATGGACGTGGTGCGTGGCAATCCGACGTTGTTCATGCGTCGCGACGAAGTCGAGGCGGCGTGGCGCTGGATCGACCCGATCCTGGCGGCGTGGTCGGCGAGCGAGGAAGGTCCGAAACCGTACACTGCGGGATCATGGGGGCCCGGAGCCGCGGTCGCGCTGATCGAGCGCGATGGACGCACCTGGAATGAGGAAGTGGCTTGAGCGACAGCAGCACGCGCTACGTCGAACACGACTTCGCGAACAGCGCGGAGTTGGCCGAGGCGCTTGCTGCAGACGTCGCCGGCCGATTGCGCGCAGCGATCGCCTCGCGCGGGCACGGCCTGCTCGCGCTCTCCGGCGGAACTACGCCGCTGAAATTCCTGCACGCATTGTCGCGCCAGCAACTCGAATGGCCGCAAGTCATCGTCACGCTTTGCGACGAGCGCTGGGTGCCGCCGCGGCATGAGCGCTCGAACGCACTCCTGGTTCGCGAAGCCCTGCTTCACGGCGCCGCGTCGGCTGCCCGATTCGTTCCGCTGTACGTCGACGCGCCGGATCCAGAGTCGGGTCTTGCACAGGTCGCTGCCCAAGTTACCGCGCTACCGTTGCCGATCGATGCGGCGGTGCTGGGTCTCGGCCTCGACGGCCACACGGCTTCGCTGTTTCCGGATGGCGACCGGATCGACGCTGCGCTCGATGCACAGAGCGCCGCGCTGCTTCTGCCTATGCGCTCGCCCACAGCAGGCGAGCCGCGGATTACTTTGACGCTGCCCGCACTGGTTGCCGCGCGGGCCTTGTATCTGCACATCGAAGGCCCAGAAAAGAAGCAGGTGTTCGCGCGCATCGTGAATGGTGAAAGTGCGTCGCCACGAAATCCCCTGCGCGCGCTGATGCAGCATGTCGGCGCGCCGCTCGTCGTTTACTGGTGCGATTGACTCGCGCCCGCAGGAACTTGATCCCATGAATCCGACCGTCACCCGTGTCACCCAACGCATCATCGAACGCAGCCGCGGTCCGCGCGCAGCCTATCTGGCGCGCATCGCCGCGGCGCGCGATTCCGGTCCGCATCGCCGCCGCCTGTCGTGCGGCAATCTCGCCCACGGATTCGCCGCGTGCAACGTCGCCGACAAGGCGTCGTTGCGCGCGACACACGCGCCGAATCTCGGCATTGTCACGGCTTACAACGACATGCTCTCGGCGCATCAGCCGTTCGAGCGTTATCCGGAATTGATTCGAGAGGCCGCGCGCGCAGTCGGCGCGACGGCGCAGGTCGCCGGTGGCGTGCCGGCGATGTGCGATGGCGTCACGCAAGGCAGGGCCGGCATGGAGCTGTCGCTTTTTTCGCGCGACGTCA
>DASRTK010000177.1:0-5958 GCA_035655975.1 Rudaea sp.
CCGATCGCGTTCTGGGTGAAGATCTGCAGCAGCAGTTTCTTCTTCGTTTCCGAATCGGCGTCGATCAGGATCTTGTTCTTGCGCATGCGCGCAACGTCTTCGCCGTGGTTGGGGATGCGCTCGTCGATGACGTCGTAATACGCGTTCGGCGTGTCGAGGAATTCGACGCCGCTCGCGCGCATTGCCTCGACCGTCGCGTAGATGTCGTCGGTGAAGCAGGCAATGTGCTGGATGCCTTCGCCGCGATACGCCAGGATGTATTCGTTGATCTGGCTCTTCGGATCGGGCGACTCGTTCAGCGGGATGCGCACCATGCCGTCCGGCGCGCTCATGGCTTTGGAAAGCAGGCCGGTCTTCGCGCCCTTGATGTCGAAGTAGCGGATCTCGCGGAACTGGAACAGGCGCTCGTAGTAGTCGGCCCACTTCGACATGTTGCCGAAGTAGACATTGTGGGTCAGATGATCGATGAACGTCAGACCGAAGCCCCTCGGCATCATCTCCGCACCCGGCAGCCATTCCCAGTCCGGATCGTGGATCGTGCCCTTGTCGTCGTAACGGTCGACGATGTACAGCATGCAGCCGCCGATGCCTTCGATGACCGGAGCAGCAACGGCCTTCGTCGTTTCCTTGTTCGCAATCGACTGCGCGCCGTTGCGCAGCGCCTGCACGCGCACCCATTCGGCAAGCTTGTTCACGCGGATCGCGAAGCCGCAGGCGCTCGGGCCATGCACTCTGGCGAAGTCGGCCGCAAACGAATCCGGGTCCTCGTTGATCAGGAACGTGCAATCGTTCTGCCGGTAGTTGTAGATCGGCCGCGACTTGTGCCGTGCGACCTGGACGAAGCCGAGCTTGCGGAATAGTTCGTGCAGCGCGGCCGGTTCCGGCGAGGCGAACTCGACGAACTCGAAGCCGTCGATGCCCATCGGGTTTTCGAACTGCGCCGGCTGCATGCCGGCCAGGGCCATCCCGGCCAGTGCCGCTGCGTTCTGGGGTTGTGCGTTCATATTCATCTCCGCGCTCCGCCACGATGCGGAAGCTGACTCAGGAAATCGCGCTTGACAGCCCGTGCCCGACTGCTGATCGGTATCGTGGTCTTCCGATCTTCGCAATCGCGCATTGATTGCGTTAATATAGTTTCAAATGAAACTAATCGCAAGCGGCGGCGCAGCGTGACCGACAAGTCTGAACACCACGTGCTCGAACTCGAGCGTTTCCTGCCGTACCGGCTCTCCGTGTTGTCCAATACGGTCAGCCAGGCGATCGCGGAGATGTACGAGCGGCGCTTTGCCCTGTCGATCACCGAATGGCGCGTGATGGCCGTGCTGGGCCGTTACGACGGGTTGTCGGCGCGCGAGGTTGCCGAGCGCACGGCGACGGACAAGGTTGCCGTCAGCCGCGCGCTGGCGCGCCTGATCGGCGCCGGCCGCGTTCGCCGCCAGACCGCCGATCATGACCGCCGCCAGTCCGTGCTGCGGCTCAGCGCGAAGGGCTGGAAGGTCTACGACCAGGTCGCGCCGCTGGCGCTCGAACACGAGCAGCGCCTGCTCGCGCACCTGAACCCGGCGGAACGGCGCTCGCTCGCCGACATCCTCGACAAGTTGTGGGATGCGGAACTGGAAGAAATCGCACGGTAGGGTGGGCCTTGGCCCACCGTTTCTGTTTGGCGTAAAGAGCGGTGGGCCAAGGCCCACCTTACCGGGATGACGGCATCGCTTGATTGCAGCTGGATCCCGTGTCGTCGGCCATCCATGGCCTGCACGGGATGACTTCATCCTGAAGTCACTTTACTCCGTGCATGAGCTTGTTGATCAGCGGCGCGATCAGGAACAACAGTACGCCGGAGCCGACCAGGGCCCAGAAACCGAACGTGTAACCCGACAAGGCCGACGTCGTTGTCATTCCGGATTCGCCGCTGACAGCGCTGGCGAAGATGCCGGACAGGTTGTTGCCGGTGGCGATGCTGAGGAACCAGCCGCCCATCGCGAAGCCGACGAGGCGACTCGGCGCGAGCTTGGTCACCATCGAGAGGCCGATCGGCGACAGGCAGAGTTCGCCGAGCGCCTGGATGATGTAAACCATGAACAAGGTCCAGAACGGAATCTTGTTCTGCGCATCCAGCAGCGAAGTCAACGCAAACATCAGCAGCAGGAACGCGATGCCGTTGCCGATCAGGCCCAGCCCGAACTTGCGCGGGATCGACGGCTCGCGATTGCGCTTGCCGAGCGCGACCCACGCCATCGCGACGAGCGGCGCCAGCGCAATCACGCCGATCGGGTTCACCGACTGGAACCAGGCGACCGGAAACTCCCAATCGCCGAACGTGCGGTTGACAATTTTTTCCGCAAGGAAGTTGAATGACGAACCGGCTTGCTCGTAGAACATCCAGAACAGGATATTGAAGACGAAGACGATCAGCATCGCGATGACCTTGTCGCGCGGCACCGCGCCTTCGCGCACGCCTTCGATCAGCAGCATGACCGAAAGGCCGATGAACAACACGCCGAGCACCCACGCCAACACGTCGGCGCCGAGCTTGGCCAGCAGCACGTACACGATCGGAACCAGGATCGCCGCGCCGACCAGCACGATGCCCATATTACGGCCACCCGACGCATCAGCTGGCGGCTTGCCGATGCCGTGCAATTGGCGCCGTCCGAACCAGAACCACAGGAAGCTCAGGACCATGCCGACGCCAGCGCTGGCAAACACGACCTTGTAGTTCTGCTGCATTGGCGTATCAGTGATGACGCTGGCGAGCCAGCCGGTCAACAGCGGCGAGATGAAGCTGCCGGCGTTGATGCCCATGTAGAAGATCGTGAATCCGGCATCGCGCCGGAAGTCGTTCTGCGCGTACAGTTGGCCGACCATGGTCGAGATGTTCGGCTTGAACAAACCATTGCCGACAATCACCAGCGACAATCCCAGTTCGAACACATCCATGCTCGGGATCATCATGACGAACAGGCCTGAGCCCATGATCATCGCGCCGAGCAGGATCGAGCGCTGGTAGCCGATCAGGCGGTCCGCCGCGTAGCCGCCGAGCAGTCCGGAGGCATAGACCAGCGCGAGGTAAGCGCCGTAGATCCGGCCGGCCGGCGCCTCGCCGGTTCCCGAACCGCTGTAGAACTGCGCAACGATGTACAGCGTCAGCGCCCAGCGCATCCCGTAGAACGAGAAGCGCTCCCAGAACTCGGTCATGAACAGCATCCACAGCGGCGCCGGATGACCGAGCCGTTGGGGAAAATCGATGCCCGTCGTCTGGGCCGCGTTATTGCCGGGTGACGCCATGATCTGCCCCTGTCCTGCGAATACTGAAGAGGCCGCAAGATGTAACCGCTTCATTGCCCCACGTCAAACGAAACCTGTGACGCGGCGCGGAATACGCCCTCTTCCTACGCGGGGGGACGCGCGCTTTACGTGGGGGAGCGCGCGCTTTACGAGAGGGAGCGCGATACTTCCGGCGTTCTCACCTCAGTACTATCTTCACCTAGCACTAGCTCCACTCAGCACCATCTCGCTCAGCGCTGTCTCCGCTCAGCACTATCTCCACTCAGCGCTATCTCAACCTAGGCTATCAGGCCGGGATATTGCTATTTCGTGCCGATGACCGTCCTTACTTCCAGCAGCTCCGGAAAGAACGTCAGCTCCAGCGCCTTTTTCAGGAACGAAACGCCGGACGAGCCCCCGGTGCCGCGCTTGTAGCCAATGATGCGCTCGACCGTCTTCATATGGCGGAAGCGCCAGAGCTGGAAGCTTTCCTCGACGTCGACGAGCTGCTCGCACATGTGATAGTCGCCCCAGAACTGGTCGGGCTGTTCGTAGATGCGGCGAAATACCGGTATCAGTTCCGGATTGTTCTGGTGCGGCTTGGACCAGTCGCGTTCGATGCAGCTCTGCGGAACGGCGTGACCGGCGCGCGCGAGATATCTCAGGAATTCGTCGTACAGGCTCGGCGCCTCGAGCACGTCGCGCAGAACCTGCTGCTGAGCGTCGTCGTAACCGAACACCTTGAGCATATCGGCATTCTTGTTGCCGAGGAGGAATTCGATCAGCCGATACTGAAGCGACTGGAAGCCGGAAGCCGGTCCAAGCACATGACGGAATTGCATGTACTCGCTCGGGGTCAGCGTCTCGAGCACGGCCCATTGCTCGAACAGCTGGCGCTGGATCTGCTTCACTCGCGCGAGAATCTTCAGGCACGGACCGAGATCGTCGTGGCGCAGATGCGTAATCGCAGCGCGCAGCTCGTGCACGACGAGCTTCATCCACAGCTCCGAGGTCTGATGCTGGATGATGAACAGCATCTCGTCGTGATGCTCCGGCACGCTCAGCGGCTTCTGCGCCGAGAGCAGCTGCTCGAGCTGCAGGTAGCCGCCATAGGTGAGGCGATCGCGCAGATCGAGCTCGATGCCGGATTCGAGGGCGCGCTGGTTGAGGTCTGTCATTGGGAGGGGCGAGGGGCGAGGGGCGAGGGGCGAGGGACTAGGGTAAGCGCGCGGGCGATTTGCCGCCACCTCCCATATCAAGCGATTTGACGATTTTCTTCCACCATGCTGCTACGCTGGCTCCTTGATCATCGCGTCACTCCATGCCCCACGCCCTCGCCCCTCGTCCCTCGCCCCTCGCCCCTCGCCCCTTTTCCGCACTCAGCCTTGCCAGCCGTCGCGCCGCCTGCTATCAAACGCACCCCTCCGGAGGGATCGCAAGTGCCCGTTGTAGCTACCTTCGAAATCGAATACCTGCAATACCTCGATGCCGAGGGTGTGCTTGTGCGCGACGACCTGCCGGAATTCGCCAAAGACACGGCCGAAGTCGTCGACCTTTACAAGCGCATGACATTCCTGCGCGTGTTCGACGGCAAAGCGATCGCGCTGCAGCGCACCGGCAAGCTCGGCACCTACGCATCCTGCCTCGGCATGGAGGCAACGCACGTCGCGATCGGCTCGGCGATGGCCGAAGACGATGTGCTCGCGCCGATGTACCGCGAGTACGGTGCGCAGTTCTACCGTGGCGTGAAGCCGCGCGAAGTGCTGCTCTACTGGGGCGGCGACGAACGTGGCAACGATTTCTCCGGTCCCGCACACGATTTCGCCTGGAGCGTGCCGATCGCGACGCAGGCCCTGCATGCAGCCGGCGCCGCGCTCGCGTTCAAGATTCGAAAAGAACCGCGCGTCGCCGTGACCATCGTCGGCGACGGTGGTACGTCGAAAGGCGATTTCTACGGCGCGATCAACGTCGCCGGCGCGATGACCTTGCCCCTGGTCGTCGTCATCGTCAACAACCAGTATGCGATTTCGATACCGCGCAAATCGCAGACCCACGCAAAAACGCTGGCGCAGAAAGGCATCGCCGCCGGCATCGAGAGCCTGCAAGTGGACGGCAACGACGTGATCGCGATGCGTGCCGCGCTCGATCACGCGATCAAGCGCGCGCGCCACGGGCACGGGGCGATGCTGATCGAAGCGGTTACCTATCGTCTGTCCGACCACACGACCGCAGACGACGCGCGCCGCTATCGGGCCGACGCCGAGGTCAAGGATGCATGGACGCGCGATCCGCTCAAACGCCTCAAGGCCTATCTGATCGCGCAGAAGGCGTGGAGCGAGAAAGAAGAGGAAGCGTGGAAGGCCGATTGCGCGGAAAAAGTCGATGCCGAAGTCAACGCATACCTTGAAACGAAATCTCAGCCGACGGAAGCGATGTTCGACTACACGTATGCGGAACTGCCGCTCGATCTCGAGCGCCAGCGATCCAGCGCGCTGGAGTGGGAGAAGCGCAATGGCTGACGCGGCCACGTACCTCTCCCCTCGTGGGAGAGGTCGCCGCGCGGCCTCTCTCGGCCATCCATGGCCGTCGAGGCACTTGGGCTCCTGCCCGGCGCAGCGCGGCGGGAGAGGGGGAGGCGCCGAAGGCGCCTGCTTGCGCAGGCGCTCACCCTCTCCCCAACCCCTCCCCCAT
>DASRTK010000178.1:0-15980 GCA_035655975.1 Rudaea sp.
TAGTCGCCGAACTGGCGCTGCGCGGCATCGCGCAGATCGAGTTCGAGCGCATCAGCCGGCAGGAAAGCAAGATGCCGGCCCCGATCGAGTCCCTCGGTCGTCAATGCCGCCGCGGCGCGCAGGCTCAGGCTGCCGAACGCCAGATCCGCCAATCGTCCGCGACCGCCGCCGCGCGGCATCACGGAGTTGCTCGTGTGCAAAGGATTGGCGGAGCGGACGGTATCGTTCACGGCATCACCCGCATTCGCGCAGCACGGCGTACAACGCCTGCTGCTCGGCCTGCAGTTCGTCGGCCGACGCCACCGTGTCCGCCAGTTCCGTGTCGATGACTTCGCGAAAGCGCTGGCGCAGGCGCCGGACTGCGACGGCGATCGTGACCGATCGCGTGCCCAGACGCCGGGCGAGTTCCTCGTTTTCCGCCGGCGATGGATCAGCTGAGAGGAACGGCTCCAGCGCGTCATACATGTCGAGGCGCCCGGTCTGGCCCGCTTCCTCGCGCAAGCGCGAGGAAGCGCGGGCAAGCAGCTCGAGTGCGAAACTTTGCTGGTAGGCCTGCTCGGGCGACTGCGCACCGGCATTGTCGCGCTGGTTGCGCAACTCGAGATCTGGCGGCGGATCCATCAGCTCGGCGATTGCTTCGCCGGCCTGCGACACATGGCTGTTACTCACGAGGAATGCGCACAACCGGGCCAGCAGGTATTGGCGGAACCGACCCTGCGCCACCACCATGCCGCTATCGCCGAAGTGCCGGAAGAGATGCTGCAGGAAGCTGCGCGTGATCTCCTGCGCGGCTGCCGGCCCATGGCCGAAGCGGCGGAGATACGCGTAGATCGGATACCAGTAACGCAGGCACAGCCTGATCAGCGCCTCATGCGCGTCGCCGCCTTGAGGCGCATCGGTCCGCATTGCGAGCGACCACTGCGTGTGCCCAAAATTTTGGCGGGAATGGCTTGGCATCATCGCATTCGCGTCCGGCATGGCCTTCAAGTCGAAATGCAGGGGTTTGCGCTCTCGATTACACGCCGCGCCGAGCCTGCCTTTCGACGCGGCGGCGAGTTCTAATGCATTGCAGCGCACTGCGCAGTTCGATTTCGAGGGCGCTCAGATCAGTGCCGATCGATTCGAACTGGATCCGGCCGCCGCGTTTTACCCTATGCGCTTCTGCCGCGGCATTGATCAGGAAGTGCTTGATTGCCATAAGCAGGTACGCGCGAACGCGGCCGCGCGCCGGGTCGGCGTCCGCGTAGTCGGCGCGCTCGAGAAATCGTGCAAAGAACGATTGGGTCAAGTCTTCCGCAACATCGCAGCGGTGGCCGCGACTGCTGATATAGGCGAGCACGGGCGGCCCGTACGTGCGGCAGCGCGACTCGAGGGCCGCACGATCCTCATTCCCGGTTCCCTGCGCACCGAGAACAACACTCCAGCGCGTCGTGTCGAAACGGCTCATCCAGAACGGGCTCCCCACCCTGTTTCCGAACCTGCCTATTCATCATACGCCTGAATTTGTCTTGCGCAGTAGCGCTGCGTCCAATGGCTGACGCCGCCGCCGGCGTCGACACGCCGAGCCGGCCTCGACTGAATCGGACTTAGAACGACCGCGTCAGTCTTAGTTCGAATGCGTATTGGAAGTTGAAGATCACCTGGCCCCAGATTTCTTTCTGCACCGAAGACGAGAGCGTGTACTTGTTGAAGTTGTAGTCGACTCCGAACCCCACTGATGCGTAGTTGTGCGGCGCGCGTTGATCGTGGTGGTACCACAGTTCGGTAGTACGATCATAGCCGCCAAAGTAGCCGTTGCCCTTCTTTGCGGTACTGAAAAGCTTTACCGTCCAGGCCGGATTCAGAAAATAGCCGAGTTCGAGATCGACTTTGTTGTGGTCGATGCTCTGGCCCAATGTCTCCTCCGCAAACACTCGGCCATAGCCGACGCGATAATAGACCTGCGTGAAATCGAACTGGTGCGCGAGCGTCGCGCCCAACTCGACGCGCTGCAAGCCATACCCGACAGCGGCCTGGGAAAAGAACGTGTAATCGTGGCTGGGGAGATAAACCGTCACGTACGGAGTAACGAAATAGCCTTCGAAGTCGGCATTGTAGGCTGCGCCCAATGTCCAGTCCTGCCAGGCTCCATGGTAGGAACCGTCATCGAGGAACTGCGATTCCGGATGCGGAGTAGCAAGCGCGGGCATGTTCGCGCATTGCGGCGGCGCGGCGGTCGGACAATGCGGGTTGGGCCCTTGGTAGCGATTGACGATATACGGGATCTCGGCATGCAGCGTCCACCGGTCAGTGATGTTGTAGTCAACAGACAGAGCGATGGCATGGCTGCGAATAGCGGCATTCGGCGAGATGTTGCCGTCCGGCCCACGAAACCCGTTCACCAAGTGATTGAGATAGCTAATCGAGAAATTGCCATGGCCCTGCGGGCTCCCCTCGAGCACGTCTTCGATTGGAGGCGGACCTTCGCCCGGCCGCCGCCCCGCTTGCGCATCGGCGTCCGTCGCCTGAGCCGCCCCCAACAGGACGAGGATCGCCGCCGCTCCCCGGCGGCAAACCTCAGCGAAGACTTCCCCCTCTCCCCCGTCATTGTGCATATCACGTTCCCCGCGACTTCATCGTCTGTTCGATCGTCTTCAGGAACTGGTTGAGATTGGCATCGTCGTTGAGCGCCAGCGGGTACTGCTTGCGCGTGGCGTCCTGATCACCGCGCTGGAACACCGGGATCAGCGCCGGTTCGCGCGTTACATGTGCGATCTGTTCGCTGATCGCCGGCAGGTCGGCGGCATAGGTGATGATGACGTCGTACGAGCGCTCTCGCAGCGCTTTTGCGAGCGCGTCGGGCCTGTCAACGACCGTGACCTTGTGTCCGGCCTTCTCGAGGTTCTCGTGAAAGCGCTGGCCGTCGGCGCTGTTCACCTGTTGTGCGGAAGGGCCTTGGTAAAGCAGGATTTGCGCCGGATGGCGCGTGATGAACGCGTGGTAGCGCAATGCGCCGCCCATGCGGTACATCACCTCGCCACAGGCCTGCGCGTCCGCGGCGGAAATTGCGACTACCAGCAGCAGCGCTGTCGTTCCGAGCTTGCTCATGGTCTTGCCCTCACGGTGGGTGACTGGGTTTGGGTGCCGCGTTTGGGTTGCCTGCCTTGTCCTTACCGCTATCGGCGGCAGCGATTACGGGTTCGGCGGTGACTGCGAAGAAAACCGGTCGGGAAAAGGAAAAGCCGATCTCGGCTGCCTCGAGATCGATCGTCGCGATTGGTTTGTCGGGATGCGGGTTTGGCAAACGCGGGTTGCTTATCAGGTCCTGACGCGATTTTCCGATCAGCATCAGGAAAGTCCCGCGCACCCAGCCCACTGGCGTGGGCGCGTCATGCGGGGTCATGCCCGGCACCTCGCGCTGGGTACGGATCGGCAAACGCGCACTGCTGCCGTCCCGGTAGTGCACGCGAAGATAAGCGTAATCGCGAACCTCAGGCACCTCCGTTGGCTGCATCGCGTATAGCAGAACGTGAAACGCAGCAATCGGCATGGAAGGAACCCGTATTCCCTTGGCGGGTACCCGGAATGGAGACCTCCTATTTAGTGCGACCTCGCCGCGCAGGTCGTAATCCACGCCCTCGATGCGTGCGACGCCAGATGCAAAACCGTGCCCGGCAGATGCGATCGCTGTGAAGTCTTCGCCGACAAATTCGCTGGTTGCCAGGTCGGGGAGGGACACGCTCGATGCCGTGTATACCTCGGTCAGATCGAGGAGAAACGGACTTGTTTTCGGATCACGCGCCGGAAGCGGGTGTCCGTCGATGAAACGCGCGGCGGTCGCTGTGGGCCGCTTCTCGGCCCGGACCGGCGGTCCCGGATCGCCGGCCCGCAGGAGCGCCCGCTCGGCGGCGCTTGGCACCTGAAGCACATTCTGTCCGGGCGCGGCGGGACCGAGCAGTGCGGCGTCCCTGCGCAGGTCGGCGACCGCACGCGCATCGGCAGGCAGCAGCCAGAGCACCCACCGCTCGTGGCGCCCCACCAGCGAATGATCGTCGGGCGAAAACGCGAGCTGGAGCGGGTATGCGTGGCTGTTCATGCCGGAGGGTAACGGGGGGCCGACCGGCGCCAAGGTGGCCGTGTCGTAGACCTGAACCTCCCAGCCGAAAGTATGGGCGAGCAGACGGCCGTCGTGACTCAAGGCGAATACGGCTGTTGCTTCGCCGCGCGTCAACCGAGGGCTGGACGTTTCCTGCGGGGTCCCGGGATCGAGCAGGTCGCGGTTGCTCGTCGACAGAAATGGTTTCGTGCCAATTGCCGTGATGCCGACAGGGGACAGCCCTGCCAAGTGGCGGCGCTCCTCGATCGCGCCGGTCCGCGCATTCCAGACAATCAGGTCGACATCGTTCGCCGTAACGTCCTCGTCGTCGCGAACCAGAAGCCATAGCGAATCCGACCCTGCAACAAACGCCGCCGACTTGACTGGCCGCGCCACTGAATGCGGATACGCGCCTATGCGGTTCAGCGTCGCGGTCGCGAATACTTCGGTAGAGCCGCTGGCAGGCCCGACCGTCAGCAACCTCGCGCCGTCTGGCGAAAGGTCGAAGTGACGCAACGGGCCAGCCACCGTCGCCTCGCCCAGTCTCGCGCCGGTTTTGAGGTCGTAGCCGACCAGTCGTTCCCTGAATCCGCCGGGACTGTTGGTGCCGAACGCCAGAACGGCAACGTCGTCGGTAACGCCGAACCGCATCGGATTCGCGGGCAGGTCGATTGGCGCTCGGCGCGCCTGCATCGCGTCCGCATCGATGACGTGGAGTTCATGACCGGATGCGGCAATGAGCGTCTTGCCCCCGGCGACGAGTTGCGCAAACGCAACCGGCTGTGGCAGCGCCAGCCACGGACCGTTGCGTGCGCCTGTCGCCGACGCGACACGCACGTAGTTGTAGGCGATATCAGGGAGATGTTGTCCGTCGAAATGCAGGCCGGCAGGCACCTCATCGCCAGCCGCCCGTGCCTCCTGAAGCGTCGGTGCGGGCAGGCGCCACAGGCGAACCTCGCCGTCTATGCTGGCTGTTGCCAACATGCGCGCATCCAACGCAACAGCCACCGCATTCGTACCGGTGCGCGTGGCTCGCGTCGGAGCGGTCATCAGGCGCGTCGCCGGACGTGGATTGGCACTCTGGTCCGGGAGGCGCCACAGCGCGGACTCGCCGAGTCCGCCGACGACGATCAGGTGCTCGCGGTGGTTGATTGCAATCTCGTGCGCTTCGAATTCGTTCTGCATGGGTCCGGACGCCAGCGGATAGCCGGTGGCAACGTCGAACGCGTACGCGGCGCCGTCCTGGCGCACGTTGGCGATCCAGGCATCGTCTTCGCTGAAGGCAACCCAGGTCACCTCGCGTCCCGAGGGTGCCGAAAGCTGGCGTAGGCGGCCTGTCGCGGTTTCGACCAGAAACAGATTCCCTTTCGCATCGCCGATCGCCAGCAGCGAACCTGACCGGTTCTCCGCCCACGCCGTTACCGCGGCCTGCAGCGGCAGTTTCGTCGTCCGTGAAGGGTTGCGCGGATCCAGCAGCGACAAGAACTGGTCGACGTCATCTTCCTTGTTCGCAACATAGCGCGCGTCATGTCCGACAAGACCCTCCCGGTCGGCCATGCGGTCCCGTCGCAGTTTGGACAGCGCCTTCCAGGGTTCGACCTGCCAAAGCTGCGCCTCGCCGCGCGTGTTCCGCAGCACTGCATAGCGCCCGTCTGCGCTGTAAGAGCCCTCTGCCGGATCCGCAAATTGCGGCGGATACTGGATTATCTCCGCCTTGTCGAGGTCCACAAGGTAGGTATTGCCGCTGGCGGGAGCGGCAAGATAGTCGAACCATTCCAGCGTGACGCGCAGGCGATGGTTGTCGATGAAACGCAGCACGCGCGGCGGGCGATCCGTGCCGTCGGACGTGGGCATCATCGACACATCGACGCGGCCACGCTCGGTCAGCGTCGCAGTGTCGTACCAGCGGACCGTCATGTCACCCAGGCCAATCGCGAGCAGGCTGCCGTCCGGGCTCATTCCGGCGGCGAGCAGCGGCGCGTCCGGCAGGATCATGCGGTCGATCAATGTCACGCCGTGACGCATTACCATGCCGAATTCCCGGCGCTCGACGCTGGCGGAATCAACCGTGCCTGCCTGTTCCTGTTCCTCGATGTTGGCGAGCAGCGGCGCTAGCGCTTCGAAACCCTTTCCGTCCTGCATCAGGCGCACGGCACTGTCGCGCCTACCCGCCCACAGCCGTTCGTTCGATTCCGCGGCATGCGATCGCGCTTCGCTCGCATTCGCCAGGGCTTGGGCCGCATTTGCCTGTGCCGCGGTGGCGTTGGCATTCGCCCGCCGCCACTGCTGGGTGGTGGTCGCAAGTCCCGCGAGGAGCGCAGTCACTGCAAGCAGCGCGCTGACGGCGAACTTTGGTTCGCGCCGCGCCCAGCGCCAGACGCGCTGCACCCGATTGAGCGGCCGCGCCCGCACTTCGCGACCCTCGATGAATCTTGTAAGGTCGTCAGCCAGCGCGCGTGCGCTCGCGTAACGATCCGCAACGCTGGGCGCCATGCACTTGAGAATGATGGCCTCGAGGTCGCGCGGCAGATCCGCCACGTAACGCCTCGGGTTGCGCAGTTGGCCCTCGGTAACCAGTTTCAATGTGGCCTGAGCCGATGTTCCGGCGAACGGCGGCTTGCCGGTCACCAGTTCGTACAGGATCGCGCCGAGTCCCCATATATCGGTTGCCGTCGTGATCTTCTGCGCGCCGGGCGTCGCCTGCTCCGGCGCCATATAGCTCGGCGTGCCGGACACCTCCGTGTTGTCGGCGGCGGTTCCGGCTTCAAGTCGGCGCGCCAGCCCAAAGTCCGCGACGTGCGGCTCGCCGGCTTCGTCGAGCAGGACGTTCGCCGGCTTCAGATCCAGATGCAACACGCCGAGCCGATGCGCGTAGTCCACCGCTTCGGCAATGGCCCGCATCAATGCAGCAACCCGCTGCGGTGTCAGTCGCGGGCCTTCGCGTATGTTTTGCGCCAGGCTCGATCCGCGAATCAGACGCATGCTGAAAAAATGCATCTCGTCGACGGCGCCGACTTCGTGAATCGTGACGATGTTCGGGTGCTGCATGCGCGCGGCGTTCTGCGCCTCGCGCTGGAAGCGCTCGACGAAGTCGCGCGACGCCCACGGCCCGGCGGAGAGCAGCTTGACGGCCACCTCACGGTCCAGGCTGATCTGACGCGCGCGATAGACCACGCCCATGCCGCCTTCGCCGATCTGTTCAAGGAGTTCGTAGTCGCCGAACTGGCGCTGCGCGGCATCGCGCAGATCGAGTTCGAGCGCATCAGCCGGCAGGAAAGCAAGATGCCGGCCCCGATCGAGTCCCTCGGCCGTCAACACTTCTTCGGCGCGCAGGCTCAGGCTGCCGAACGCCAGATCGGCCAGTCGCACGTTACCGCCGCGCGGCAGCACGGAATTCCCCCTGTGCAGAGGACCCGCGGCGGCGCGCATGGTGTCGTTCATGGCATCAGCCGCGCTCGCGCAACACGGTGAACAGTGCGTGTTGTTCGGCCAGGAGTTCGTCGGCCGACGCGACCGTATCGGCCAGTTCGGCGTCGATCAGTTCGCGAAACCGCTGGCGCAAGCGCCGCAGCGCAACCGCGACGACGACGGATCGGGTACCGAAGCGTCGCCCCAGTTCGTCCGCTTCTGCCGGAGGCAAGTCTGTCGCGAGGAAAGGTTGCAGCGCGTCGTACATGTCGAGTCGGCCGGTCTGCCCCGCCTCCTCGCGCAACCGATCGGACGCACGCGCGAGCAGTTCGAGCGCGAAACTCTGCTGATAGGCCTGCTCGGGCGACTGCGCCCCGCCATTGTCGCGCTGGTATTTCAGTTCAAGGTCCGGCGGCGGCTCGATCAATTCCGTGACGACTTCCACAACTGGGGCCACCGGCTGTTCGTCGTCGAGGAAAGCGCGCAGACGGGCCAGCAGGTATTGGCGGAAGCGGCCCTGGGCCAGTGATGTGCCGCCATCGCGAAAGTGGCGGAAAAGATGCTGCAGGAAATTGCGCGTGATCTCCTGCGCGCTCGCCGGACCGCGGCCGGCGTGGCGCAAGTAGGCATAAATCGGATACCAGTAACGCAGGCAAAGCTCGATCAGCGCTTCACGGGCATCGGTGGCCAACGGCTGATCGCGGCGCATGACCAGCGACCAGTGCGTGCGTTCGAACTGTTGGCGCGAATCCCCTGACATTATCGGCTCCCCGTTCGCATGGCACTTCAAGTCTCAATGCAGCGGTTTCGGCCGCCGATTACGCACTGGCCTCGGCGCACGACGGTCCGCGCGGCTCGCACCTCACCTGAATGCCTCGCCAAGCGCATTGCGCAACTCGCGCAGTTCGAGTTCAAGCGCGCCCTGATCGGCCGCGGTCTCGGCCACTTCTTCGCGCACCAGAGTGCGCAATCGATGCCGCAGCCGGTGCACCGAAACCGCAACCGTGTTGCGGCGCATGTTCAGCGCGGCCGCGACCCGCGCGTAGTCCTCCTCGTCCGGCTGCTCGGCAAGGAAATCGCGAAGCTGATCGAACAACTCTCCGCGCCCGGCGAGTTGCGCTTCCTTGCGCAAGCGGCGTAGTGCAGAGTCCAGGACCGCCAAGGCCCACGCTTGCTCGAACGCGTGCTCGGGATCGTTGGCGTCGGCCGGCAGCACGGCATCCGCTGCATTGGCGTCGATCGATTCGAACTGAATCCTGCCGCCGCGCTTGACCCGGTGCGATTCGACCTCGCTGTTGATCAGGAAATGCTTGATCGACGTCAGCAAGTAGGCGCGGAAGCGGCCACGTGACGGATCAGGCTGGGCGTAGTGGCCAAGCTCGAGGAAGCGCGCGAAGAACGACTGGGTCAGGTCTTCGGCGATGTCGCTTGGATATCCGCGACCGCAGATGTAGGCGAGCACGGGCGGCCGATACGTGCGGCAAAGCGACTCCAGTGCGGCGCGGGCATCAACGCCACTGCCCTGCGCACCAAGCACCATGCTCCACTGCGTCGTGTCGAAGCGACTCATTCCAGAGCGGACTCCCCAGCCTGCTCTCCTCATTATGCGCCGGAATTCGCCTCCCGAAACAGGCATCGTGCGATTGGAACCCACGGCTGCTGCCGGCGATCAGCGCAGCGCCGGAGGCGAGCCGGACGGGGTATTTGAACGCTCGGTGATCTCGCGCTGCAGCATGAGCCCAGGTGATCTTCGAGGTTTGGCAGGCATGCCGGGCAAATCGGTCTGCTGCGCGAGCACAGCGGCCATGCCGCCGATGCGTTCACGCCATGTCATTGCCGCAAAAGAGGCAAACGGCGCACGCGGCGCCGTTTGTCTTCTTCGAACGCATGGTCAGGCAAATCGGCAGGCGATCGTCACACCACGATCGCAGTACCGTCGAAGCGACGGAAAGCGAAACCGCTGAAAGCATCCGCGTACAGTCCCTTCAGTTCGCGCAGGATGCTGATCGCCATTTGCTCGCCCTGCAGCAGGCCCTGCACCGCATCGCTGCGGTAGTGAATGCCGGTCTGTACCCGGTTGATGCCGATGTTCATCGCCAGCTTGTTCAATTCGCCTTCGACGGTAAGCGCTGGACCTGCATACGGAACCAGGGCGGTGCCATCTGCGTTTGCGGTGACCGGATTTGGCAGGACCGCAGCGCCATCGTAGAACGCCTTGATCAGTGTGATGGTCGCACCGGTGTTGGCACCGTGCGCGGAAGGATAAGCCGGATGTATCGGGCAGCCGCCCTTCCAGGCTTGCGGCAACAGGTAAGTGCCGTTGCGGCTGAAGGTCGCGCCGATTGCCGCCGAGTTGAGCAGGTCACCGGACACCGGATACGTCGCCGCTCCGATGATGTGGTTGTGCACGCGTCCGGCATAGGCTTCGGGGCGGATGCGACGATGGACCTGCCACTTCTGCCAAAAAACGGATTGCAGCGCCTGCATGGACGCCATTCCGACCATGGACTGGAACATGCTGCCGCCGAAGAAGTTGAATCCGGCATTGTCGTTCGGCGAGATCGCCGGCAGCGATGGATTGCGCGGCATCTGCAGGCGATTGAGATTGAGTTGGGCCTGCAACTCGTGCTGGAAGCCCACGCCCAGTTGCACGTCGAGTTGCAGCGCCCGCGAAAGATCTCGCGCGTTGCTGATGTAGCGCGGTGTCGTTCCTGCTGCCGTCGGGCCGCCACCGCCGCCACGCAGGTTGAGCAGCCAGTCGGCATACGACGTTGAATAGTCGACGCCTGGAAGCGGCGGCTTGAGGACCTGCTCGTTCGAATAGGCGCCAAAGATCAGCGGCATCCAGAAGAATTGCGACAGCCAGGGCCCGACCAGCGCGCCCGGGAAATCCGTGCGAAACAGATTGTCCGGGGTGACCGCACCGGAGCCAGGACCGGTGTACCCCGGCTGCGCGGACAGGTCAGCCGCAGCCTGCGCGATGGTCGCGTCGCTTGCGTAGTTCACGAAGGGCACGTCACGGGTCATCGCCGCCCAATAGGCCTCGACCATCTCCGCGCCCGTTTCCGCGCTGCTGAAGCCGGGCGCGGCCGGGACTACCAGTCCCTGGGCGTCCTGCCCGATCAGGCTGAAGTTGAACCCGGCGCGCGGATTTACGAGGCGTGCTCCGGGCGTTCCCACGGGCACGGCGGCAAGATCGGACGATGCGCCGCTCGCCAACGCGGTCAACAACGCTCCGAAGGCATTCCTGTCGACTTCGCCCAGATCGTTGTGCGGCAATCCTTTTGTGAACAAGCCGACGTAGCCGGGCAGAAGGTCATCAGAATTCTTGTCCTGGCTGTTGTGGAAGTTGCCGCTCTGCAGCTGAGCGGCGTCCAGCCGCGCCTGGAAGGCAGCCTGGCGGCGCTGATAGCCACGCGGGCGAGAACTCAGCGTCGCGCTTTGCGCGAGCGCGGAGGTAAGCGTGCCGGGCGCCGCAAGGCCGAGACCCAAGCCGAGTCCAGCGCCTCCGAGCGTCTTGAGGAATTTGCGTTTTTGCGCGTCGCCGGCAAGAGAAGTGGCGGCGTTATCCGGGATTTCGTTGATCTGCGGCATTGTCGTACCCTCAGTCGAGCGCGCGGCCCACGGCTGCCGCGTGTGGTGAAGCTCGCGCACGCGCGAGTGCCGTGTTACTGGTAGTACAACGTTCGCGATTTGCGATTACGGGCCAAGGCACAAGTGCGCCAGGCTCCGCGCTGGCGAGACAGCCAGGGATATCGGCGTTCGGATTCGAGCTGATGTGATTGCCGCTGAGCCAAAATGCAACGCCGCTCGACCGGATGCCGCCGCAACCGGCGGGCTTGGCGGAACCCGCACGCTGACCCACAATAGCGCGCACTGCATCCGAGGCACGCATGAATTACTGGCCATTGCTCGGCGTCGCAATCGTGGTCGCCGGCTTCGCCTGGCGCCTCAATCCCGCCCTCGTCGTCGTCGTCGCCGGAATCGCGAGCGGGTTGCTGGCTGGCTTGGCCGTACCGGATCTGCTGGCGCTGCTCGGACGCTCGTTCGTTTCGAACCGCACGCTGCTCGTGATCGTGCTGACGCTGCCGACGATTGGTTTACTCGAGCGCGCCGGCCTGCGCGAGCGTGCGCACGCGTGGATCCTCGGACTGCGGCGCCTGACATTCGCGCGGCTGCTGATCGCCTACCTCGGGCTGCGCCAGATCGTGTCGATGTTCGGCCTGACCAACGTCGCCGGCCATGCCCAGACCGTGCGGCCGTTGCTGGCGCCAATGGCCGAAGCCGCCGCCGGCAAGATCGACCCGGCACTCGACGACGAAGAGCGCGAGCGGATCAAGGCACTGGCCGCGGCGACAGACAACGTCGGCCTGTTTTTCGGCGAGGACGTGTTCATCGCGTTCGGGGGCGTCTTGCTGATCCAGGCATTTTTTTCGCAGCACGGCATCGAGATGGATCCGCGCAGCATCGCCATCTGGGCGCTGCCGACGGCTATCGCCGCGTTCGTGGTCCACGCGCTGCGCATTGCCTGGTTCCAGCGCGGCATCGCGAAAGCCGTGCGAACCGGCGACCGCGGTCTTGCCGCAATCCGAAGACACGAGCAGATCGCCCAGGACGAAACTGATGCTGCGCATTGAGTACGTCTACTGGCTGTGCGGCGCGTTGTTCCTCGCCGCGAGTGCGTTCGACCTGGCCTCGCGCCGCTACGCGTCGGCAGCTTTCTGGGCGATTCTCTCGGCATGCTTTTTCGGCGGCGATGCAATCGAGGCGGCAGCGGCAGCCGGCAACCCGCTGCCAGCGCAGCTCTGCGGCATCGGCGTCATCGCGCTCGCACTGATTGCCGGATCCGGCGCACTGAAGCGCCGCCCCAGCAGCGGCGACGACCTTCCGCAGCGTCGCGCCAGTGCCGAGCGGCTCGGAAACAAGCTGTTCCTGCCGGCGCTGGCGATTCCGTTCGTTACGCTCGCGCTTGTACTCGTCTTGCCATATCTGAAGGAAGCGAATCTCGACGTATTCGATACGCGCCAGACGACGCTGGTCGTGCTCGGCGTCGCCTGCGTGATCGCGGCGATCGCTGCGATGGCGTTGACCCGCGCAACGCCGCTGGCCGCGTTTCGCGAAGGTTCGCGCCTGCTCGACGCCCTGTCCTGGGCGGCGCTGCTGCCCATGCTGCTGGCGACACTCGGTGCCGTCTTTGCCAAGACCGGAGTCGGCGACGCGGTCGCGCAGATCGTCTCGGCCGCAATCCCGACACAGTCGCCGGACGCCTGCGTGCTCGCCTACGGCCTTGGCATGGCACTGTTTACGATCATCATGGGCAACGCGTTCGCGGCGTTTCCGGTCATAACGGCCGGCGTCGGCCTGCCTCTGCTGATCGGCCAGCATCATGCGCATGCCGCGGTGGTCGGCGCGCTCGGCATGTTGTGCGGCTATTGCGGTACCCTGCTGACGCCGATGGCGGCGAATTTCAACATCGTGCCGGTCGCGCTGCTCGAGCTGCGTGATCCCAATGCGGTGATCCGCGCGCAGTGGCCAACCGCCGTCGTGCTGTTCGCGGCCAATCTCTTGCTGCTCGACTGGCTCGCCTTCCGATGAAAACGACTGCGCACACCGTGCTGCTTACCGGCTTCGAGCCATTCGGCGGGGAACCGGAAAATCCTTCACTGGCCATCGCGCGTGCTCTCGATCGCAAGCGCGTTGCCGGGCATCACATCGTCGGCGCCGCGCTGCCGACCGAGTTCGCGCGCTCACTGCCGGTGCTCGAAACGTTGCTCAGGCAGCACCGGCCGGCGCTGGTCATGGCCGTCGGCCAGGCGGGTGGGCGCTCGCAGATTTCGCTCGAGCGCGTCGCGATCAATCTCATCGACGCCCGCATCGCCGACAACGCCGACGACCAGCCGGTCGACGTGCCGGTCGTCCGCGACGGGCCGAATGCGTACTTTTCCACTTTGCCGCTCAAGTCGATGCTGCTGCGGCTGCATGCCGCGGGTATTCCGGCGGCTCTGTCGCACAGCGCGGGCACGTTCGTCTGCAACCAGGTGTTTTTCGGCCTCGTGCACTACCTCTCCACGCACAAGCCGCACGCGCGCGGCGGCTTCGTGCACGTGCCCTACCTGCCGCAGCAGGCAGCGCGCCACGACAATGCGCCGAGCATGGCGCTGCCGACGATGATCGAAGCAATCAGGCTGTGCATCGAAACGGCTCTGACCAGCGACGACGATGCGCACTACGCCGCCGGCAGCATCGACTGAAGTCAGCCCCCGAATGATTCGGCGACGATCCTGTCGTACCATCGCGCGGCCTGTTGCGCCTGCGCCCGCGCATTGGTCGAGTCAGCGTCTGGCGCCACGTCGGCCTGTCGAATCTCGCCATCGGCGACACTGAAGTGGCCATGGATCGAGAGCGCCCGGTCGCGACCGAGCAAGCTGTAACAAACGCTTTCGAATTTCGGCGCAGGCAGTTCCTTTTCGCGCAACGATGCGGCGATCGCGCGCGCGCATTGCACGGCTTGGCTGTGCGCAGCGGACGCCGACTTCGGCATCGCGCCGGCAATGCACGCATCGCCGATCACATGGATGTTGGCAACCAGCGTCGATTCGAACGTGTCCGGCTTCACTGGACACCAGCCGTGGCCGCTGGCCAGCCCAGCGTCGACCGCAAGCAATCCGGGCGCCTGCTGCGGGATCACGTTCGCGACTGCAACGCGCTGCGCGCCGCGCGATGTATACAAAGTCATGCCCGGCGCATCGACGCGTTCGACCGCGCCGCCCTCGGTCGCGGGAACCCACTCGATCATGCCGGGATAGAGTTCCTGCCAGGCGGCAGCGAACACGTCCTGTTTCGGAAAATGGTTGTTCGCATCGAAGATCAGCACTTTCGAGCGCGGCTTGTGCTGCTTCAAGTAAGCGGCGACGACACTCGCGCGCTCGAACGGCGCCGGCGGACAGCGCATCAATCCCGGCGGCACGCAGATCGCGAAGACCGCGCCGTCGTCGATGGCGCGCAGCTGGGCGGCAAGCAGGTCGGTCTGCGCGCCGGCGCGCCAGGCATGCGGCATGCGTTGCGATTCCGCCTCGCCGTAGCCTTGCAGCCTGTCCCACAGGAAGCGGATGCCCGGCGCAGCGACGAGACGGTCGTAGCCAAGGTCCTTCGACGAAGCCAGGCGCACGCGCCGCGTCTGCGCGTCGATCGACACGACGCGATCACGGACGCAGCGCACGCCTGCGCGCGCAAGGCCGACGCGGGAAACCGTCAGCGATTGCATGCTGCGCCAGCCGACCAGGGCGGCGTTGCTCATCGGACAGGTTACGTAGCGGTCTTCCGGATCGATGAGCGTGACTTCAATTGCCGGCTCCAGCCGGCGCAACTGCAGCGCGCAAGCCGCACCGGCAAACCCGCCGCCAGCAACGATGACACGGGCGCGCCGCGCGCTGGCGCCAGCCAGCCGCGTGCTGCCGAGCACGGCAAGCGCCGCAGCCTGCAAGAACCGTCTGCGGTCATTCGCATGAACGTCGTCGCCCCCTACTCCCATTCGAGTTCCTGATAAACGCGGGCGACGTTGTGCGCGTGCGCGCTGTCCCACAGCAGCCAGTGGGATTTCTCCTGTGCCGCAACCTGAATCGCGACGACCGCATCATTCAACGACTTGCCCTCGGCAAGATCGGCGCGCACCGCCGTAACAAGTGCCTGCAAGTAGCGGCGCTCCGGCGCGAGCGCCGCGGCGATATCGTGGCCGACTTTGCCGTGGCCTGGCACGACGGTTTTCGCCGGAATCTTTGCGAGTTCGTCGATCGCGGCAAGCCAGCCTTTCGCGCTGCCGTCGAGCACCGGGATGCGCTCGCGAAACAGCAGGTCGCCGGTCCACAACGTGGCGCTGGTCTCGTCGAGCACAGTCAGGTCGCAATCGGTGTGCGCGGCCGGCCACGCGCGCAGCCTCAGCTTGCGATCGCCGAGATCGAGTTCGACGGTATCCTTTACTTCCAGATCCGGCGCGATGATCTGCTCCGCCGCAGCCGGCGCGTCGAAGTCGCCAGCGTACTCACGCAGAAAGAAGTCGCGGCTTCGCGCGAGCGCCGCGCCGAGTCGCGCATGACCGACGAACTGCGGCTTGTCGCGCCTGAACGCGGCATTGCCGAGCACGTGGTCGACGTGCACGTGCGTGTTGATGACGTAGCAGACCGGCAGCGCCGTGTGCTGCCGGATTGCGTCACGCAACGCCCGGCCCATCCGCACCGAGCCGCCCGTGTCGATGACGGCGACACAACGCGTGCCGACGACGAATCCGATGTTGGCGATGTCATCGTGGCCCGGCGCGTCGAGTGGAAGTTGCTGGCCGGCATGCACGAATACGCCGGTCGCCACCTGATCGACGGCAAATGCCGGAGTGTCCGCGCAAGTTGGACCAGCGATCAAGAGCGCTGTTGCCGCGAGCAGCTTACGAGTGCACGACACGACCAGCGAAATAAAATCGCGGCGTGCGAAGTCTGACCAAAACCTC
>DASRTK010000179.1:0-5060 GCA_035655975.1 Rudaea sp.
GAGCGTGGCGACCGGCAAGAGCGAGCGCGTGACCGACCCGACATTCAACGAGGCCGCGCCGGCGTTCTCGCCGGACGGCAAGTTCCTGTACTTCCTCGGCGCGCGCGAATGGGCGCCGCAGATCAGCGCGGTCGAATTCAACTTCGCCGCGAACCGCAACGTCGGCGTGTATGCGCTGACCTTGCAGAAGGACGGCCCGAATCCGTTTCCGGTGCAGAACGACGAGGCGAAGGTCAGGGAAGACGGCGACGATGCCGACAAGGGCAAGGACAAGGACGAAAAGGCGAAGAAGGACAAGTCGGTCGTCGAGCGCATCGACTTCGACGGCCTTGCCTCGCGCGTGACCCGGGTGCCGATCGAGGCCGACAACATTTCCACGCTCGCGGCGAGCGAAAAGGCTTTGGTCTACACGGTGTCCGACGGCTTTTATTACGGCCGCGACGGCCGCTTCAAGCCGCAAATCCACGTGTTCAACCTCAAGGACCGCAAGGACAAGACGCTGGTCGAAGACGTGGAAAATGCCGCATTGTCGGCCGACGGCGAAAAGCTGATGGTGCAGAACGGCAGCACGTTCAAGGTCTACGACGTCGACGGCGACGGCAAGAACGCCAAGACGGTCGGCACGTCGGGCCTGGAGATGACGCGCGACCCGCGCCAGGAATTCGGTGAGATCTTCCGCGAAGTCTGGCGCCGCTACCGCGATTACTTCTACGCGGCCAACATGAACGGCTACGACTGGAAGGCGCTGCGCGCGAAGTACGAACCGCAGCTCAAGGAGGTCGGCGACCGCTCCGACCTGAACTACCTGCTCGGGCAGATGGTCGGCGAACTCAGCAACTCGCATTCGTATGTCAGTGGCGGTGACCTGAAGTTGCCGAAGAAGCCGAACGTCGGCCTGCTCGGCGCGCGCTTCGAACTAGACAAGGCCGCCGGCCGCTACCGCATCGCCAGCATCATGGCCGGGGAGAACGACGAGGAGCGCTACCGCTCGCCGCTGACCGAAGTCGGCACCAACGTGCACGCCGGCGACTACATCCTGGCGGTCAACGGCCAGGAACTGCGCGCGAGCGACAACCCGTACCGGCTGCTGCAGATCGCCTCGGGCCAGCCTGTCGAACTGCGCGTCGGCGCAAAGGCCGACGGCAGCGGCGCGCGCAACGTGCTGGTCAAGCCGATCGCGAGCGAGACCGACCTGAAGTACTACGCCTGGGTCGAGCACAACCGCCGCTACGTCGAGGAAAAATCCGGCGGCAAGCTCGGCTACGTCTACATCCCGGATATGGGTGGCGACGGCATCCGCGAATTCATCAAGTGGTTCTATCCGCAGATCCGCAAGCAGGGCCTCGTCGTCGACGCGCGCGACAACGGCGGCGGCAACGTCTCGAACATGATTATCGAGCGCCTGCAGCGCAAGGTGCTCGGCCTCAACTTCGATCGCAACACGAGCGAGACCGGCACCTATCCGCCGACCGCGTTCTACGGCTACATGGCCGCGCTGATCAGCGAATCGACCGCGTCCGACGGCGACATCTTCGCCTACATGTTCAAGAAGGCGCAGCTCGGTCCGACGATCGGCAAGCGCACCTGGGGCGGCGTCGTCGGCATCAGCGACTACGGTCCGGTCATCGACGGCGGCAACGTCGAGGTGCCCGAGTTTGTCGCGATCGCCGACCTGCAGGGCAACTACCACGTCGAAGGCGAGGGCGTCAGTCCCGACATCGAAGTCGACAACGACGTGTTCTCGACGATCCACGGCAAGGACCCACAGCTCGATCGCGCGATCGCCGAGATCATGCAGAAGGTGCAGGCCAATCCGCCGGTGCTGGCCCCGCGTCAGGCCGATCCGGTCAAGGCGCCGGCGGATATGCGACCGAAGGCCCAGTAGCCGGGCGGCTGGTAAATGCGAGCGCCGCGCCGATCAGCGCGGCAAGACAGGTCCAGCCGAGATAACGCAACTCGGCCGACGGGGCGATGAAGGGCAGCGGTGCCGCATAGAGCAGGCCGCTGGAAAGCACCGCGAACGCGGCTTGTGCGTTCGCACTCCCGCGATGTCGCCACGCGTGCAGCATGGCGACAAGCGCGAGCAACAGGTACGGCCATGCCGCCAGGACGGGTGTGGCGCGCGCTGCCTCGAAGGCGCGCACGATCAAGGCATGCAGCGCCGTCCCGTTCGGCGCGACTGGCGGGTTCGTGCCGAAGGCGGTCTCGCCATCGACGTAGACCAATTCGTGCGGCCACTCGAGTAGCCGCGTGCCGAACAGCGCCCGGGTCAGCCGCCAACGATGGGCAAGGTACGCGCCGGGGTTGTTGCGGATAGCGGCCAGCCAGGCGTCGCGGATCTCGTCGTTGCGCGGATCGGCCGGATCGAGGAACGGGGCGCCGATGCCGGCGCGCGTGCCTATGAACAATGACAGGTTCATGTAAGGCGTGTAGGCCTGGCGCAGATCGTCCAGGTCGAGGCCGGGGCCGTGGCTGTCGGCTGGCAGCAGCACGCTACCGGCCTTCAGAGAGATGGCAGTGAGGTCCCACAGCGCCAGTGACGGCAAGGCGTTTACGCGGTGGTCGACGGCGCGGTCGAGTGCCGCGCTGCTCAGCCACAAAGCGCTCGCCAGCGCCAATGCCGTGACGGCACGCCAACCGCGTGCCTTCGAGAAAAGTATTTTTTGCTGCATCGTCCACACGTATACGGCATAGGCAAACAGCGGCACGACGGCCGGCAGCGCATTGTGGCGAAGGGTCAGCGCCCACCACAGCAGCAGCACGGCGCCGACCAGCCATGCGCTGTGGCCTTGCCGGCGATAGCGCAGCAGCATGCCCGCAGCCGCGCTGAGCGCTGCCATCAGCGCGACGTCGCTCCAGACATGCGACAGCAGGACGAAGCACACCGGCGCCGCGGCGGCGACCAGCATCACGAGCACGCGGGCCGCCGGGCGTATCGGCAACTCGCTGGCGATCAACGCCAGCCCGGCCCAGAACAGCGCCTGTATACACAGGAACGGCCCGGCCGGGCCGGGAAGCCACGGATCAGTCAGGCGAAACAACCACACGAGTCCGACTCCCTGGACATTGTTGGTCTCACTGCCGCGCGCCATCGACCAGGCGTAAGCGGTATCGGGCGACATTGCACCGGGATAGAAGCACCACGCGTACAAGGCGAATCCGATCAGCGCGAAGACCTGCGGCATGAATCCCGCAGCATGGGCTGGCCGCGGCGGCGAACCGCTCATGCGCAGCGCGGTTCACGCCGCAGTGCGTCCACCGCAGCTTCCAGATGCGGGACAAGCCGTGCCGGTGTTGGCTGCGGGTCGTGTGGCAGGACACCGAAACACGGAGCGGGCAGGCGCTCGTGCAGCGTCGCCAGGTTGCCTTCGACACACGCCATGTCCGGGTCGATGGGGTTGCCGATCCAGCCGATCAACCTGCAGCCATCGGCCACGATCGCGCGGGCGCTGAGAATCGCCTGATTGATGCAGCCCAGGCGCAGGCCGACGACGAGCATTGCCGGTAACCGCAGAGCGCGCACCAGGTCGGCCTGCATCAACGTCGGCGACAGCGGCACGGCCCAGCCGCCGACGCCTTCGACGATGATGCAATCTGCAATTGTAGATAATGAGACAAACGCAGCAAGGATGGGATCGAGGCGGATTTCGATGCCACCCGCGCGCGCGGCGAGGTGCGGAGCTATCGCCTCGGGCATGGCATACGGGTTGACCAAGGCGTAGTCGGGAGCGACGGCGCTTTGGGCGATCAGCGCTTCGGCATCCGCATTGCGCCAACCATGCGCTGTCGGGACACAGCCGCTGGCGATCGGCTTCATGCCTACGGCGCGGATACCGCCCCGGTTCAGGGCTGCGAGCAAGGCCGCGGACACCACCGTCTTGCCGATACCGGTATCCGTGCCAGTAACAAACACGCCCGTGCTCATGCGCTGATAAGGCGCTCAGTGAACGAGGCATGCGCGAACTCGCCAGGCTGCGCCGGTTGCTGGCGGCGCTTGCGCAGGCTGTCGGTCGGAGCGGACCGCGACGGGGTCATGGCGAAACGGGTGCAAGGGAAACCGCGCCAGCATAAGGCCCGGCAAAGCGCGAAGCTACCGGCTAGAATATGCGCAAGTCCGCCAGCGGAAAGCATGATGTTCAACGCTGCTCCAATCCAGGCCGCCAGCAAGTCCGAGATTTACGCCGAGCTTGCCGAGCAGGCGCGTGGCCTGCTGCATGGCGAGCGCGACCGCATCGCCAACGCAGCGAACTTTGCCGCGCTCGTCTATCACGCGCTGCCCGATCTGAACTGGGCCGGGTTCTATTTCTACGATGGCGCCGAACTCGTCGTCGGGCCTTTCCAGGGCAAGCCGGCTTGCGTGCGCATCGCGCTCGGCAAGGGCGTGTGCGGCACCGCGGCGACGACGCGGCAAACCCAGCTCGTCGCCGACGTCGACGCGTTCCCGGGTCATATCCCGTGCGATTCGGCCTCACGCTCCGAAGTCGTCGTGCCGCTGTACGACGGCGAACGCCTGATCGGCGTGTGGGATGTCGACAGCCCGCGCCTCGCGCGTTTCGACGAGGCCGATCGTGCCGGCATGGAACGGCTTGCCGGAATATTCGTGGAATCGCTGCGCGCGGCCTGACGCGCGAACGGAGAGGTTTGAGGATGGCGGCCAAAGACGACAGCAACAAGATCTGCAACGTCGGACCGAAGTCCGCCGCGTGGCTGCGCCAGGTCGGCGTGCGCACGCAGGAAGACCTGCAGCGGCTCGGTCCGGTCGAGGCGTTCATGAAGGTCAAGCGCGCCGGCTTCCGCCCGAGCCTGAACCTGCTCTATGCGCTGGCCGGGGCGATCGAAAATTGCCACTGGGCGGATTTGCCCGACGCTACCAAGACCTCGCTCGTTCTGGCCGCGGAGTCGGCCGAATCGGCCAACCCGATCAAGACGCGCTGGCAGAAACAGGTCGAACGCAGCGAGCGCGGCGCGCCTGCGGCCGACGCGGAGCAGGCCGGCGAGGATGCTGAAGCGGCCGGATCGGATTTTCTCGACGATCCCGATGCCGGGCATGGCGCCAGCGA
>DASRTK010000180.1:0-4618 GCA_035655975.1 Rudaea sp.
GGGGAGTCTCTGGGCGCCCCGACCGGGGTCGTGCTCGGTACCGACGCCAAGGCGCTGCCCCCAGCTCCTGGCGCTAGTCTTTCCATCGGCGCGTCGCGAACTCTGTGCCAATCCGGCAGGTTTTTCCGTACGCTGTCGAACACAACGCTGTTTGTGTACGCTGGCGAACATACGTGCACCTATTTTGCTTTTATATTGTCTAACCTAGCGCGAGGACAGTTCATGCCGGTGTCGACGAAGAAACAGGCGGTGCGCAAGAAACCGATGGCAGCCATGGGCGGTTCCAACGACCCGCTCCAGAACCATCTGTTGCGCGCTCTGCCGGCGCTCGAAGCAGAGCGCTTGTTGCCGCATCTCGAATTCGTGCCAATGCCGCTGGGCAACGTGTTGTACGAGTCGGGCAGTCAGTTGCGTTACGTCTATTTCCCCACGACATCGATCATTTCGCTGCTCTACGTCATGGAGGATGGCGCGTCGGCGGAGATCGCCGTGGTCGGCAACGAAGGCATGGTCGGTGTCGCGTTGTTCATGGGCGGCGAGACGACACCGAGCCGCGCGGTCGTGCAGAGCGCCGGTCATGCCTATCGGCTGAAAGGGCAGATCCTCAAGGAGGAATTTCGCCGTGCCGCCGGTTTGCAGCATCTGTTGCTGCGCTACACGCAGGCGTTGCTGACGCAGATGGCGCAGACCGCAGTGTGCAATCGGCACCATTCGGTCGATCAGCAGTTGTGCCGTTGGCTATTGTTGAGCCTCGACCGCCTGCCGACCAACAAGCTGACGATGACCCAGGAACTGATCGCCAACATGCTCGGTGTGCGCCGCGAAGGCGTGACCGAAGCGGCGGGCAAATTACAGACGGCCGGGCTGATCAACTACAGCCGCGGACAGATCACCGTGCTCGACCGGCCGCGGCTCGAAGACCAGGCTTGCGAGTGTTATCAGGTCGTGAAGAAGGAATTCGATCGCCTGCTGCCGGACGTCACCGCGGCGTGAAGCAATCGATGGCGCGCATTGCAACCGGGGGCGCAGCGTGCCGCGATCGTGCCGCATGCCGGCTTGCGCTGCGTAACGGGAACTGCGCGTGCCGCGCGTGGACGCCGTGATTGCCGCCAATCGTCTGCTGGCTGTGCTGCCTGCGAAGGATCGCAGCCGGATACTTGCCAGCTGCGACGAGGTCGAACTTGCATCCTCGGAAGTCCTGCACGAAGCCGGAACGCCGCAGCGCCATGTGTATTTTCCGACCACCGGTTTTATCTCCCTGGTCACTCCGCTCGACGCATGCGCCGGGCTCGAGGTCGTTCTGGTCGGCAGCGAAGGCATGGTCGGAATATCCGTTCTGCTCGGCGCGCCAGTTTCGCCGTTACACCATCTCGTGCACGGTTCCGGAATGGCACTGCGCATGAGCGCGGCGTCGTTCCGGCGCGAACTGGAGCGCGACCCGGCGCTCCGGCGCCGCCTCAACCGCTACGCATACGTCAAGATGCAGCAGATCGCGCAGACGGCTGCCTGCGTTCGCTTCCACGTCGTCGAGGCGCGCCTGGCGCGGTGGCTGCTGATGACGCACGATCGCTCGCATTCGCAGCATTTCCACGCCACGCATGAGATTCTCGCCTACATGCTCGGCGTGCGTCGCGTCGGTATAACGAAGGCTGCGGCGTCCCTGCAAAGGCAGTCATTGATTCGCTACCGCCGCGGCGAGATCACGGTCCTCGACCGCAAGGGCCTGGAGGCGCGTTCGTGCGGTTGCTACTTCGCGGCGAACGAGCTGTACGACCGTATTCTGGGATCGGGCGGCAGGCACCACTAGCAAGCTGTAACGTTCAAGCAGAAGTACGTCCAGGCCTTCGCGCGGAGCGCCCCGTTCCGGCTGCCGCCACGTTGTAGTCGCCACATGCTCGTGGCTCACCCTTCGGGCAGCTCCGCTGCAATCCTGCCGATGTTTCCCCGTAAGCGGGGGATTCCAGACTGGTGCCTCGCGCTTCTCCGTTCCCTGCGAATGGACACCTTCGCAGCGACATCCATCGGGCAGTTCTCGTCCCGGCGACGCACGCCGGCTAGTGGACTGGAACGTTTGATCGCGAGCAGATTGTCAGTCTCCAGCTGCGATTGCCCCCATCCGCCTGACTCGCACGGTCATGGCGCTCGCCCTTCGGGCCAGCTGCGCTGTTCGCAGGAGCTCCGGCGCCTGCAGTCGGCACCTTCCCCCTTAGGTGCGCTGACGTACAGACCCGCGAAGGTCCCCTCGGTAAGCTTGACCAATCCCGCCGCGCAGCAATCGATTGCGATGCTGTGCCCTCGCCATGTGCAGCAAGATGCGCGGCCAACGGCTCGATGAATCGCCGTCGCTCCTGCTGCAAGCTCATGATCACCCATCCATCGCATCCACAGAGGTACCTCTCATGAATATTGCATCGAAGATTCTCGTAGCGAGTCTGGTCGTCGCGCTCGCCGCGTGCGGCAAGTCCACGCAGGAAAGCGTCGACAAGGCGGCGCACGATCGCGCCGCGGATGTGGCCAAGGCTCAACAGAATGCGCAGCCGGCCGTGGATGCCGCAAACCGCGACCTGGCAAAAGCGCAGCAGGACGGCAGCGCAAAAGTAGCCGACGCGCACGCGGATGCAAACCGCGAAGTGAACAAGGCGGCCGCGAAGCAGTCGAAAGAACAGGCGAAGGCCGACTACGACGTTACGATCGCCGCCGCCGATGGCGATCTGGCGATCGCGATCGAGAAGTGCAAGCAGCAGCCCGCTGATGCAAAGACAGCGTGCGAGCAGACTGCCAATTCCGTGCATGATGAAACCGTCAAGTCGGCAATGAGCAAGCTCGAACTGGCCAACCAGCAGGCAAGCTGACCGGATATGACGCGCGGTGCATTCAACCGCCGCGCTGTCTGCGAACGTGCGCACCCGTGCTTGTCAGCGCTGGCAGCTCCGCGGCGCCCGGTTCGCGCGCGAGGCTGAACGGCATGCGTCTTCGCGTGCCATCCCGACCACGACTCAAGGAGTTCTCCATGGCAACCCAGAAGGAATTCGTCAGCGACATCGCGGCGATCCGCGCGCATGCCCGGTCGCATCTTGACCAGGGATCGGTGACCGAAGGTTATCGGGCCGACCGCAACGCCGTCATCAAGATTCTCAACGACGCACTGGCGACCGAAATCGTCTGCGTCCTGCGCTACAAACGCCACTACTACATGGCTTCGGGGATTCACGCCAAGAGCGTCGCGGCGGAATTCCTCGAGCACGCCAACGAAGAGCAGGGACATGCCGACCAGTTGGCAATGCGCATCGTGCAGCTCGGTGGAGCGCCGGATCTTTCGCCGAACACCCTGCTGGCGCGCAGCCACGCCGACTACGTCGAAGGCAAGGACCTCGTCGAGATGCTCGAAGAAGATCTGGTCGCCGAGCGCATCGCCATCGACAGCTACCGCGATATCATCGCCTATCTCGGCAATGACGATCCAACCACGCGTCGCATGATCGAATCGATTCTCGCCTCGGAAGAAGAGCATGCCGAAGATCTCAGCACCCTGCTCATGGAACTCGGCAAGAAGGGCGAGCCGGCGAAGGAGCCGCTCAGGAAAGTCGTGTGACGCCGATGGCAGGAGCACGCCAGTGAGCAGTGCCGTAACGCCAGCACCAGCATCGGCTCGCGACCGGCGGCGAGTGCGGAAAGCCCGCGCATGAGCACGGCGATCAGTCCGCTCGCCGGAAAAGCTGCGCCGAAGTCGTTGCTGGTCGACGTGCCTGCGCTGGTCGCCGCATACGCGGATCTGCGGCCCGAATCTGCAGTGTCGGCACAGCGCGTGGCGTTCGGCACGTCCGGGCACCGCGGCAGTTCGTTCGATCGCACGTTCAACGAATGGCATGTGCTGGCGATCACCCAGGCGATCTGCGACTTCCGCAAGCGGCAAGGCTTCGACGGGCCGTTATATATCGGCATCGATACGCACGCGCTTTCACAACCGGCATTCGAAAGCGCATTGGAGGTACTGGCTGCGAACGGCGTCGAAACGATGATCGCCGCAGACAACAACTTCACGCCGACGCCGGCAGTCTCGCACGCGATTCTGGTCTACAACCGCGCGCGCAGCGCGGGACTTGCCGACGGCATCGTCATCACGCCATCGCACAATCCGCCCGAGAGCGGCGGCTTCAAGTACAACCCGCCGAACGGCGGTCCGGCCGATACGCAAATCACCGGATGGATCGAGGCGCGCGCCAACCTCTTGCTCGAAAGCCGCGTCGAGAGCGTGCGGCGCACGCCGTTCGCGCGTGCCCGCCGCGCCGCGACGACGCACGAGCACGACTTTCTCCACGCCTACGTCGCCGACCTCGGCAGCGTCATCGATTTCGAGGCGATTCGCAGCGCCGGAATCCGCATGGCGGTCGATCCGCTGGGCGGCGCCGGAGTGCGCTATTGGGCGCCGATCGCCGAGCGTTATAAACTCGACCTCGCTGTCGTCAGCGAAGACGTCGATGCCAGGTTCGGCTTCATGACGCTGGACTGGGACGGCCGGATTCGCATGGATCCGTCGTCTGCGTATGCGATGCAGCGCCTGATCGGCCTGCGCGACCGCTACGACGTCGCATTCGCCTGCGATACCGACCACGACCGC
>DASRTK010000181.1:0-1661 GCA_035655975.1 Rudaea sp.
CGTCGATCGCCGCCAGATGCGCGACAAAGTCGCGGCACTGCTTGCGCTGCTGACGCGTGCGTCCAAGGCGGCGTAACGGCGCCATGGTTTAAAGCGCGGACGCGCGTCACCCGCTCGGGCATTGCTATCCGCTCCGTTGCCCGCCACTATGCGCGCACTTCACCGCGCCTTTCCATGGACAACGACGCGCGCAAGAAAACCCTTGACGACTGGCTCGATTACCAGCAGCGCATCCATCCACGCAGCATCGAGCTCGGTCTGGCGCGCGTGCGCGAGGTCTGGCAACGGCTCGGCAGCACTCCGCCAGCCCCCATTGTCATCACAGTCGGCGGAACGAACGGCAAGGGCTCGACGGTCGCGTTTCTGGAAGCAATGCTCATCGCGATGGGCAAGCGCGTGGGCTGCTACACCTCGCCGCACCTGCAACGCTACAACGAGCGCGTCCGTCTTCTCGGACGCGAGGCCAGCGACAGCGAATTGATCGACGCCTTCGAGCGCATCGAGGCAGCGCGCCTGATGCCTGCGCGCGACGAGATTGCGCTGACTTACTTCGAGTTCGGCACGCTGGCGGCGATGTGGATTTTTGCGCAGAACAGGCTCGATGTCGCCGTGCTCGAGGTCGGCCTCGGCGGGCGCCTGGACGCGGTCAATATCGTCGACGCTGACGCTGCGATAGTCACGACGATTGACCTGGATCACCAGGACTGGCTTGGCAACGATCGTGACAGCATCGGTTACGAGAAGGCCGGCATCTTCCGCGCCGCGCGGCCAGCGATTCTCGGAATGCGCGAACCGCCGGCGGGATTGCTGGCGGAAGCGACCCGAATCGGTGCCGATGTGCGCCGGCTCGGCATCGACTACGACTTCAGCGTGCAGGTTTCTGCCTGGCAATGGCGATCCGGCGACCAGATCATCGACATGCCGGCTCCGATGCTGGCGGCGCCCTGCCAGACCGGCAACGCGGCCGCGGCCATCGCAGCGCTTCATTGCTTGGGCGAACGCATTGGCTGGAATCCGTCTGCGATGGCAACGGGCGTGCGCACCGCGCGACTGGCGGCCCGGCTGCAACGCTTCGCGCGTCCCGGGACTGCCGAAATCATCGTCGACGTGGCACACAATCCGCAGGCGGCCGGCGTGCTTTCCAAGTGGCTCGAAGAAAATCCGATCAGCGGCAGGACGTTCGCGGTGTTCGGCGCCCTGGCCGACAAGGACGTCGGCGGCATCGTTGCTCCGCTGTCGCTGCGAATCGACCGCTGGCACCTCGCCGGACTGGACATCCTGACTTCACGCGGCCTGCGCGTCGCCGATCTGCGCGAGAGACTCGCCGCAGCCGCACCACCGACTGTGGCGCTCGAGACGCACGCCAATCCGTGCGAAGCGCTGGCAGCCGCGCAACGGCGCGCAGGCGAGGGCGATCGCATCGTCGCTTTCGGCTCGTTTTACGTCGCCGCCGCGGCGCTCGACGTTCTGGATGCAGGCGCGAAGATCTGACGCCGCGGAATCACGGCGTCGCCGCGATCGCTACCCAGCGCACGCGACGGAAATCTCATTCAGCGTCTACGTCATTCAGCCCTGATGCGAGGCGGGCGCAGGTATAATGGCGGCGTTGCCGATGAGGTTGCCGATGGATTCTGCTTTGAAACAACGCCTGCTCGGTGCTG
>DASRTK010000182.1:0-8289 GCA_035655975.1 Rudaea sp.
TGCCATGAAGCCGTCATGCGCATCGTCAAGCGCAATCCGAAATCGGCGAAGGAAATCCAGGTCGGATTTCTCGCGATCGCGCGCAACGGCGACGTCGGCGCGTACGCGCTGCAGAAAGGATTCAGCTACGCGGTTTGCGATGCGAAGAAGCAGGATGCGCTGTTGCCAGCGGCGAGCGTGTATTGATTCGAGGGCAACGCTCTCCCGCCAGCGTGAGAGGGCCCGACGCGGCAATAACAGCTGAGGTTTGATGATGGATGACAAGAGTCCCGTACTGGAGATCGCAGCCAACTCCCTGGCGTCCGCGTTGGCCGCGCAAGAAGGCGGCGCAAACCGCATCGAACTGTGTGCCGCGCTCGAGGTGGGAGGACTCACGCCGTCGTACGCGCAGATCGCGCTGACGCGCGAGCGCGTCCGCATTCCGGTCTACGTGCTGATACGCCCGCGCACCGGTGATTTCGTTTACGGCGACTGTGAATTCGAAACGATGCAGCGCGACATCGAGACTTGCGTCTCGCTCGGATGCGAAGGCGTCGTGCTCGGCGCGCTCGATGAAAATGGAGCTGTCGATGCGAATCGCTGCCGCGCGCTGATCGCGGCAGCCGGCGGGCTCGGCGTGACGTTCCATCGTGCGTTCGACATGAGCCGTGATCCGCAAACCGCGCTCGAGGACATCATCGCGCTGCATTGCGAACGCGTGCTGACGTCCGGAGCGCAGGCCGATGCGCCCGCCGGCGCTGCGCTGATCCGGATGCTCGTTGAAAAGGCAGCGGGTCGCATCAGCGTAATGCCGGGCGCCGGCGTCAGTGCGCAGAATATTGCGTCACTGCGAGCGCTGACCGGTGCGCGGGAATTTCATGCATCGGCGAAACGCGAATTGCCTTCACGCATGCGCGCCGGCAACGATCTGTCTGGCATGACAGCCGGGGAAGTACGCAGCGAAGCGGAACAGGTGCGCGCGCTCGTTGCTGCATTGAACAGGGTGGCCGGCAGCTAGGCAAGATCTGAAAAATGCTTGCCGGGACGACGACTTAATCAGAGTTTCCCTCGGTGTATTTCACGTCGGAAGATTGAGCAAGAGCTGGATCCCGGCCTTCGCCGGGATGACGAGCAGGCTATTGCGGACTCGTCGGGGGTTCCGCGACATCCTTGGCGCCAAGCCTGAGCTGCAACTCGGCCACGATTCCCTCCAGCGCTTCGATGCGTGCTTCAAGCTCTGCGTAGCGATCATCCTTGCTGGAGGATTCCGCGCGCGACACATGCGCCGGCAGGCTTTCAATCGAAACCGGTCCCGACAGCAGATGCATGAAACGGTCTTCGCGCTGCCCGCTGGCGCGGCCGATGCGGACGACGAGTGGCGGATCGCGCGAGATCAGCCGGTCTAGCGTGTCGCCGAGCATTTCGACGTTGGCGAAGTCGGCGAGCCGCTCGCTGCGCGTGAACAGCTCGGCCAGCGTCTGCGGGCCGCGTAGCAGCAGTAATCCGATGACCGACCGCGGACGCGTGGTGAGATTCAGGGTGGCGTCTATCGCGTGCTCGTAGCGCAGCGCGCGCGCACCGTGGACCACGCGCACGAGTCGCTTGTCCTCGAGTGTACGCAATGTCTGCCCGACGGCGCCGAGTTCTGCATGCATGATCGGGTCGCGATTGGTCTTCTGGTTGCAGGCCAGATGCGCGGCGTTCAGCGTAAGCGGGTAGACCTCGGGCGTCGTTGCGGCTTTCTCGATCAGGCAGCCGAGCACGCGTGCTTCGAGCGCTGTCAGCTGCACCAGCGGCGCCGGCGTGACGACTGCTGCCTCAGGCTCGTTCATTGCGGTGTCTTCGCTGCATCGGGCTGGTTATCGTATGGGCTGGACGACATTGGAACAAGCAGGCGGTGCGGCGGCGTTCGTCCAACGAGGCGATTCAGCTGCGTGCTTGCGCGCCGATGCGACGCTGGATCGCGCGTGCCGCGATAGCCGCCCAGGCCGAATAGGCCGGCGCTGCCGGATGAAAGCCGTCGCTGGCCACGTAGCGCTGCTCGAACGGGAAGTCGATTTGCAGGAATTCGCAGCTGGCGTCTAACTCCACGATTGCCCGCAACATGGCGTTCAGCTGCTTCGCCCGCATGCCGAGATACCAGCGCAGCGGCTGCGGCAGGGCAGGGAAGACGTGCATCGGCGGCAGGCTCGACAACAGAACGTGCGCGACGCCGAATTTCGACTTGAGCAGTTCGATCAGCATCGCCAGCCGCTCGATCCAGCTCGCCGATCGAGTGCGAGCGGTCGCGTCATTGACGCCGATCGACACGACGGCGACGTCGAAACGTTCCGGCGGAAGCGCGCGAAGCTGTTCGATGACGTCACCCACAGTGTGTCCGGTCTGCGCGACCAGTTTCCAATCCACTCGGCAGGCCGGGCGAAGCTGCGCGACCAGTTGGCCGGACAAGGCCTCCCGCTGCGTCGGTGCTCCGACTCCGGCAGCGGCTGAATCGCCGGCAATCAGCAAACTCAGCGGCGCGCCCGTGCCTTCGGAACCGGACCTCGCACCCTGCGGTTCGTCGAGCCGCACGATATCGCGGCGTACGCGCAGCGCCTGCGCAATCAGCACCGGCCCGAGGCCGATCGTTGCTAATCGGTAGCCGATTTCGCGCCGCGTATCAAGGCCGGGCAGCATCGAGCGCATCGGTGCGGCTAAACAGTAATAGCGGCTCGATGCGCTTCGCCGTGGCGCCAAGCACGGATGCCAGCGGCGCCGGCCGGTGAATCGCATATCCCTGCGCATATGCCACGCCGAGCCTGCGCAGGCGCGGAATGATCTCGAGATCCTCGACCCATTCCGCGACGCACGGAATTCCCCTCAGCGCCGCGACGCGCGTCAACGATTCGATGACGATTTCCGCGGCCGGGTCGACGACGATATCGCGCACGAATCGTCCGTCGAGCTTCACCATGCTGACCGGCAGGTCGTTGAGATAACCAAAACTCGCGACGCCCGCGCCGAAGTCGTCGAGGCAGATATCGATGCCGTGCCCGAGCAGCGTATGCAGGGTTTCGACTGCGCGCGTCAGGTTCTGCACGGCGACGGCTTCGGTGATCTCGAGCAGCAGCTGGCGCGTGCGAAAGCCGTAGCGTTCGGGCAATCCGAGCACGAATTCGCGGAAACCGTCGCTCTCGAGCGTCGTTGCGGAAACGTTGATGCTCAGGCGGATGTTCATACCCGGATTGCTTTGCAGGAATTGCGCGGCGCGCTCCAGTACCCAGCGATCGATTTGCGCCGTGAGTCCGTAGCGCTGCGCCGCTTCGAACACGCTGTCGATCGACAAGTTGCCATGCGGGTCGGCATGGCGCAGCAGCACCTCGCAGATCTCCTCGCCGTTGTCCGCACCGCCGATCTGGATGATCCGCTGGCCATACAGCTGGAACAGGCCGGCGGAAAGTTCGGTCTGCAGCTGCGAGATCTTCTGGATGTCCGAATGCCGGCCGTGCGGGTTGGCGTCGACGGTGTCGTAGGCATGTGTTCGATTGCGCCCGTGCTCCTTGGCGATGTAACAGGCGACATCGGCGCGCGCGAGGGCATCGTCGGAGCCGCGGTCGTTGGCAGCGGACAGGAACGTCGTTCCGATGCTCACGCCGACGCGGAAACGCAGTTCGCCGAGTCGGAATTCGAACGCGCGCACGACGTCGTGCAGGTTGCCGGCGAGCGTGTCGACCCTGGACTCGGTGGCGTCCGGCAGGAGGCAGGCGAACTCGTCGCCGCCGAGACGCGCAAGCGCCGCGCCTTCCGGCAGCGAACGCTCGATCGTCTTCGCCAGCTCGCGCAACATGTTGTCGCCGGCCAGGTGCCCGCAGGTATCGTTCACCAGTTTGAACTGGTCGAGATCCAGATAGAGCACCGCATGGCGCCGGTCGCTGTCGTGAAGCGCGGCATTGACGCGATTGTCGAATTCGTAGCGGTTGATCAGGCCGGTCAGGACGTCGTGGCGCGCGCGGTAGTCCATCTCCGACGCGGTGCCCTCGCGCTCGCTGAACACGACGGCAATCAGGTAGCCCGTCAGCGTGGCTATGACGGCGAACAGTGAACGCAGGATGCTGTCGGCGACCGGCACCGGCTGTTGCGCCATCGCCGTCATGACCATCGCGAGCAGCGCCGACGCGGCGCTGGCACCGCCGACGCCCCCCGCGACAGCGCAGACGACGACGAACGGCAGCAGCAGGAACAGCAACCGATCCTGGAACACCGGATCGACCCTGAGCACGGCCCAGCCGGCTACGGCGATGACCAGCATTGCGCCCGCGAACAGCCAGCGCTTCGTGCGGCCAGCGGAGATCCGCGCCGGCCAGGCGGCGACCAGCGGCGTGAAGATCAGGAAACTGAAAAGTGCGGACAGGAAGTAATCGAAACCGAACGCGATTGCGCGGTCGGGCGGGTAGGAGAAGACAAGCCACATGCGTAGCCCGTAGATCGGCACCGCAATCGCCGTGGCGATGATCAGGGCGAGAATGAAGCGCGCCAGTTGATGTGTATCGCGCAGCAGTCGGTCGACCTTCCAGCGGTGCAGCAACAGCAGCGCGGCCATCACGATCAGTACCTGCAGCCAGCCGGCACCGAATGCAATCAGGATCGGTGTGCCCACGCTCGTGCTCAAGGCGGTATTCCCGGCGAACACGGCCGGCCAGTACTTGGCCCCGTGGCGCCAGACCAGGGCCAGGCCAAGGCCGCCGCTGGGCCAGATCGGCACATAGCCCTGATTGGGCTGGGCGCGGGCGGCGAGCCAGGAAACCAGGCTCAACAACGCGCTGGCCAGCAGCAGGCGCAGCGCGAATTGCAGGTATTCGCGCAATTTCGGGTTGGAGGTGGCCAGGATCGGCGGCATGGTTGCAAGTATATGTTCCCGTTGGTCGGGTTCCGACCGCTGGCGCATGTTTCGCTGCTGCGACCGGCGTGATCCTGATCGGCGAACGGGCCGGCGACTCAATCGGCGATAATCCGCCCTCAGCCCTCAGCCCTCAGCTCTCATTGAAGAAAACTGATTTCCGCTACGAACTGCCGACCGAACTGATCGCGCAGCAACCGTTGTCCGAGCGCTCGGCCAGCCGGCTGCTGGTCGTCGATCCGGTGGCGCACAGCTTCGCCGATCGCCACTTTGGCGACCTGCTCGAGTACTTGCGCGCGGGCGATCTGCTCGTTTTCAACGACACGCGCGTGTTGCCGGCGCGTCTGTTCGGGCGCAAGGAAACCGGCGGGGCAGTCGAAGTCCTGATCGAGCGCGTGCTCGGCGCGCATGAGGCGCGCGCGCAACTCGGCGTCAGCAAGAAGCCGAAGGCCGGAAGCCGGATCGTGCTCGACGATGGCAGTTCCGTTACCGTCCTCGGCCGGGAAGGCGAATTCTTCACATTGCGCTTCGAGGGCAGCGAACCGCTCGAAAAGGTGCTGGCGCGCCTCGGTCGCATGCCGTTGCCTCCCTACATCGCACGCGATGCCGATGCCGGCGACCTGGAACGCTACCAGACGGTCTACGCGCGCACACCCGGGGCCGTTGCGGCGCCGACCGCCGGCCTGCATTTCGATGGGCCGTTGCTGGATCGGCTGAAATCCGCGGGAATCGATTTCGGCTACGTCACGCTGCACGTCGGCGCAGGCACGTTCCAGCCGATGCGCAGCGAGCGCGTCGAGGAACATGTCATGCATCGCGAGTGGCTGAACGTCGGCGCGGAACTGGTCGAAAAGATCCGGCGCACGCGTGCGAGCGGCGGAAGGGTCGTGGCCGTCGGCACGACGGTCGTGCGCGCGCTCGAATCCGCGCTGCGCGACGGTGAAGTCCGGCCGTTTGCCGGCGAAACGCAGATATTCATTTTTCCAGGATTCCACATTTGCAGCGTCGATGCGCTGGTCACGAATTTCCATCTGCCGGAATCGACACTGCTGATGCTCGTGTCGAGTTTTGCCGGCCGCGAGCTGATCCTCGATGCGTATCGGCATGCGGTCGACCAGCGCTATCGGTTCTTTTCCTATGGAGATGCGATGCTGATCTTGCCGCGTGATCGCCGATGAGCAGCCTCCAATTCCAGCTTCTCTCTACCGACAATGCCGCACGCCGCGGCCGCCTTGCATTCGCGCGCGGCACGATCGAAACGCCGGCATTCATGCCGGTGGGGACCTATGGATCGGTCAAGGCGATGACGCCGCAGTCGCTGCTCGAAATCGGCGCGCAGATCATTCTGGGCAACACGTTTCATCTGTTCCTGCGCCCGGGCCTCGAGGTAATCGGCGAATTCGGCGGGCTGCACAAGTTCATCGGCTGGGACAAGCCGATCCTTACCGATTCCGGGGGATTCCAGGTGTTCTCGCTGGCCGAGCGGCGCAAGATCACCGAGGAGGGCGTCACGTTTGCCTCGCCGGTCGACGGCTCGCGTGTGTTCCTGTCGCCGGAGGAATCGATGCGCATCCAGCGCGTGCTCGATTCGGACATCGCGATGATCTTCGACGAATGCACGCCGTACCCTGCGACCGAATCGCAGGCGCGTGATTCGATGGAGCTTTCGTTGCGCTGGGCGGAGCGCAGCCGGCGCGCCTTCGACGATCAGCGCAATCCGAATGCGCTGTTCGGAATCGTGCAGGGTGGTACCCACGCCGGCTTGCGCCAGCGCTCGGCCGAGCAGTTGATCCAGATCGGTTTCGATGGTTATGCGGTCGGCGGTCTCGCCGTCGGCGAGCCCGAGGAAGACCGCAACCGGACGCTCGACGAAACGTTGCCGCTGCTGCCGCCCGATCGCCCGCGCTACCTGATGGGCGTCGGCCGGCCGCAGGACATCGTCGAGGCCGTGCGCCGCGGGGTCGACATGTTCGATTGCGTGATGCCGACGCGCAACGCGCGCAACGCGCACATTTTCACGCGTAGCGGCGTGCTGCGCATCCGCAATGCCCAATACGAGCGCGATACGCGGCCGATCGACGAGACTTGCGCCTGCTACACGTGCCGCAGTGGCTTCAGCCGTGCCTATTTGCGCCATCTGGACAAATGCGGAGAGATGCTGGGGCCGATGCTGGCGACGATCCACAACCTGCACTACTACCTGGACCTGATGCGTGGCCTGCGCGACGCCATCGCGGCGCGCAGGCTCGAGGACTTCGTGGCCGGGTTCTACCGGGGGCTGGGCGGCGAACAGGGCTGACCGGAGCGCTCCGGCAGGCCTTGCCGGGTGCACAAAAGCAGTCGCCATGCCATAATTCGCGGCCTTTTCACCCGCTCCGCCACCGGTGCGGGACCCTACTGCGAGACTGTTCAATGGATTTCCTGATTTCCAACGCTTATGCGCAGGCGGCCGACCCCGCAGCGCAGCAGAACCCGCTGATTTCGTTCCTGCCGCTGCTGGTGCTGTTTGCGGTGTTCTACTTCATGCTGATCCGCCCACAGATGAAGCGCGCGAAGGAACAGCGCGCGATGATCGGCGGCCTAGCCAAGGGCGACGAAGTGGTCACCAACGGCGGCATTGCCGGCCGCATCGATGAACTCGGCGACTCGTTCGTGACGCTTGAAATCGCCACGAATGTCAAGATCAAGCTGCAGAAAAGCGCGATCACGCTGGTGCTGCCGAAGGGCACGCTGAAGTAAGTATTTTTGCGATCGTCCGCGATCGCGAAGATCAGGGAGCGGCCATCGGGCCGCGCAGTGTCTTTGCGATCATCCCTGGTCGCGAGGATCAAGAAGCGGCCATCCGGTAGAGTTTTTGCGATCGTCCGTGATCGCTAGGATCAAAAAGCGGCCGTCAATGGCCGCACTTTTCAACAAAGCAAGTTCGCTTATGAGTGCTGTTCATGAATGATTTTCCGAAGTGGAAATATGCGCTGATCGCCGTGGTGATCCTGCTCGGCTTCGTCTACGCGTCGCCGAACCTGTTCCCGCCGCAGCCGGCGGTGCAGATCTCGGCCAATCGCGGCGGCAAGGTCGATGCGGCGCTGAAGGAAAAGGTGCTCGGCATCCTGCAGACCAACAAGCTCGAATTCCGCGAAGTCGAATTGAACGGCGATCGCATGCTCGCGCGGTTCGCCAATACCGATGCGCAGTTCGCGGCGCAGGATCTGCTCAAGACCTCGCTTGGCGACGATTACATCGTCGCGCCGAACCTGGCCTCGTCGGTGCCGGCGTGGTTGCGCGCTATCGGCGCGAATGCCATGCCGAAGGGACTGGATCTGCAAGGAGGCGTGCACTTCCTGATGGAGGTCGACCAGAAAGCCGCGCTCGACAAGATGCAGGAGCGCTACATCGACGACACGCGCGCAGCGCTGCGCAAGGCCAATATCCGCGGC
>DASRTK010000183.1:0-14129 GCA_035655975.1 Rudaea sp.
TGAGCACGGTGCAAGCATACGTGTCAGCCAGTGGGGGCGCATGAAAGTGCGATATTCGGCACACGGAGGTGCCGCGAATCGGCGGCCTCACCGCCGATGCGACAAGCGTGGGCCGGCTTTGCCGGGTCCGCTTGATCGACGATTGCGGCAGAGCCTGTCCCGGACTCGATCCGGGAATGCCCGATTCGACAATCATTTATTGAAAAGTGCGGCCATGGATGGCCGCTTCTTGATCTTAGCGCTGAAGGACCAGCGCATAAGAATAGACAAAGCGGCCGTCGTTGCCGACGGCCGCTTTGGACGAGGAGCACAGACGCGACTCAATGCTCCAAGGCTTTTGTCTTTTTGCGCGCCTTGCGGCGCGCCCGAGGAAGTCAGTCGTCGCCGACGTGCTTGCTCAAGTCTTCCTGAATGCGCGCGGCCTTGCCTTCCAGGTTGCGCAGGTAGTAGAGCTTGGCGCCGCGCACCTTGCCACGACGCTTGACCGTGACCGAATCGATCGCCGGGCTGTGCGTCTGGAACACGCGCTCCACGCCGGTGCCGTGCGAAATCTTGCGCACGGTGAATGCCGAGTTCAGGCCCGCGTTCTTCTTCGCGATGCAGACGCCTTCATAGGCCTGCACGCGTTCGCGATTGCCTTCCTTGACCTTGACGTTGACGATCACCGTGTCGCCCGGCCCGAATTCGGGCAGCTTACGGGTCATCTGTGCGGCTTCAAATTGCTGGAGGATGTTCATGACGCTCACCGATCTCGTTGTTAAGTATATCCTGAACTTCGGCCCGCTACGGCTGGCCGCCTGATGAATTTGTTGTATCTTCTTGAAATTCAAGCAAAAGTTTCTTGTCTTCCTTGCTCAGGGACAACTGCTCGAGCAAGTCCGGACGCCTCAACCAGGTGCGCCCGAGAGCCTGTTTCCTGCGCCAGCGGCCGATCGCCGCATGGTCGCCTGACATCAGCACCGCCGGCACGTCGCCCCAGGCGTGACGCTCGGGACGCGTGTAGTGCGGGCAGTCGAGCAGGCCGTCCGAAAACGAATCCTGTTGTGCCGATTGCGCGTCGTTCAACGCACCTTCCTGCAACCGCCCGATCGCATCGATCACGACCGCAGCGGCAAGTTCACCGCCCGACAGCACGTAATCCCCGATCGACAATTCCTCATCGACCGACTGCGCGATAAGGCGCTCGTCGATCCCTTCGTAACGCCCGCAAAGCAGCACCAGGCGTTGACGTTGCGCGAGTTCCCGCACCTTTTCCTGCGTGAGCCGCGTTCCCTGCGGACTCAGATAAATCACCTGCGCCGGTTCCGGAGTGGCCGCCCGCGCCGCGGTAATCGCGTCGCGCAGCGGATCGATCAGCATCACCATGCCTGGACCGCCACCGAACGGCCGCTCGTCGACGCGCCGATAGTTGTCCAGCGCGTAGTCGCGAGGGTTCCACACTTCTATCTGCAGCAGGCCGCGCTCCTGCGCCCGCCCTACCACGCCGATCTTCGCGCAGCTCTCGACGAATTCCGGGAACAGGGTAATTACGTCGATGCGCATGAAGATAGAGTGGAACTTAGAAATCCGGATCCCAATCCACCGTTATCCGGCCAGCATTCAGATCAACTTCGTGCACGAACTTCTTGAGCACGAAGGGAATCATGCGCTCGCGTACACCATCGCGTACGACCATGACATCGTTCGCGCCAGTCGCGAACAGATGGCTCACCTTGCCGAGAACCACGCCTTCCGCCGTCACGACGTCGGCCCCTTCGAGGTCGACCCAGTAGTACTCGCCGCGTTTCGCACTGGGCAGCGCCGAGCGCCTGACCCAGATTTCCGCGCCGATCAACTCGGCAGCCGCGTCACGATTCGCAACTCCAGGCAGGGTCGCAACCAACCCCTTGCCTTGCGCTCGTCCCTGGGCGCGGTCGACTTCCGTTTCACCATCCGGCCGCTTCAGCAACCACGGACGGTACTTGAAGATCTGCGTGCGCGGCTCGGTATACGATTCCACTTTTACCCAGCCGTCGACGCCGAACAGGCCGACGATCTTGCCGAGCAAAAGCCGCTTGTCCCCGGCCGCGTCCAATCCGCCCGCTCAACGCGCGCGCTTTGACTTCAGGCCGCTTTGGCCTGCTTGCCCGCTTCCTTGACCAGCCAGCGCACCTTGTCCGTCATCTGCGCGCCCTTCGACACCCACTGCTGGATGCGATCGGCGTCGAGCTGAAGGCGCACGTCCTTGCCGGAAGCGATCGGGTTGTAAAAACCCACGCGTTCGATATTGCGGCCGTCGCGCGCCTTGCGCTCGTCAGCCACGACGATGTGATAGAAGGGACGCCCCTTGGCGCCGCCACGGGACAGGCGAATCTTGACCATTGTTTTTACTCGATATTTTACGGAGTCGTCGATGCTTGCCGGGTCTGGAGGCAACCGTGCCGCATCGGGAGCCGCATATTGTAGCGGGAAATGAAAAAAAATAAAGCCCTGCAAGGACTTGGTGGTCGGCCAGATGGCCAATGAACCGTTCGCGTTGAGCGTAGCTCGCACAGCGAGCGAAGGCGAAACGTCTTAGCGGCGCTTCGCGCCTACGCCGGGCAGGAGCCCAAGTGCCGTGGAGGCCAAGGATGGCCGAGAGCGGCCGCTCAGGGCGAACGGAACTAAGTCGAGCCCTGCCGGGAAGCATCGAAGCACCCAGGCGATCAGCGACCAGCGACCAGAAAGCCTAGCGAGGCATCATCCCACCGGGCGGCATGCCGCCTCCGCCCCCCATCCCTTTCATCGCCGCTCCCATCTGGCGCATCAATCCCTTCACGCCGCCCGACGACAGCTTCGACATCATTTTTTCCATCTGCATGTACTGCTTGAGCAAACGATTCACGTCGGCCGGCTGCGTGCCGGAACCGCGCGCAACGCGCACCTTGCGCGAACCGTTGAGCAGGTCCGGATGCCGGCGCTCCTTCTTCGTCATCGAACTGATGATCGCGACCATGCGATGCACTTCCTTGTCGTTGACCTTGGACTTGACGCCTTCGGGCAAATTGCCGACGCCCGGAAGCTTGTCCATCAGCGACGCCATCCCGCCCATGCTGAGCATTTGCTGCAACTGGTCGCGCATGTCGTTCATATCGAAGCGCTTGCCCTTGATGACCTTCTCGGCAAGCTTCTGCGCCTTCTCCCGGTCGACGTTCTGCTCGACCTGCTCGACCAGCGACAACACGTCACCCATGCCGAGGATGCGCTGCGCGATGCGATCGGGATGGAAGGCATCGAGGCCGTCGGGCTTTTCGCTGACACCGATGAACTTGATCGGCCTGCCGGTGATGTAGCGCACGCTCAGCGCGGCGCCGCCACGCGCATCGCCGTCGGTCTTGGTCAGGATCACGCCGGTCAGCGGCAACGCCTCGGCGAATGCCTTGGCCGTGTTCGCAGCGTCCTGCCCGGTCATCGCATCGACCACGAACAGCGTCTCGATCGGACTGAGCGCCGCGTGCAGGCGCTTGATCTCGTCCATCATCTCCGCGTCGATCGCGAGGCGGCCCGCCGTGTCGACAATCAGGACATCGGCGAAGTTCTTCTTCGCCGCATCGAGTGCGGACTTCGCGATCGCCACCGGATCCTGCTCGCCGCTGCTCGGATGGAACAGCACGTCGACTTGCTCGGCCAGCGTGCGCAACTGCTCGATGGCCGCCGGACGATAGACGTCGCAGCTGACGACCATGACCTTTTTCTTCTTGCGGTCCTTGAGGAATTTTCCGAGTTTGGCAACTGTCGTTGTCTTGCCTGCACCCTGCAGGCCTGCCATCAGCACGATCGCCGGCGGCGCGGCGGCGAGATTCAAATCGGTGTTGACCGTTCCCATCACGGCGGTCAGCTCGTCGCGAACGACTTTCACCAGCGCCTGGCCCGGCGTCAGGCTCTTGAGCACTTCCTGCCCCACCGCGCGCACCTGCACGCGCTGGATCAGCGCCTGCACGACCGGAAGGGCCACATCGGCTTCGAGCAGGGCAATGCGCACTTCACGCAGCGACTCGCGGATGTTCGCGTCGGTCAAACGCGCGCGGCCGCGCAGGCGCTCGATCGTGCTGTTGAGGCGCTGGCTGAGGGATTCGAACATGGGATGTTGCCGGTGATTGGTAAGACGCTGATTATAACTGAGGGCTAAGGGCTAAGGGCTGAGGACAAGAGCCGCGGATTCACGGCTGCGATCCGTCAGCGTCCTGGAGTTGTCGAAAGGCTGCACTTTTTTCCTCGGCCCTCAGCCCTCGGCCCTTTCCTATGCCAAACTTGCCGTATGCCGATCGGAACCATAACGCTGCTCGCCGCCCTCCTGTATTTGACTGCGGCGGGAGTGCTCGCCCTGCCCCTGCTGCATCGCCGTGCGCTGCCGCGCGTACTTGGCCTTGGTATCGCGACCGTAGCCGTGCTTTCGCATGGCGCGGTCCTTGTCGGCATGCACCGCGGCGGCGTCGACCTGCATTTCTTCGCCGCTCTGTCAGTCGTCGGGGCGTGCATCGCCGGCCTCTGCCTCCTGGTAAATGTCGTTCGACCCGTCGCGACGCTTGGCGTCCTGGTGTTTCCACTCGCGGCGCTCCTGCTGCTGACAGACGTTTTCGCGACCCCATCGACGCAGCCGTTGCCAATGGAGTGGCAGATAAAACTGCACGTGACGTTCGCGCTGATCGGTTACAGCGTGCTGAGCGTTGCCGCATTGCTGGCAATACTGCTGGCGCTGCAGGAGCGCGCGCTGCGCCACCGCAAGTTCGACGGTCTCGTACGCGCGCTGCCGCCGCTGACACTGACCGAATCGCTGGTCTTCCAACTGATTGCCGTCGGTTTCGTGCTGCTGACGCTCACGCTGGTCAGCGGCATCCTGTTCGTCGACAACCTGTTCGCACAACATCTCGTGCACAAGACCGTGCTGTCGATTGCCGCGTGGGCAGTTTTCGGCGCGCTCCTGTACGGACGCTGGCGCTATGGCTGGCGCGGACGCCGCGCGGTGCGCCTGACGCTCATCGGCATGGCGCTGCTGCTGCTCGCATTCTTCGGCAGTCAGTTCGTGCTCGAGGTGTTGCTCAAGCGCGTGGCGTAAAGGCTCGGCTGCCCTCCTTTGCCTGCGCAGCGAGAGTGCCCTTCGGACTTCCTGCTTCTCTCGTCCTGCTTCTCTCGTCCTGCTTCGGTCGTCCTGCTCTGATCGTCCTTTTTTGATCGTCATTCCGGCGAAAGCCGGAATGACGAGCAGGGGTATTTGGCGAACCTTAGCGCAACCGGCCAATCAGGAAAGTAGCACCAGCAAACAAACTGCGATCGTGCGCCGCATGCGTCAGCCCGTATGCCGCTCCGCAATCGAGCACGAGTTGGCGCGACCAGTTGTAGCTCAGTGCGAACAGCGCCTGGCTTTGCGTGGCGGCGCCCTGCTGGTAGATGCCCGACAACTCGAATGCCCCACCCCAGTTGCCGGCGAGCGGCCGTGAAATTGCCGCCGCCCAGCCGGTCTGCCACGGCGATACATGCACGGGCGCGTCACCACCATGCGTCTCTGCAAGATTGACGTCGAGATGCATCGCTCCGAGATCGGTGCTGAAGATGCCGTTGACGAGCCACTGCGCCTTGCCCGCTCCAAGATCATGTGATGCGGTGGGCGCGACGACGCCCGCCTCGACGCCGAAAGCTGCTGTGTCGCTGACCGGGAAGCGCTGCTTCCACTCCAGGAAGGTATCGCCGAAACTGGCCTGGCCCGGCGCGCCTGGCACCTGCGAACTGACATAACCACCACCGCCGAGGAGCAATCCGTAGTTTTCATCGAACGCGTACTTGAGCAACCACGGCACAGCGTCGTTGCGTGAATTATCTTCGTTGTACGAGCGCAGGCCGCCAACCTCGGCTTCGACCCAACCGGGCGCGGAAAGATCGGCCGGATTAGAGACAGTCGGACGATAAGGTGTAACACTGGACTCATCGGGCGAGGGCCCGGATCTATCGGAAGTCTCGGACGTCTGATCGACGCTGCGTTCGTCATCGGCAGCGCACGCGTGAATCGAAACCCCGATCAGGAGGAAAGTCGCGAGCCAGGCAAAACAAACCGCGCGGCTTCGATCCCTGCACAACTTGCCTTCAACACAGCTCGCAGGACCGAAGCGTGCGTTGTGATGAGCGTGCCGCCGATCGTTCGACGAATCCGGGCAAACCGCTTCAGGCGTGGATATTTCCAGACTCATTCGGCTGCGGCCTCCAGCGCGTCGCGCAGGCGCTCGACAGGAACAATTTCCATTTCTCCCATTTTCAACTTCTTCGGCGCGTTCGCCTTCGGCACGATTGCCTTCAGGAAGCCGTGCGTTGCTGCTTCCCTCAATCGCTCCTCGCCGTTGGGGACCGGACGGATCTCGCCGGACAGTCCGACCTCGCCGAACGCGACCAGCTTGTCCGGCAGCGCGCGGTCCCGGAAACTCGACAGCACGGCAAGCAGCACCGGCAGGTCGGCCGCCGTTTCCTGCACGCGGATGCCACCGACGACATTGACGAACACGTCCTGGTCATAGACGGCGGCGCCGCCGTGCCGATGCAGTACCGCGAGCAGCATGGCCAGGCGATTCTGTTCGAGTCCAAGCGCGACGCGGCGCGGATTACCGAGCGACGACTGGTCGACCAGCGCCTGCACTTCGACCAGCAGCGGCCGCGTGCCTTCGCGCGTGACCATGACGGCGCTACCCGGCGTCGGCGCGCTGTGCGCCGACAGGAAAATCGCGGACGGATTCGGAACCTCGCGCAGGCCCTTGTCGCTCATCGCGAACACGCCGAGTTCGTTGACCGCGCCGAAGCGGTTCTTGAACGCGCGCAGCACGCGGAAGCGGCTGCCGGCCTCGCCTTCGAAATACAGAACCGCGTCGACCATGTGCTCGAGCACGCGCGGCCCGGCGATGCCGCCTTCCTTGGTCACGTGGCCGACGAGGAAGATGCTCGTGCCGGTTTCCTTGGCGTAGCGTACGAGCTTGGCCGCGGATTCGCGCACCTGGCTGACCGAGCCCGGCGCCGCGGTCAGCAGTTCGGTCCAGACCGTCTGGATCGAATCGATCACGAGCACGCGCGGTGTATCTTTTTGCGCATTGTCCACAATGCGCTCGACACAGGTCTCCGCCAGGCAACGCAATGGCTCCAGCGGCAAGCCCAGCCGTTGCGCGCGCGCCGCGATCTGCGCGAGCGATTCCTCGCCGCTGACGTACAGGCTCTTCATGCGCGCGCCGAGCGCGCCGAGCGTCTGCAGCAGCAACGTCGACTTGCCGATACCCGGATCGCCGCCGACCAGCACGACCGAACCTTCGACCAGGCCGCCGCCAAGCACCCGGTCGAGTTCGCCAATGCCGATGCGCGTGCGCGTGTCGGTCTGCGCGGCCAGTTCGGTCAACGGTGTGATCTGCGCCTGCGCCGCAGCGCCGGCATAGCTCGAACGCCGCACGACACCAGGCTTGGCCGACTCGACGATGAACTCGCTCAACGTGTTCCACGCGCCGCAGGTCTCGCACTGGCCCTGCCACTTGCCATACTCGGCGCCGCACTGGTTGCACACATAAGCGGTCTTGGCTTTGGCCATCTCAGTCATCGTCCTCGACAAACAGCACGCGCTTGGTCATGCCACAGGTCAGATCATAGGAGATCGTGCCGGCATGTTCCGCAATTTCCTCGACCGGCAATCCGCGGCCCCACAGCACGACGCGGTCGCCTACCTCCGAGGTTGGCGCATCTCGCAGGTCGATTGCGATCAGGTCCATCGACACGCGGCCGACGATCGCGGCGCGAACGCCGTTGACGAGTACCGGCGTGCCGCTTGGCGCGCTGCGCGGATAGCCATCGCCGTAGCCGATTGCGGCGACGCCGACCGGCATGTCTTCCGGGCACTGCCAGGTTGCAGCATAACCAATCGACTCGCCCTGCTTTATGTTCTTGACCGAAATCAGCCGCGTCGACAAGGTCATTGCCGGCTCGAAGCCAAGGTTGCTGCCGGTTTTTTTCGGGATCACCGACAAACCGTACAGCAGGCCGCCGGCACGAACCCAGTTGCGGCGCGCCGGCGGCCAGCCGATCACCGCCGCCGAGTTCGCCAGCGAGCGCAAGCCCGGCAGGTCCGACGTCGCCGCGTCGAATGCGGCGATCTGGCGCGTCGTCAGGTCATTGTCGAATTCATCGGACGCAGCAAGATGTGTCATCAGCACGATCTCCGCGGCGACGTTGGCCAGGGCGCGCAAGCGCGCATGGGCATGCACGGCTTGCTCATGCGCAAGGCCGAGCCGATGCATGCCGGTGTCGAGCTTCAGCCACACGCGCAACGTGCGCGGATCACGGTCCTCCTCCAGCCAGCGCAGCTGCGACTCGTGGTGCACGACGGCGTCGAGGCGCAGCCTGCGGAATTCGACGAGGTCGGCGGCTTCGTCGGGTCCGCTCAGGACGACGATGCGGCTGGCGATGCCGGCGGCACGCAGGCGCAAACCATCGCCCAGCGCGGCGACGCCGAAGGCATCGGCATCGCCGAGGGCACGCGCGACGCGCTCGAGGCCGTGGCCATAGCCGTCCGCCTTGATGATCGCCATGACCTTCGCGCCGTCCGCACGCTCGCGCACGCGAGCGAGATTGCGCCGCAGCGCTCCGAGATGAATTGTCGCCAGCGTGGCCCGGCTCATCTTGCGGATCGCTGCAACAAACACGCGGCGAGGGGGTGACCGCTCGTTAGCCGGGTGCAACGGCTGGCGCGTGTTTTGGTCACGATATAAGGTTCGCTCATTGAAAGGTTTAAACTACGTCCGTTCGAACTGCCCACTCAAATCCGTATTCCGAGCCGCGCCCATGGTCGGCGGGCATGAAGGCGTTTTTGTGGCGCGAACATGGCGGTCCTCGAACGCAAACAGCTTCGCCACGGAACAGAATACGAATCCATGCAACCGACAGCGAAACAGAATGCGCCCGGGCGAGCAATTGTAACGGTCTCCGGGGTCAGCAAGACCTACGCGGGCGGTTCTGCCGCACTCAAGCACGTCGACCTGGAAATCCGGCGCGGCGAAATCTTCGCGCTGCTCGGTCCCAATGGCGCCGGCAAGACGACGCTGATCAACATCATCTGCGGCATCGTCACGCCGAGTGAAGGAAGCGTCGTCGCCGACGGTCACGATATCATTCGCGACTACCGTGCGGCGCGATCGAAGATCGGCCTGGTTCCACAGGAACTGCATACGGATGCGTTCGAAAGCGTCTGGAGCACGGTAAGTTTCAGCCGCGGGTTGTTCGGGAAGCCGCCCAATCCTGCGCACCTGGAAAAGGTGCTGCGCGACCTGGCGCTGTGGGACAAACGCGACGCCAAGATCATGACCCTGTCCGGCGGCATGAAGCGCCGGGTTCTGATCGCCAAGGCCCTGTCGCACGAACCGGCCATCCTGTTTCTCGATGAGCCGACCGCCGGTGTCGATGTCGAGTTGCGCCACGACATGTGGCAGATGGTGCGCCGGCTGCGCGAAAGTGGCGTGACTATCATCCTGACGACGCACTACATCGAGGAAGCCGAGGAGATGGCCGACCGCATCGGCGTCGTGCGCAAGGGCGAATTGATACTCGTCGAGGACAAGGACGTGCTGATGCAGAAGCTCGGCAAGCGCCAGCTGACACTGACCTTGCAAAGCCGCCTGGAGCAGATTCCGCAGCCGCTGTCCGACCTGCCGCTGGAATTGGCCCAGGATGGCCACGCGCTCGTCTACACATTCGACGTGCGCAGAGAGGAAACCGGCATCGCCGCGCTCCTCAAGCGCCTGACCGAGCAGCACATCGACTTCAAGGACCTGCACTCGAGCGAAAGCTCGCTCGAGGATATTTTTGTCAGCCTCGTGAGGGCGCCGTCTTGAACCTTACGATGAACGTGCATGCGATCCGCGCGATCTATCGCTTCGAAATGGCGCGCACATTCCGCACGATCACGCAGAGCATTGCCTCGCCGGTGCTGTCCACGTCGCTGTACTTCGTCGTGTTCGGCTCGGCGATTGGCTCGCGCATGGGCGAAGTCGGCGGCGTCAGCTACGGCGCCTTCATCATTCCGGGACTGATCATGCTGGCGCTCCTCAACGAGAGCATCTCCAACGCATCGTTCGGGATCTATCTGCCGAAGTGGTCTGGCACGATCTACGAACTGCTGTCGGCGCCGGTTTCGCCGATCGAAGTCGTGATCGGTTACGTCGGCGCCGCCGCGACGAAGTCGGTGATGCTCGGCATACTGATCCTCGCCACCGCGCGAATTTTCGTGCCCTACGAGATCGCGCATCCGCTGTGGATGGCGGTTTTCCTGCTGCTGACCTCGGTCACGTTCAGCCTGTTCGGCTTCGTCATCGGCCTTTGGGCCGATGATTTCCAGAAACTGCAGGTCATCCCGCTGATGATCGTGACGCCGTTGACCTTCCTCGGCGGTGCGTTCTACTCGATCAACATGCTGCCGCCGGTCTGGCAGACGATTACGCTGTTCAATCCGGTCGTCTACCTGATCAGCGGATTTCGCTGGAGCTTCTACGGAATCGCCGACGTCAACGTTGCGCTGAGCGCGGGCATGACGCTGGGGTTCCTCGCGCTATGCCTTGCGGCGGTGTATTGGGTGTTCCGGACGGGGTACAAGCTGAAGTCGTAGGGCGGGCCTTGGCCCGCCGTCATGCGCTACACGACCGATGCGGTGGGCCGAGGCCCACCCTACGCGGCCAGCCGCTTGCGCTGCTGGTCACACTCTGCTGTCACGCGCTGTCTGATGCACTTTTTTCTGATCGTCATTCCGGCGAAAGCCGGAATCCAGCTCCTTGCTCTTGTTGTTGCACCAGAGCGTCAAGCCGCACCCCATTCCCAACTGTGCAGGGCACCTGAAGAATGCAAGGGGAGCGAAGAGCTGGATTCCGGCTTTCGCCGGAATGACGAGCTATGAGCTGAAGTGTGAGCGCGCGTCAGACGTAATCGCTGACGTCAGCCGAACTGTAATTCTCGAACTTCGTGTACTGCCCGAGGAAGGTCAGCTTGATCGTGCCGGTCGGGCCGTTACGCTGCTTGCCGATGATGATTTCGGCCTGGCCCTTGTCGGGGGAATCCTGGTTGTAGTACTCGTCACGGTAGATGAAGATGATGACGTCGGCGTCCTGCTCGATGGCGCCGGATTCGCGCAGGTCGGCCATGACCGGACGCTTGTCGGTGCGTTGTTCCAGCGATCGGTTCAGCTGCGACAGCGCGATCACGGGGATATTCAATTCCTTGGCCAGCGCCTTGAGCCCGCGCGAGATTTCCGAAATCTCGGTCGCGCGATTTTCCTTGTTGCCCGGCACCGCCATCAGTTGCAGGTAGTCGATCACGATCAGGCCGAGGTCGTGCTCGCGCTTCAGGCGCCGCGCGCGCGCGCGCAGCTCGCCGGGCGACAATGCCGGCGTATCGTCGATGAAGATTTTCGCGTCCGACAGCAGCGTGATCGCACTCGTGACGCGCGGCCATTCCTCTTCCTGTATGTCGCCGGTGCGCAGATGCTGCTGGTTGATGCGGCCGAGCGAGGAGATCAGGCGAAACGCCAGCTGCGAGGCCGACATTTCCATCGAGAAAATCGCCACCGCCTTGCGCGTCTTCAGCGCCGCGTGCTCGGCCATGTTGACTGCCAGCGCGGTCTTTCCCATCGACGGCCGCGCCGCGACGATGATCAGGTCGGAAGGCTGCAGTCCGGCGGTCAGGTCGTCGAGATCGGCAAATCCGGTCGCCAGCCCCGTCACCGATCCCTTGCTTTCGTAGCGCTGGTGCAGGATCTGGAACGCTTCCTTGACGGCCGCGCGCATCGCAACGAAACCCTTGCGCCCGCGCGCGCCGGATTCGGCAATGCGGAACACCTTCTGCTCGGCGTTCTCGAGGATTTCCTGGCTGCTGCGCCCTTCCGGCTGGAATCCGTCGCCGGTGATCTCGGTGCCGGCATCGATCAGTTGGCGCAGCACGGATTTTTCGCGCACGATCTCGGCATAGGCCGTGATGTTCGCCGCGCTCGGCGTCGAGTTGGCCAGTTGGAGCACGTAGCTCGAGCCGCCGACGAGTTCGGCGATGCCGTTGGAGTCGAACCATTCGCCGAGCGTTACTGCGTCGCATGGCATGTTCTTGTTCGCCAGGTCGCCGATCGCGCGATAGATCAGGCGATGGTCCTTGCGGTAGAAGTCTTCCTCGTAGAGCTTGTCGGCAATGCGTTCCCAGGCGCGCTCATCGAGCATCAGTCCGCCGAGCACCGCCTGTTCGGCATCGATCGAATGCGGCGGCACGCGCAGCGCGTCGATGCGCGCGGTAAACGGACGGTCGGGAGAAGCAGCCATGGATCGGAATGTCCGGACGAGCGATAGTCGACGATCCCGAGCATGCTACACACTCGCGTCTCATCGCGCGATACGATAACTCTGTGGATAACCTGTGCGCTGAACTTCTCCTCCCAAAGATCAAGAGACTGAACCACGGAGAACACGAAGAACACGGAGGAAGAACTGCAGACTTTCCGATTGACTTTCGGGCTTGGCAAGAGTTGCATTTTGCTTCTCGGTAGCGCCGACGGGACAATTTCGATGTCCGGATGAGACAGTAGCGAAAGAAGACTACACTTGCTTCGTTTCCGTTGCTTCGTTTCTTCCGCCGCTTTGCTTTCTCCGTGTTCTCCGTGTTCTCCGATGGACAGGAGTCCGAGTGCTTCGAAGGCCATGGATGGTCGAGAGAGGCCGTGGTTCAATCTTTCGGCTCGTGGCAGGCAAGAGGCGGCATCAATGGGCAAAGTGATCACGAACGTCCTCGACCTGCGCGAGCTCGCGCGCCGCCGTGTGCCGCGCGCATTCTTCGAGTACGCCGACCGCGGTTCGTACGACGAGATCACGCTGCGCGACAACCGCCAGGCACTCGAAGCGATCCGCCTGCGCCAGCGCGTCATGGTCGACGTCGACCAGCGCAACCTCGCCACGACGATACTCGGCGAGCCGGTCAGCATGCCGCTGGCCATTGCGCCGACCGGCTTGACCGGCCTGCAATGGGGCGGCGGCGAGATCCTTGGCGCGCGGGCGGCAGCAGCTGCCGGAATTCCGTTCTGCCTGAGCACGATGTCGATCTGCTCGCTCGAGCAGGTGCGCGCGGCCGTCGACAAGCCGTTCTGGTTCCAGCTCTACGTCATGCGCGATCGCGGCTTCACGCGCTCGCTGATCGAACGGGCGAAAGCGGCGAACTGTTCGGCGTTGATGCTGACGCTCGACCTGCAGATCCAGGGACAGCGCCATCGCGAGATCAAGAACGGACTGACCGTGCCGCCAAAGCTCACGTTGGCAAACTTCTTCGACATCGCCAGCAAGCCGGCGTGGCTGTGGCGCGTGTTGCGCGCGCCGAGCCGCTCGTTTGGCAACCTCGCCGGGCAGATCGGCGGCGCCGACAGCGTCCTGACACTCGCGCAATGGATCGCCCAGCAGTTCGATCCGACATTGTCCTGGCGCGACGTCGAATGGATCCGCAGCCAATGGGGGGGCAAGCTGATCGTCAAGGGTGTGCTCGACGCCGAGGACGCCGACATTGCGGCCAAGAGCGGCGTCGACGCCATCGTCGTGTCGAACCATGGGGGCCGGCAACTAGACGGCGCCCCGGCATCGATCCGCATGTTGCCACGTGTCATCGACGCGGTCGCCGGCCGCAGCGAGGTCTTGTTCGACGGCGGCATCCTCAGCGGTCAGAGTCTGCTCAAGGCGGTCGCGCTCGGCGCGCGTGCCGGCCTGATTGGCAAGGCGTTCCTGTACGGCCTCGGCGCGCGCGGCGAAGCCGGCGTCGCGCAGGTCATCGAGATCATCCGCAAGGAACTGTCGGTCAGCATGGCGCTGACCGGCCAGACCGACGTCGCGCGCGTGACACGGGATTGCCTGGTCGACGAGCATGGCAGACCGTACGCCACGCCCGGGCAAGAGAAGAAATCAAAAGATTGAACCACGGCCTCTGTCGGCCATCCATGACCTCCGAGGCACTCGGACTCGTGTCCATTGGAAAACACGGAGGAAAGCAGCGATAGATGAAAAATCCTTTGACTTGCTGTTCTCCGTGTTCTCCGCTCTTCTTCGTGTTCTCCGTGTCAAGATCTCTTGATCTTGCGCTCGCCGAAGTGC
>DASRTK010000184.1:0-3268 GCA_035655975.1 Rudaea sp.
CACGATCGAAGATGGTGCGCGCGTACCGCGGTCTGTCACTGGCTGACGAAGCGGCGCTCAGAAGAGCTCCTGGACGCCGCGAATAGGCGCGTGGCATTGAACGTGACGTCGCCTGCGCGCCGCGATTTCGTCCACGGCTGCAGTTGAGCGGCGCTGGTCGTGGCTTCATGCACGGATACCGCAGCGATGGACAGCGGCCGGTCTCCGCGCCTACAGTGCGGAGAATTCGACCGGCGCGGGATTCTTCGATGGAAACCGGTACACCGTTGGCTGGCATTCCTCCAAAAAATGCGTAATGTCTCAGGCAATTGAGAGCGTGCGCCTGGCGCGCCGCAATATATCCGGCGCCGCTATTCGCACGCCGCTCGTGCGCTTGAATGTGCCCGACGGGCCGGCGCAGATCTATCTCAAGCTCGAGAACCTGCAGCCGATCGGCTCGTTCAAGATTCGCGGCGCCGCGAACGCGATCGCGCACATGTCGCCGGAGCAACTGGCCCGCGGCGTGCTGACGGCGTCGGCCGGCAACATGGCGCAGGGCGCCGCCTGGTGCGCGCGCGAACGTGGCATCCCGTGCACGGTAATCGCTCCCGACAGCGCACCGGCAACGAAGATCGCCGCGATCGAACGGCTCGGCGGCCGCGTGATCAAGGTGCCGTTCGAGCGCTGGTGGCAGACTTTCCAGGAACGCGCGTTTCCCGGCATCGACGCGACGTTCGTCCACGCTTTCGACGACCCGCATGTGATGGCCGGCAATGGCACGATCGCGCTCGAGGTCGTCGAAGACCTGCCCGGCGTCGATGCAATCGTGATCCCGTGGGGCGGCGGGGGCCTGACCTGCGGCATCGCGATGACGATGCGCGAGCTCAAGCCGGAATGCCGGTTGTTCGCCGCCGAGGTCGCCGGCGCTGCGCCGCTGGCCGCTTCCCTTGCCGCCGGGGCTCCGCAGGTCGTCGACTACCAGCCTTCGTTCGTCGACGGCATCGGCAGCAAGACTGTGTTCCCGCAGATGTTCGAACGCGCGCGCACGCTGATCGACGGTTCACTCGTGGCGGGTGTCGACGAAGTCGCGGCAGCCGTGCGCGTGATCGCCGAGCGCAACCGTGTCATTGCTGAAGGCGCCGGCGCGTGCCCGGTCGCGTGCGCGCTTTCCGGCAAGGCTGGCGCCGGCAAAATCGTCTGCATTGTTTCAGGTGGCAACATCGATTTGCATAAACTGTGTGCGACGTTTGGCGCGCAATCATCCGGCCCGTAATCATTTGACGAGAAATCATGATTCCTTCATTGACCCTCGACGAAATCCGCGCCGCACGCCAGCAGCTTGGCGATCGCGTCGTCACGACGCCGGTGCATGAGTGGGAAGGTTCGTTGCGCGCTGAAATCCTCGGTCCGCAAACGCGCGTATTCCTCAAGCTCGAACTGCTGCAGCGTACCGGAACGTTCAAGGCGCGCGGCGCGCTCCTGAACATGCTGCGCCTGACGCCCGAGGAACTCGCGCGCGGAGTGACGGCGATCAGCGCCGGCAACCATGCGGTCGCCGTCGCCTACGCGGCGAAGTCGCTCGGCATCAATGCGAAGGTCGTGATGATCAAGACCGCGAATCCGCTGCGCGTGGAACTGTGCCGCAAGTACGGCGCCGAAGTCGAGTTTGCCGAAAATGCCCATGTCGGTTTCGAACGCGTAAAGCAGGTCGAAGCGGAGGAGGGACGCGCCTTCATTCATCCGTTCGAAGGAATGCGCACCGCGCTGGGCACGGCGACGCTGGGCCTGGAATTCTGCGAACAAGTGCAGCCGCTCGATGCCGTCATCGTGCCGATCGGCGGGGGCGGCTTGTGCGCAGGCGTGGCGTCCGCCGTGAAACTCATGTGGCCGGGTTGCGCAGTCTACGGCGTCGAGCCCACCGGCGCGGACTCGATGAAGCGCAGCCTGGCTGCCGGCGAGCCGCGTTCGATCGAGCGGGTGGCGACGATCGCCGACAGCCTTGGTGCTCCGTACGCGGCGCCGATCACGTTCGAACTGTGTCGCCGCAACGTCGATGACGTCGTGCTCGTCAGCGACGACGAGTTGCGCGAAGCGATGCGGTTGATGCTGCGCGAAATCAAGCTCGCTGTCGAACCGGCCGGCGCCTCGGCGATGGCTGCGCTGGTCGGTCCGTTGCGAGAGAAACTGCGCGGCTGTCGCGTCGGCTTGATCGTATGCGGCAGCAACATCGACGCCGCCAGCTACGCGAAACTGATCCAGTAGCTGCGGCGCGGCAGCGTTCGGGAAAACGATTACGGGTCAGGCGCAGCCGGGGATCAGCGTGGACATGCCGCTGCGCCGCCGCCGGCGATGCCGCGGACCGTTGCGGCGATGTCCCCGGAAATTTGCGCGATCGCGCGCTGATGGCCTTGGACGAGTGCGTCGTAGTCGGCCCCGACGTCTTCCGACGCCGTGCTCGTGCAGGTCACGAGAGCCGCTTCGGTGTTGCCACGAACACTCCAGTCGGCCTGGATCCGTGCGTGGCGGCCGGGCCATGAGTCGAAAACCCTGACGTCGATGGCGATGCGATACACCGCCACAGCCGGAGGGCGCGGAAGGCCGTATACGTCGCGTGTGCCGAGCGCGGCGACGAGGTCGGCCGCAAACGCGCCGCGCAGTTCGGCCGCAAGCGGCGCAGCCCAGCGCTCGTTGTCGAGCACGGCGACGCGCTGGTCGCTCTGGCGCACGAGGAATTCGGCCTGGTCGACCTGCGGCGGGACAGCCACGGGCAGCACTTCGATCTGGAACGGTGCGGACGAGGCGGGCGCGGCGCCGGCTGGCGGCGGCGCGTCATGCTGCAAAGTATAGAAATGTGTCGGTGCCGATGCGCAGCCGCCAAGTGTTGCCGCCAGGACGGCTGCCAGCGCGTGCGGGAGTCGCTGAAACAGGCGCATTAGTGGCCTCCCGGCGGTGGCGGTTGCGGAGCAGATTGCGGGGCGCTCTCGCCACCCTTGCCGCGAAGCAGCGATTCGGGATGGCGCGTCAGGTAATCGGCCAGAGCGCGCAACGACTGCGCCGCGCGCGAGACCTCGTCGAGCGTATGGCCGGCGCCGCGCTGCAACGGCGAATCCTCGGCCAGGCTGCGGTCGAGGGTCTTGAGCGATTGTTGCGCCTGTTCGAGGACCGCGCGCGCCTGCGGTGTGACCTCATCGTTGAGCTTTCCGAGCAGCACGCGCGTACCGTGCAGCGTGTCGCGCAGTTCGTTGCCGATCTGCTCGAACGGAACCTTGTCGAGCTTGTCGACGATTTC
>DASRTK010000185.1:0-2062 GCA_035655975.1 Rudaea sp.
TCCGCAATCCAGTCGCGAATCAACTTCAAGCCTTCGACATGCGTCGTACTGCGGCCCTGCTCGGGCATCATCACGCCGGTTTCGTGCGAGGCCATGCGGAACGGCAGGATCGAGTCGTCCGGCTTGCCGGGGACGATATCGAACAGGTGATCGCCGGTGCCGCGCCCCGCCGCGACCGGCGGCTTGCACAGGCCCAAATGCCGGTCGGCATCGACTTTGGCCTCAAGCAGCAAACCGGTCGTGTTCGCAGGACCGGTCGCGCTGTGGCAGTGGCCGCAATTAATGTCGAGATATGCGCGCGCGCGCGAGGCGAGCGGCTGCTTTTCGTCGCGCCACGCTGCATTGCGCGGTGCGGTATCCGCTGCCGGCGCGCCGCTGAGCAAGCCGAGCTTGGTCCAGCGGGCCAACTGGTTTTCGCTGCCATCGGCATAAGCGAAATCGCGATTCAGATGGCGCGCCTTCGGCCCGATTGGCGTGATCTGCTTGCTGCGCACGTCGGTCACGTGGCAGCCGGCGCACTGGTTCTCGTTCGGCACGACGTAGGTAAACGGTTCGCGCGCGCCGTCGTCGGCAACGAGTTCGAGAGCCGTCTCATCGCCGGTGCGCGCCAGGTCAGCGTCGGTCTGCTCGGAGTTCCAGACGTAGGGCAGCGCTTCCCAGCCGTTTTCACGGCGCACGAGGATGCGTGTTTCGATCAGGCGCACGTGACGCAGGTCGACGCTCGTCCCGCTGAAATCGTGGGCCGCATCGTAAGTCCGGGCGACAGCCGGACCGCCGCCGTTCGCCGCGTCGGGCAGCGGATAGTAAAACGTCTTCGTGAAGATCGTTCCGACCGGAAAATCGAATGTCGCATCTTCCGCGTATTTCGCCGCACTGCCGTGCGGCATCCACACGGTGCGCAGCTTGTGCGCGTAGTCCGTGAACAGCGGCGTGTTGAGATCGTACGGGACGACGCGCTCGTTCAGACGCAACGCCTGCCCTTCCCGGAGCAGCACATTCCAGTCCGACAGCTGCTGCGGACGGCCCTCGGCAAAGTAATGCACCGGCTGCGGCGCGCGCGAACACGCTGTCGCCGCCAAGATTGCAACCAGCGCAATGGCGCGACGCGCGAGACGACGAAGAGCGCCCCCTTCCGCCCTCCGGGCACCTTCCCCCGCTTCGCAGGGGAAGGAAAAGTAGGTAAGCGCCGCGGAGTGGAATCCTTCCCCTGCGTAGCGGGGAAACATCGGCAGGACTGCCGATGTTTGCAGCGAACGCTGCCCGAAGGGCGAGCCACATGGATGTGGCGAGTACAAGGTGGCGGCAGCCGGATGGGGGCAGGTTTGCAGCAACATCATGACTTTCTCAAAAACGGGATCACGCCTTGCCAGGCAGGTCGACTGGCGGCAGTTTCGGCAATTCGCACTGCAGCTCGGCGCGGTCCATGACCTTCGGATTGTCGTACTTGTGCGGACCATCGGCGTTGAGCACCTGCACCTCGCCGTTCTGCACGCACAGGCGTTCGTCAGCCGGCGGCTTGCCGTCGACGAGGTTCTTGTCGTCGCGGAAGCCATCCCAGAGCACGTCGGGGAAATGGCCGGTCAACCCGAACAGCGCGACCTTCAACGTCTTCAGGTCCAGGCCGTCCGGCGAATCGCCACCGCCGCTGAAGCGGTTTCCGTAGATGTAGATCGCGCGCGGATACGGATCGTAGTTCGGATCGATGCCGGGCTTGTTGTAGTAGTTCGTCGAGAAGTACGCCGAGATGATTGTGTTTGCGGTCTGGTTGTCGGCGATGTCGTTGTCGAAGATCTCAACCTTGCTGTTCGAGTTGACGACGACGCCCGCGCCGGCCGGGACGCTGGCCACGGCCGCGCCCTTCGCGGCGAAGTTGCCGAGGTTGTTCTTGAACACCTTGTTCTTGAACACGCGTGAGGAATGGCCCGGCTGCGACAGGTTCGGCATGTTGAACACGAGGATGCCGCCGGTGTTGCCGGTGGTCGTGTTGCCGTAGACGTCGGCGCCGATCGTGTTCTCGATCTCGATGCCGGCGACGTTCGACTCGGCGCGGTTGTTGCGCACG
>DASRTK010000186.1:0-2800 GCA_035655975.1 Rudaea sp.
GCCAAACCGGTCTATACGCTCGACGAGAACGCCGAAGTCCCCGAGTTCGACCTCGACGAGGACGTCGCCGTCGCCGGCAGCTTCGGCTTCATTGCTCCGGCCGATCGGCGCGCGGACCAGATCACCGCCGGCGGCCTGACACTTCAGTACGCGAACACGCAGGTCAGCCAGCTGGCAAAGGATCCTTCGACGGCGGCGCCATTTTCATCGCTGACCGCCGCAGCCGGCTCCGTGATCGCAGTGCCGGGGTATTCCCAGGCAGTGATCCTGCGCGGAACGGCGTTCGGCCAGCCCGAGTCCGGCATCCGCGCGGACACGACCGAATGGCCCGGGCTCGACGCGTTCGTCGTCGTCGACGCGAACAACGTCAACCGCTTCCCGCCGCGCGACGGCACCGACGGCCAGGGCGCGCTGACCGCAAACGAAGTGCGGACGATCATCGGCGAAGGACTGAAGGTAACCGCGCATACGCGTGCTCAGGTGCGCCGGCCGCTCGGCTCGCCGGCCGGCGAGACGATCGTCATCTCCGATACCAACGGCGTCGTCCTCGGAATCGGGCGCTCGCGCGATTCACTTGTCGATGCAATCGACGTGACAACGCAGAAGGCGCGCACCGCGGCGTTCTTCTCCGGCGCCTACGCTGCCGGCGACATCCAGTCGGTCGGACCGGTCAGTTTCTTCAGTGCGGCGTACACAAACGGCACCGTCAACCTGACGACGACTTCGACGAGCAATCCGCCCAACTACGTGACGGCGTTTCGCAGCTTCATCGGCAGCCCGACTGCACTCGGCGATGGCGCGATCGCCTACTCGCTGCGCGCCGTCGGTCTGCTCGGCCAGCCGCTGTATCCGAGCGGCGTACCGGGCGCACCGAACGGCCCGCTGTCGCTGCCGTTTCCCGACTGGAGTCCGTTCAAGACCGGCCTCGAACTCGACTTGAGTTACACCCAGATCGCCCTGTCGATCGCCTATATCCTGAATCAGGAAGGCTACGCGATCAATCTCAACGGCACCGTGATACCGGCGCCGACGCCGGCCAATCCGGTTCCGTTGCCCGACGTGCGCGTCGGCTGCACCGACATCCCGCGCTTGCCGAACGGCTTCACGCTGTTTCCCGGCAGCGTGCCGATCTACCGTGGCAACAAGCTGGTTGGCGGCATCGGCGCATCGGGCGACGGCTCGGACCAGAGCGACCTGGTCGCCTTCCTCGCACTTTCCAACGGCGCGGCGGTGCTGAACACCGGCCTCAACCAGGCGCCGGGCTCGATACGCGCCGACACGCTCAAACCGGCCGGCTCACGCCTGCTTTACGTGCAATGTCCACAGGCGCCGTTCACCGACACGAACGACGCCCAAGTCTGCGAGGGCAAGTGACATGCGCGCATCGTCTCCTCTGAAACGCATCGCCACCGGCGCCCTGACTGCGGCAATCGCGGCATTTTCCACAATGGCAAGCCTGCACGCGCAGGAGGCCGCGCAGATAGCGCCCGACCTGTTGATGATGTTCGGCGTCGTGCCGGCCGACCTGTACGATCCGAACACATCGCAGATCCCGCGCCGCCGCCCCGGACATCCGTACGAAGCGCCCGCGGAGTTCACGATCCAGAATCCGAACGGCGTGCCGCCGGCCCCGATCGACCAGGTCGGTTCGTTCCTGCCGGTGCCGAATCGCTGGCGCATCATGGAATCGCTCGGCTACCAGTTTCCCTGGTACGACCCGTACAACCAGAACATCTGGAAGGGCGACAAGCCGATCGATGGCAAGGACCGCTTTCTCAGCTTCAATTTCATTTCCGACACGGTGCTGCAACCGCGCACCGTGCCGACGCCGGTCGGACCGCAGTCGTCGACCAACCCCGGCGCGAACGATACGATCGGCAGCTTCCACCAGACCGTATTCACCGAGACCTTGATCGCCAGCGCGGACTTCTACAAGGGCGACACGACGTTCAAGCCGCCCGAGTACGAGTTCAAGGCGACGCTCGCGATCAACTACAACCGCGTGGAAACGGACGAGGTGCGCGCGTTGCAGATCGATCCGCGCCTCGGCGTGAAGCGCGACGATGGTTTCGTCGGCGTGCAGGAACTGTTCTATCTGAAGGACCTGCGCACCGTCGACGAGCGATTCGATTTCGACGAAGTGCGCATTGGCATCCAGCCATTCTCGTCCGACTTCCGCGGTTTCCTGTTCCAGGACAGCCAGCTCGGCGTACGTTTCTTCGGCAATCGCGACAACAACCGCTGGCAGTACAACATCGCCTGGTTCCATCCGCTCGAGAAGGATCTGAACTCAGGGTTGAACGATGTCACCAAGGCGCCGCGCCACGAGGACATCTTCATCTTCGACCTGTTCCGCCAGGACCTGCCGTGGCCCGGATTCACCTCGCAGGGAATCATCCTGTACAACCACAACCGGGACGACAAGTTCTACGATTCGAACGGATTCCTGCAGCGGCCCTCGGCGATCGGCCTGGAGCAGTTGCGCGACTTCGACGTGACCTACCTCGGCTACAACGGCGACGGCCACATCGGCAGGGTCAACCTGACTGCATCGGCGTACTACGCGATCGGCCACCAGAATCACAGCACCTTCACTGCCACGTCGACGCAGATCCGCGCCGGCTTCCTCGCTGCCGAAGCGTCGATGGACTTCGACTGGATTCGCGTCCGCGCGTCCGCCGCGTACGCCAGCGGCGACGACAATCCCTACGACGATCGCTCGAACGGTTTCGACTCGGTGTTCGAGAACCCGATTTTCGCCGGCGCCGACACCAGCTACTGGATCAGCCAGGCGATTCCG
>DASRTK010000187.1:0-6073 GCA_035655975.1 Rudaea sp.
CTGCCCGGGAACATGGCCGCTCCCTGCTCGTACTGAACACGCGTCGCGGCGAGCCCGCCCAGGAGCTGTATCGCAGCCTCGGCTACCGCGAAGTCGGCATCCTTCCAGGATGGACGCTCGGTCCGGCAGGGCAACGCTACGCGCACGTGACCATGTATCAGGACCTGTCGGCGTAACGGCAGCAGCGCCGGGGCCGTTCGCCGCGCGCGCGAATCAGGCACCGGTCGCGTCGGCACCAAGGGCGCAACGCACGCATACGACAACCGATGTCGGCGGTCCCGCGGGTCTTGCGTACGAACGCCGATGGGCGCAGAGCAAGACAGACGGGAGGACATCAATTTGCGGCGCAACCCGTGACCGGCTTTCCAGAGGAGAAGTTGCCGCGATTCGCTCGCGCGAAGCCTTGCGGAGCCCGCACACTGATCTGGTAGAACGCAATCGCTGGACCAGGCACGACAAAGGGTGCGCGTCTTCGTGCGGCCGTTTCAGTTGCGAGGAGGCAGGTATGTGGGCCCGACTCTTGGCGGTGCCCGCCGGGCATCGCGACAGTTGGCCTGCAACGATGAGTGCCCATCATTGCTCATCGTCAACCCATCTTGGCCGCGCGTGAATCAGCCGCGTCGGTCCGGGCCAGTTCACGATGGCGCTGCAGGACGGCGCGCAGCCGCGACAGCAATGCCGCGGCTCGCGCGCGCCGCAGATCGCGGCGGCGCACATCGCGTCGTCGCAGATACGGTTGCATCGACCGCAATACGTTGTCGCGGCGGATGTAGTGATGCCAGAGGGCGGCGGCGACGTGACCGAGCACCAGCGCGAGCAGCACCCACGCCGCATCGACGTGCCAATCCTGCAACCCATAGCCGAGCTCGCGATCGCGCGCCATCAGCGCTGGCAGTGGCAGCAGTCCGAACAAGCGCAGCGTCTGCCCGTACGCGTTTGCGGTCAGCCAGCCGAGAACCGGCAGCGCCAGCGTGGTTGCATACAATGCGTAATGCCCGAGTGCAGCAGGGATACGCGTACGCGGCGACATCGTTGCATGCAACTTGCCGACGCCCGCGTACACGCGCCAGGCCAGACGCGGCAGCAGCAGGGCGAGCACGGTCAGCCCGGTCCACTCATGAATTGCAAGCAGCAGCTGGCGCGTCGCTTGACCTTCGATGAGTTCGCGCGCGCCGACGCTGGCGGCGGCGAGGATCAGCAGGGCGAACGTCGTCCAGTGCAGAAAACGTGTGAACGAACGATGCTGCCGCCCCGAGACCGATTTGCGGCTGAGACGTGCCGGCGCTGCTCGCATGACGAGGCGGTGCTCGCCGGAGGTTCGAATCGAATTGGCGCGCAGCCTCGCGAAGTTCATTTGGATTCTGGAGCGCTGCGAGGTGGTCAGCGCTGCGACATGGTCGTAACTCGTAGGGATGCTGTGTTCGCGCATGGCTGGATCTTCTGGATTCGGCTCCTGCTGTGGCTTGCAATGACGTCGGGCGCGACGTGCGCTGCTCTCGAGAGCGGCCTGCAATGTGCCGTCCGCCGACACGAGACGAAGGGGTGGAGCGCGGTGGCGTCGGGACCGCACGCCACCGTTGCTCCGGATTCCCCTATTGCGCTACTGCACGATTGCTTGCGGCGCGGCGTAGATGAAGTCGTCCATTACGACGACATCGACCGGATCATCTCCACGCGGGTTCGGAATCAGGCCGACCTCGCGGTTGAGCTCGACGTTGCCGCTGGTGATGCGAACCGTAGAGACCTTTTCACCCTGAGAGAAGAACGTTCCAGCGAAGCTCAGGCCGCCGCGCTTGCTGGCCGGGACGGTCTGCGTGTGCAGCGACTGGCCACTCGCGTCGAGGTAATCGATCGTGGTGATACCTTCCTTCGTGACATTCGTGAAGACCGAACCAAACGCATTGGACGTCGCCAAGGTGTTGCTGCCCGGCACGACGAACTGCGTCAGGGTTACCGCACTGTCGAGCGCCGTAAACAGGCGTTGCGGGCTGAACGCCTGGAACTGGTTCCGCAGGCCCCCGGTGATGTCGCCGAAGTCGACCGGCGTTCCGGTCGGATTGCCGGCCTTGGCGCTGATCTCGAAACCGGAGCCCGGCGTGGCGAACAGGACCCCGCGCGCTTTGAACTGATCAGACGGCATCAGGTTCGGAGCCGCTTTGGTATCAGGAACGCCGTCCCAGTTGATCTCGAAGTGGGGGGTACCGAGCGCGGCGCGAAACGCGTCGACAGCGGCCTGGATATCGGCCGGCTGCGCGCCGGAGGCGGTGAACTCGACCGGCGCGGCCGAGGCAAATTGCGCGGCGCCCAGAGCGAGAGCAACGCCGACGGTGACAAGACACTTACGCATGACTGGATCCTTGGAAAGTTGAGTGGGTTCGACCAGTCGCCGGTAGGAGCTCGGCCGCTGATCCCGCGGACGCCTAAGGCGCTCCGCCGACCACGAAACCGGGCTGGTTTCGCGGTGTGCAGACGATACGGGCGACGAAAATCGAGCGGCACTGCCGTACGAAGGAGTGGCCGACCTGCCTAACGGCTCCTGCCTTCGACGAGCGCGGCGCGAGTGAACTTCACTCGCTGACCACGGCACGGCGCTTTTCGCAACGAGCGGGCGCGCACCGCGCCTGGATCGCCAACCCTAGGAAATTCGCCGCTCAGCGCGTCGCCGACCATGCGGCGATAACCCGGTGCAGCGCATCGAGCCCGTCGAACAGCGCGGCCGGCCCGGGCTGCAGGATTATCGGCGACTTGATTTCATGCAGCTCGCCATCGCGGACAGCGGGAATGGCGCCCCAGCCCGCACGCGCGGCGACCCGCGTGGGCTGGAATTTCTTGCCGCACCAGCTGCCGAAAATGATATCCGGCGCGCGCCGGATCACTTCGGTCGGGTCGGCGATGATGCGGTCGCGGGCGAGGGATTTTTCCGCGCGTTCCGGAAAGATGTCGTCGCCGCCGGCGATCCGCGCGAGTTCGGCGACCCAGCGGATGCCCGAGATCATCGGCTCGTCCCACTCCTCGAAGTAGACGCGCGGGCGGCGTGGCAGCCGCGATGCAGCGTTTTGTACTTGTGCAATATGCCGCGAGGCATCCCGCACAAGCGCTGCCGCCTTGTCCGCGGCTCCGACCAGCGCGCCGAGCCGGCCGATGTAGTCGAGGATGCCGGCGACGGAACGGTGATTGCTGATCCAGACCTCGACGCCGGCGGCGATCAACTCGCGCGCGATGTCGGCCTGGATGTCGGAAAAGCCGACGACGAAGTCGGGCTCGAGCTTGAGGATTTCGCCGATCTTCGCGCTCGTGAACGCCGAGACCTTGGGCTTTTCGCGGCGCGCACGCGGCGGCCGCACCGTGAATCCCGAGATGCCGACGATGCGGTCCTGTTCACCGATCGTATAAAGGACCTCGGTCGGTTCTTCGGTCAGGCAGACGATGCGTTGCGGGCCGGGCATGGCGCTTGGGGGATTGAGAATCGGGAATCGGGAATCGGGATTCGGACAGAGGACAGAGGACAGAGGACATTAAAAAGGGTCCGTCATCCCGGCGAACGCCGGGTTCCAGCTCCTTGGGCTCTGTCTCCAGGTGAAGGGCTGGATTCCGGCGTTCGCCGGAACGACGAGCCAAGTGTTATCTGACTCGTGGGTTATGGATACAGCATGCGCTTTGTCCACGTCTCGCCGGCGCGCTCATAGTGAATCCGATCGTGCAGACGCGCACGCTGGCCGTACCAGATTTCGAGCATGTCCGGCTTGAGCCGGTAGCCGCCCCAATGCGGCGGCCGTGGCACCGGGCCGCCGGCGAATTTGCGCTCGAACTCGGCGACGCGCGCATCCAGATCGCCGCGCGCCGGCAGGGTCTGCGATTGCAGCGACGCCCACGCGCCGATCTGGCTCAGGCGCGCGCGGCTGGCGAAGTAAGCGTCCGAATCGATCGTGTCGACTTTTTCGATCTGGCCTTCGATACGGACCTGCACGCCGTCTCGCAAGGTTTTCCACAGCAGGCACAGGGCCGCCTGCCGGTGGGCGGCCAGCTGCGCCGCCTTTGCGCTGTGATAGTTCGTGTAGAAACAAAAGCCGGCTTCGTCGACGTTCTTGAGCAGCACCACGCGTGCCGAAATCTTGCCCGCGGCGTCAGCAGTGGCCAGAGTCATCGCCGTCGGCTCCGGTTCGCCGGCCCGCGTCGCCTCGTCGAGCAACGCGCGAAACGTCGTCACGGCTTCCTGATAAAGTTCGCTCGAGTCCATCCGTCAATCCACGCTGGTTCGTACGCTGCGGAGCGCAGCGAGTTCATGCCGCAAGATGCTAGCACGCAGGGCCGTTATCCCGACGCCATCGTAAACGCGGTACTCGACGCACTGACCAATGCGGCGCCGCGACCGTGGCTGATCGGCCTGTCCGGATTGCAGGGCAGCGGCAAGAGCACGCTTGCCGCCCAGCTCGTCGAACTGGCGGCACGGCGCGGAATGGCCGCGCGCGCGTTGTCGATCGACGACTTCTATTTCGGCCGCGCCGCGCGGCTGCGGCTCGCGCGCGACGTGCATCCGCTGCTGGCGACGCGCGGCGTGCCGGGAACGCATGACGTCGATTTGCTGCTCGGCACGCTCGACGCGCTGCGCAAGGCGACCCCGCGCCGTCGCGCGCGTGTACCGCGGTTCGACAAGGGCCTGGACACGCGCGTCTCGCCGTCACGCTGGCCGTCGATCGCACGGGCGCCCGAATTCGTGATTCTCGAAGGCTGGTGCATCGGCGTTCCGCCGCAGGACGCAAACGCGCTGCTCAAACCGGTCAACCAGCTTGAACGCGACGAAGATCGCGATGCGCGCTGGCGCAACTGGGTCAACGCGCAACTCACCCGGCACTACGTGCCGCTGTGGCAGCGCCTCGACCGCCTGGTCATGCTGCAGGCGCCGACCTACTCGATCGTTGCGCGCTGGCGCGACGAGCAGGAACGCGCGCTGCGCCGGCGCAATGCGCCGCGCGCCCTTTCACCCGAAGCGCTGCGGCGATTCCTGATGCACTACGAGCGCCTGAGCCGGCAGGCAATGAGGACGCTGCCGGCGCGCGCCGACCTGCGCATCGTGCTCGATCAGGACCGCCGCGTGCGCCGACTGGCGACGGCGCGTCAGGCGTTCGGCTGAACGACGACGGCAGTGCCGTAAGCGAGCACTTCGGTAATGCCGTCGGCAACGTCGTTGGCGTCGTAACGCATGCCGATGATCGCGTTTGCGCCATGCTCGGCGCCATGCTGCAGCATCAGTTTGAACGCATCATCCCGCGCCTTTTCGCACAGTTCCGAGTACAACGTGATGTTGCCGCCGACCAGGCTCTGCAGCGCGGCGCCGATATTGCCGACGATGCTGCGCGAGCGCACGACGATGCCGCGCACGACGCCGAGATTGCGCACGATCTTCTGCCCGGGCAGTTCCAGCGCCGTCGTGACCATTGCAGTCGAAACAGATGCCATGTGCTGATCCTTGGGTTGTACTGTGAGGCCTAATAGGCGACGGGTGTTACGACGTTATTAGGGAACCTCTGAATAAGTCGTCATTCCCGCGAAAGCGGGAATGACGGCACTTCTGGAGTTGTTCAGAGGTTCCTTACCCGAGCACGAAATTGACGCGCATATTCACGCGCCACTCGGTGATTTTGCCGGCGTCGTCGGTAACGACCTTGATGTCGTTGATCCATGCACCCTTGATATTGTTGATCGTCTTGGCAGCACGCTTCAGGCCGTCCCTGACGGCATCTTCGATGCCCTTGGGCGACGACGAACTGAGCTCGATGACCTTGGCAATACTCATGGCATTCCCTCCGCATGCTTTACTGGGTGTCGGAGCCGGTTGCGGCGCCGTTGTTTCCGGCATCGATGCACCACGCCGGAGTCGCTGCTCCACTTGGCCATCCATCGCTTTCGGAGCACCTGGCTTCCTGCCCGGCCAAAGTCTAACAGCGGCGCCTCAGGCCGGCGCACGCGGCGCGGCAAGCTGTTCGGTGCGCGGCAGCCAGCGCAGCCAGATCAGCCAGAACACCAGCGCATCGAGCACGATCAGTGCCTGCCACAGATACAGGTGAAACCATTC
>DASRTK010000188.1:0-1560 GCA_035655975.1 Rudaea sp.
CAGGCCGCCGACGCTGTGGCCAATCAACCCGCTCGGAACGCCGCGCAGATCGTGATGCCCCTTCAGGCGATCGAGCGCCGCGGACATGTCATCGACATCGTCGGCGATCGTGTGCGTCGATCGATCTGACGTCGATGCGCCAACGCCGCGGTCGTCCAGACGCAGTACGGCGTAGCCGCGGCGGCTCAAGTAGTCCGCCAGCACCCAGAACGGCTTGTGGCCGAACACGGTTTCGTCCCGGTCCATCGCGCCGCTGCCGGTGATCAGCAGGATGCCGGCGCGGATTTTCCGATCGGACGGAATCGTCAGCGTTCCGGCCAGGCGGCAGTCGACGCGGTCGACGTAAACCTCCTCGCTGTCGTAGCCGAACGGCGGCTTAGGCGTCTGCGGCCGCGCCGGTTCGTCGCGGCGGATGTCACCGGTCCCCAATACGAGTGGATAGGATTGATCCTTGTTCGAAAAGGCGCCGGCAATCTGCGCGCCGTCGCCGGACAACCTGCCGGCGAACGCGCCCATGTTGCGCGTGCCGAAGCGCAACGTGCCTTCGACGAAGGAAACGTCGAGCAAATCGACGCCGCTGCGATAGTGCTTCGGAAAATCCGCGGTCGCGCACAGCTTCGTATCACGCACGGCCAGATGCAGCACGATCGGAACCGGCGTGCCGTTCAAGTCGATCACGCCGTTCCAGGTTCCTTGGACACCTTCGTTCATCCTGCACCCATTGCTTCGAATCGCCTTTTTCGGCGGACTCGAAACCTTAGCAGGTGCGCGGCGAAATTTGCCGTGGTAGATAGACGGCCATTCAGGCGTTGTCGTAAAATGGTTCTTGAGCCTGACGCACTATGCCATCGCTTCGTACAGCGGCAGCGTCAGGAATTCCGGAAACGTCTTGGCAAGCGACATCTCCTCGAAAATCTTCGCCGCCTGCTCATAGGTGCCAAGCGGCTCGCCGCCGGCGGCCGCATCGACGTTGACCTTGGCCAGTTCTTCGGGAATCAGCGCGCGTACCAGCGCAGCGTCGACCTTGCGTCCGTCATCGAGCACACCTTTGGGACTGACGACCCACTGCCAGACCTGCGAGCGCGAAATCTCCGCCGTCGCGGCGTCCTCCATGAGGTTGTGGATTGGCACGCAACCGTTGCCGGCGAGCCAGCTGCCGAGGTAGTGGATGCCGACGTTGATGTTGTAGCGCAATCCGGCTTCGGTGATCGGCTGCTCCGGAACGAAGTTCAGGAAGTCGCTGGCCTTGAAATTTTCGTCGCGCTGCTTGCCCCATTGGTTCGGCTTGTCGCCGAGCACGCGCGTGAATTCCTCCATCGCGATCTGGACTAGGCCCGGATGAGCGATCCAGCCGCCATCGAAGCCGTCGTTCGCGTCGCGCTTCTTGTCGTGGCGCACGCCAGCCAGCGCCTTTTCGTTCGCCGCGGCATCGTTCTTGATCGGAATCAGCGCTGCCATGCCGCCGATCGCCGGCGCGCCGCGCTTGTGGCAGGCCTTGACCAGCGCGAGCGCGTACGAGCACATGAACGGCACTTCCATGTTGATCGCGACGCGATTGGC
>DASRTK010000189.1:0-13161 GCA_035655975.1 Rudaea sp.
CGAACTGATTCCGGTTTATCTCGACAACCTCTACCGCAGCATGCCGAAGGGTACGCTGCTGCCGGTTCCACTCACTTGTTCGGTGCGCTTCGGCGCAGCACTCGAAAGGCGGCCGGATGAAGGCAAAGATGCATTCTTGGAACGCGCCAGACAGGCCGTGGTGGATCTCGCATGAACGTGCAACAGAAGTTCTACTGGCTCTTCGGCGGGATCCTCGCGCTGCTCACCTTCGCCTCGTTGCTCGGCTGGCTGCTGCACCGGCGCGCGCAACGCAGCGGCGGCAGCGAGACGATCGCGAATCTCAACGCGCGTGTGCGCGCCTGGTGGGTCATGGTCGCGATCATCGCGGTCAATTTCCTGCTCGGCCGCAACGCGACGATCGTGCTGTTCTCGGTTGCCTCTGTGTTCGCGCTGCGCGAGTTCATCACGCTGACGCCGACGCGGCCCGGCGATCACCTGCCGCTGGTCGTGTGCTTCTACGTGCTGCTGCCCGTGCAGTACTGGCTGATCGGCGACGACTGGTACAACCTGTTCGCGATCTTCCTGCCGGTTTATGGATTCCTGCTGCTGCCGGTGCTGACTGCATTCGGCGGCGACACCGAACAGTTCCTCGAGCGCGTGACCAAGGTGCAGTGGGGCCTGATGATCACGGTCTACTGCATCAGCTACGCGCCAGCTCTGCTGCTGCTGAAAATTCCCGGGTTCGCCGGACAGAACCTGCTGCTGATGATCTACATGCTGATGGTCGTGCAGTTGAGCGACGTGCTGCAGTACGTCTTCGGCAAGCTGTTCGGCAAGCACAAGATCGCGCCGCACGTGAGTCCATCGAAGACCGTCGAGGGCTTCATCGGTGGCGGCTTGAGCGCGACAGCGATCGGCGCCGCGCTGTGGTGGATCACGCCGTTCACGCCATTGCAGTCCGCCGCCATGGCTGCGGTCGTCGTGATCGCCGGTTTCCTCGGCGGCCTGGCGCTGTCTGCGGTCAAGCGCAGCATCGGCGCCAAGGACTGGGGCTCGATGATCGAAGGCCATGGCGGCATGCTCGACCGGCTCGATTCGGTCAGCTTCGCCGCGCCGGTGTTCTTTCACCTGACGCGGTATTTCTTCGAGCCATAGCACCAACTCGTTAACACGACGACCCAACTGACGCAGTAGACTCTGCGTCCGACTTGCGGTATGTCGAATGGGACCACGGAATGATGGTGCAGGGAGCACGGGGCTACGGCCCGAAGGTATCGATCCTTGCGTTGCTGTGTTGCGTATGGGTTTGTGCAGCGCATGCGCAAAGCTGGAGTTGGACCTACACAGAATCGACGGCCAACCGCATCGATGCGCACCCGGCTGCCGTCTCCAAGACCGACGCGCGCGGCTTCTGGGCGATCGGCGATTCGGTCCTGCATTATCATCCGGACGGCACGCTCGACTTTGCCAACAACCGACCTTATCTCGGTGTAGGCCTCGCCACGGCAAACCTCGCCGACGGCAGTTTGATCTACTCCCCTGTGCCGTATCCGCCCCAAGTCGTCTTCGGCGGCGAATTTCCTCCAACCTGCTCGATCTACAGATTGACGCCCGATGGCACGCCGCGCTGGGGCGTCGACCTGTGGTGGATGTATAGCTGCCGCAAGGTTGCCGTCGATGGCCGCGACGTCGTGTGGGCACAGGACTACAACTCCACGCTGACGGGCCTGGCGGCCGACGGCGCATTCCTGACCGGCTCGGACACCCAGGCGCCATTTGACTTTACCCGCACCGTGGATTTCGCCGTCGACCGCTCCGGCGGCAATGTCTTCATCACGACGCTCGATGGCAGCATCGCTGCGTACGACGATCAGGGGCTGTTGCAGTGGCGCTGGACCGATCCAAACCCTGCCGCCACGATCGACAAGATTGTCTTGGGCAGCGACGGCAATCTTTATGCAGCCGGCCGCGCGGACCGATCGACGACCGGCGGGGCACTGCATGTTGTGAGCCTTACGCCGACGGGTCAGCAGCGCTTCGTCGCCGACACAGCCGGCACCGTCAACGCGGTTTACGGGATGAGTGCGCTTGCAAGCGACGGCTTCTACCTGATCGACCGGCAATTCGACAAGACGACAACGATCAACGTGGTTTTCCTGCAGCGGCTCGCTGCGAACGGAAGCGTGCTCTGGAGTCGAGCGCAACCGGGTTTCTTCGACTGCAGCCAATACCTGCCGGATTGCGCGTTGAGCGCGACCGCGGAAGACGACGCGCTGTTCGCCGGGCGCAATATTCCGGCGTACACGAGCTGGGTCATGCGCTATGACAATACCGGGGGGCTCCTGCATTCCATCTCTCTTGGCACAGGCAACTTGCTTGCGTCACTGACCAGCCGACCGAACGGCGACACACTGCTGAGCCGCGCGGACAGCAACTACCACACGGTCTTGCTGGAATTCGATCGAAACGGCAATCCGCGAACGCCGCCGGCGACGAAAAACGTGCTGGTCGACAGTGCCTTCGGCGCCTCCTACCTTGCCGACGACGGCAGCAGTTACCTTGCCGTCGGCGATTCGGCCGGGCACTCGCTCGCCAAGATTGATCGGGACGGCAACGTGGCCTGGAAGACCGCGCGGATCGGCGACACTTTCTTCAGCGGACAGCTCAGCCAGGCGGGCAATCGCGTCTGCGATTCGGCATTTCATCCACTGCCGGCCGAGCATCCGTGGGAGGTAGTGTACCAAGGGGTTCTTCACTGCTTTGCCACGAGTGACGGCAGCGAGGCGTGGTCCGCGACTATCGACACGGCGGCTACGAGCGCAGGCGGGTCACCGATGCGCGTGCTCGACGATGGCAGCGTTGTCGTTCTGCACCAGAGGTCCGGCGGTGCCTACGAGCACGTTTTGTTCGATGCCGGCGGCGTTGAACTGCATCGCGCCGTCGTCGCCGAACTGCCTGGAGCGTATTTTGGCCTAAGCGACAGCATCACCACCAACGGCACGACGGTGCTCATGACACCCGACTGGCGGCTGCTCGCCTACGACCGCAGCGCGACGAAAATCTACGACGTCAGTGTGCCCACGCAGATGCGGCCCACCGATTCGTTTTTCTATCCGACCGTGAAGGTTCTCGCCGACGGCTCCGCGGTCATCACGATCGACCAGAACAGTGGCAGCGCGGTCACGCCGTTCGCATGGGTCGTCGACCCGGCGGGCAAAACGAGCTGGCTCAGTCCCCTCGACGACCCGCACGCGTTGGGTAGTTCCAACTACAGCTTTACCGTAAGCACCAGCGAGGGAAGCGTGGATCGCCTGTACTTCACGCTGCGTTCGCTGGTCGACACCGTCGACAGCGAGGAACATTCCGTGACGCTGATCGCGCGCTCGCGCAGCAGCGGCCTGCTGCTTTGGAAAGACGCGAACGTCGCGACCGACTGGGACGAGGGCCGTGTGGTCGCCAATCCGACCGGTGCCGGCCTCGTGTTGCTCAGCCCACTCGTCGAAAAACTGTCGATCACCGCGATCGATGCGGATACCGGCGCGGTGCGCCAGCGCAGCGAGCAAGCATGCACCGACGAAGTTCCACTGGGAGGCGAGGTCACCTACTTCCAGTATGGCGGCTGCGGATTCGCGAGTGCCGCGCTGACAGCAGACGACATGCTGCGAGTGTCGGGGGCATCGACCAGCAACACGGGATCGTCCAACAGTCGTGTATACGCGCTGCGCAACGCCAGCGCCGCACCGGCGCCGGTACGGCTCGATCAGCCGGGCGTGAGCGGCGCATGGTACCCCGCGTATTCGGGCGGACAGGGATTCTCGCTCGACTACATCGCGAGCGCGCACACGCTGTTCATGCCATGGTTCACGTTTGCCCTGACCCAAGACTCTCCGCCACCACTGTTCGGCGTCAACGATCCGTCCGGGCTTGCCTGGTACGGCCTGCAAGGTAGCGTCGGCGCTGACGCAAGGGGCGCGGATCTCGTCATCGCAATAACGGAACCGGGCAGTTTCAACAGCGGCATCGTTGCCGGCCATGCGGTCGGCGCTGCACACCTGAGCCTCAATGACTGCAGCAATGCTACGCTGTACTACCAGTTCGATACGCATACGAACGGCGGTGCGGGCGGACTCATCTCGCTGACGCGGCTGACGCCATCGACTAGTCCCTGTGTGCTTGCCAGCGGGGCCAGAATGCCGGCGCAGAATGCGAATGCGCCTGCGCAAGGGTTCGACGCGCGCCAGAGCGGCTCATGGTTCGATCCGGGTACCAGTGGCCAAGGTTTGCAGTTGACGATCATTCCCGCTGGCAACGGCTGGAATGGACTCGTGTTTGGCGCATGGTTCACGTTCGACCCGGCGGGTCAGTCCGACGATCCGATCCACCAGCACTGGTTCACGCTGCAGGGCGATCTTGCGAACGCCACGAACGGCAATGTCACGCTGCCGCTCTACCGCATCATCGGCGGCCCGTTCGACGGCGCACCGACGCAGAATTTTTCCCAGGTCGGCCATGCGACGCTGACGATGCAAGCTTGCGACAGCGCGCAGCTCGACTACCAGTTCGACGCAAGCGAAGTCGCGCACGCGTTCGCGGGTTTGGCGGGAACGAGCCACCTTGTCAAGATCGGCGGATGTTCCGCGCAGTAGATTGTGCCCGTGGGCGTCCCGGCGCGGCGCACGATTGCCTCACGTGTTCGCATAAGATTCAGTTCGCCTGCATCGATCGGAGTAGGACATGTCCCGAGCACAAGGAAGTTTGAAGCGCGCCGCCGCCCGTTCGTTCGCACTGGCCATCGCGCTGGGCGCCGGACCGGCATCGGCGCAAGCGTGGGACTGGACGTTTCGTCCGACCAGCGCCAACCGCGTCGATTCGCAGCCGGATTCGCTCTCGACCGCGGACGCGCGCGGGTTTTGGTCACTCGGGACCGGTCTGCTCCATTACCATCCGGACGGCTCGCTCGATTTCGTGGACGACTCTCAAGGCGTGTGGGGCGGCAGCCTTGCCACGACATTGTCTGACGGCTCGCTGATCGTCGCGTTCCCGTCGCACCTGCCTCAAATCTCGTTCGGCCAACCAAGCTGGTGCATCGTGACCGCGTACTCGGCAGAGGGCGCGCCGCGATGGACGCAAGTGCTGCCGGGCCAAGGGCCTTGCACACAACTCGCGGTCGACTCGACGGACACGATCTGGGTGCGCGATCAGTACGCGCTTGCCGCGTTGTCCGCAGACGGCGTGATGCGCAACAGCGACGCGAGCGCAGATCTCGTCGGGCGCCCAATCGCCGACGTCGTGCCGCGACCGCTGGGTGGGGCCGCCACTGCGGCCGCCCATCCGGCGCGCGTCGTCGCGCTCGATACCGAGCTCAGTTCCGTGTGGATTGCAGACGACGCGGTGGCGACGACCATCTACGATCGCCTGGCGATCGATATCGATGGCAATGTCTTCGCGCTCGGCCGCGTCAGCAATGACATCGGCGGCGCTGCCTTGCACGTGCGCAGTGTCACTGCAAGCGGCGCGCCGCGCTTCGTGCGCGACATCGAGACGATCAAGACGGACATCGTTCTCGCCGCCGCGGCCGCGCCGGAAGGCGGGCTGTATCTGATCAGCCGCCAATACGACGCGACCTCGTTGCCCGCGATCGCACTCACGCGTCTGGCCGCCGACGCCAGCGTACTGTGGAACCAGCGCGTCGCCGCGAACGGCTGCAGTTTCTATATGCCGACGTGCCCGATCGTCATGGCAGCGCAGGGCGACGTGTTGTTCGTGGCCACCGTGAGCGGCAAGTCGAGCCTTTACCGTTTCGACGCCAACGGTCAGGTGCTGCAGTCGACGGCACTTGCCGGCGGCGTCAGTTCGCTGACGGGCCTCGCAAATGGCGATGCGCTGGTAGCGCAAGTTGACACGCTCACCGGATTTGGGACGAGTCTTCAGCGCTTCGATCGCAGCGGCGCCGCGCAAGCCCCGCCACCGAGCACCGGCCTGGTGCCGGACATGGCGTATGCCACAAGCGCGCTGGAATCGACCGGCGACAGTTACCTCGTCATCAACGACTCGGCCGGCCATGTGCTCGTCCGGGTCGATGCCGAAGGAACGGCGCAATGGCAGAGCCCCCGGATCGCCGACTACGGCTATGGCGTGGATCACGGAGGCAATCGCGTCTGCGCCGGCGCCAATCGCGGCACGGGGCCGTACCCGTACGCATTCGCAGTGAACTGCTTCGCCGCCGACAGCGGCACGAGCGCCTGGTCGGTGCCGCTCGATCCTTTTTCGTCGCGGGCCGCGCCGCTGCGCGTTCTGGACGATGGTGCCGCGCTTGTCTTCGACTCTGTGGATGTACGCGCTCCGCAGCACGTTCTGTTTGCTGCCGACGGTAGCGTGCTGCACAGGACCACAGTCACCGAACTGTCGAACTATGCTTTCCCTTCGCAGACCAGGGACTACATCACTGCAAGCGGCACCACGGTGCTCCAACGCAAGGACGGGCAGCGCCTGGCTGCCTATGACCGCAACGGCACGCGCTTGTACGACATCGAGGTACCCGATCAGATGCACGTGGGCAACTACGCCTCCGCAGCGGTGCACGTGCTGCCGGACGGCAGCGCCGTGCTGACGATCGACAACGTCGATGCGACGGCGGCGACGGCGTATGCGTGGAAAGTCAGCGCGAGCGGCACAACCCAGTGGCTTCAGGCACTGACGCCCGCCCGCCCGCTCGGGACGCAGGGATACCGCTTCGCAAATCTTTTTGCCGCCGGCATTGGCGGCGCGCTGTATTTCGCAACGAGCGACTTCGGCCAGCCGGCCACGCTGCAGGCGCGCGCCGGCACGACCGGACAACTGCTGTGGGAACACGCCAATCTTGCCGGCGACGTGTTCGACGCGCGGCTGAGCGCAAATCCGACGACGGGCGATCTCGTGCTCGTGCTTCCAGGCCCCGAAAAGATCCGGCTGCTGGCAATCGACGGCGCGACCGGCGCCGTTCGCAAACAGAACTACGAGAGTTGCAGCACCAATGTTTACAGCGACTACTGTCTGGCGGTCGACGCAAACATTTCGGCCGACGATACCCTGCGTGTGCTCGCGCCGGCAAACTCGGCGAACACCTCACTGTTCGGCATGCACGATGCGACGAGGTCTGTGCCGCTAGTTCGCGTCGACCAGTCGGGCATTGCCGGCGCATGGTATTCGATCTACTCCGCCGGCCAAGGCTTCACGCTCGACTACATCGCGAGCGCGAACACGGTGTTCATGCCGTGGTTCACGTTCACGCAGGACGGATTGTACGATCCGGCCGGCCTTGCCTGGTTCGCCTTGCAGGGCAACCCGGCGAGCGGTGCCAGTGCGGTCGATCTTGTCATCGCCCGTACCGGGCCGGGCATGTTCAATAGCGGCTCTGTCGCACCTGTGACAGTCGGCAACGCCCACCTGAACTTCACCGACTGCAACAACGCGACTCTGTTCTATCAATTCGACGCCGGCACGAACGCTGGCGCCGGCGGCCTGATCACGCTGACGCGCCTGACGCCCGGGACGAGCCCGTGCGTCAAGAGCGACGGCAGCACGACACCCGCGCAGGTCACGAACACGCCGGCGAACGGTTTCGACGCGCGCGAGAGCGGCTCGTGGTACGACCCCGCGACGAGCGGCCAGGGCCTGGAAATGACGATCATTCCGGCCGGCAACGCCTCGAACGGACTCATGTTCGCCGCATGGTTCACGTTCGATCCAGCGGGTCAGTCGGACGATCCAGTCCACCAGCACTGGTTCACGCTGCAGGGTGACCTCGTCGACGCAACGAACGGCAAGGTCACGCTGCCGATCTATCGCATCATCGGTGGCGTATTCGACGGCACACCGACGCAGAATTTCTCGCTGGTTGGTCACGCGACATTGACGATGCAAGGATGTGATGCCGCGCAACTCGACTACCAGTTCGACACGACCGAAGTCACGCACGCATTCGCTGGGCTGGCAGGAACAACTCACCTCACAAAGATCGGTGGCTGCTCGACCCAGTGACGTTCGCCGCCATGCGCGCAGCCGCAAGGCCTCGCCCGGCGGCTGCGGCGCGCAGTAACGGATACTGCCCGCGGGCGGGCCTCGTCATCGCGCTTCTGGCGCAGCGGCGGACTGGGCTGCACGCAGATGATCGATCGTGAGCCGAGCAATTTGGGGTAGCGACGAAGCGGGCAGATAGTGACCCATGTGCTCGATGACTTCGAGGCGCGCCTGCGGCAGCAGGCGCGCAAGATGGTGGGCCGCGGGCAGCGGGACCAACGGATCATCGGTAGCGTGGATGATCAGCGTCGGACAACGTATGCGCGCAACTTCCGCGCTGCGATCCGGATCGGCCAGTACCGCCATCAGTTGCCGGGCGACACCCGCCGGGTTGTACGAGCGCTGCAGGGACAGTTCGAGGCGCTTGCGCAATGCGTCCAGCTCGTCGCGATCCGTGATATTGCCGAGCGCGCGCATCAGGGCCATGAAGTGCGCGAGCTTCGCATCGAGCGCCGCGCCTTTCGGCGGCCGCTGCAGAAACCTCCAGAGCAGCGCCGGGCTCGGCCACGGCGCCGTGCGCGGACCGGCGCTCGACATGATCGAGACGAGGCTGCGCACGCGCTCGGGCCAGCGTGCCGCCAGCGTCTGTCCGATCATGCCGCCGAGGCTGACGCCGACGATGTCGAAGCGATCGATGCCCAGCGCGTCGGCCAGTGCGAGCGTGTCGGCGGCCATGTCGGCGATGCGATAGGCCGGCGTGAATTCCTGATGCAACAGGTGTGCAAGCAGAGCAGATTGCGGCCGCGTGTAGTGTTCCGGCAACGGGCCCGAGCCGGACAAGCCGATGTCGCGGTTGTCGAAGACGATGACGCGATAGCCCGCATCGACGATCGCATCGATCAGCGCGGGCGGCCACGACACCAGCTGCAAGCCCAGCCCCATGATCAGGAAAACAGCGGGCCGCTTCTCGCCGCCGCGGCTTTCGTATTCCAGGTGCAGGCCGCGCGTGGGGAGCTCAATTCGCGCCATCAGTACAACCTGATTCTGATCGGTAGCCTCGCGGCATTCCCTCTTCCGGCTGCCGCCACCTTCCCCCGCAAGCGGAGGAAGGACTCCAGACGGATGCCTTTTTGCTTTTCCTTCCCCCGCGAAGCGGGGGAAGGTGCCGCAGGCGGAAGGGGGGGCTCTTTGATCGGTATCTACCAGAACGAAAAATATTGCTTCATGTCGCCAGCAGATCCGCGCCTCCGGCGCGATGCGGATCGTCGTAGACGAGCGATCTCAGACCGTCGCGGTTGAACGGTTTCCACTTGCCTTCGGGTTGCGACAATCGGTCGGCAACGGCCCAGAGGACCGCGGGATTCGCGCCCATGCCGAAGTGGCTGGCGTTGACCTCGATGTTTTCCGACTTGCCGTTTTGCGGGATCAGGCTCATCGGCCATGAAACGATGCCGTCGGTCTTGCTCAGGATCGAAGTCGACGGCACAGATGGATGGCGGCTCATCAGGGCGAGCAGGCGCGGATCGTCGGCGCGGACGCCGCTGACGAGTTCGAACAAGCGCCATGCGTTCGTGGCCTTCGGGTGTCCGCCGAGCGGCGAGCCCAGCGTGATGACGGAGCGCACGCGCTTGGGCTCGCGCGTCGCCAGCACGCGCGCCATAGCGCCGCCGAGCGACCAGCCGACCAGACTCACCTTGCGGCCGTGCTCGCGCTCGATACTGCGGATCCGCGCCAGCAGCTTGGGCACGACACCGTCGCGCGGGCCGCGGTTCAGTCCCATGTCCCACGGATAGACCGGGTAGCCGCAGCGCTCGATGAATTTGCGCAGCGGCCAAGTGCTGGAGTCGCCAGCGGTCAACCCGGGCAGCACGAGCACCGGATGTCCGTCGCCGCGCGCGGCGCGCGCGAGCAGCGGCCAGGCGGCGATATAGGCGGCCCACTCGAAGAACGCACGCCCTTCCATCGCCAGCAGCAGCGGCGACGGCGCGCGCATCGATTCCTCGGCCTCACGGCGGGTCTGCCGTTTTGCAACTTTTTTCATTAGTTTATTTTTTTGACCAGCGCGTTCAGCGCACGATTCAGACCAGTGGCGATGGTAGCGGTTTTTGGCGCCATTTCTTTGCCGGCGATCACACCGAACTCGAGCCAGTCGGCGTAGCTGTTGACAGTGATGTTAAGACCAAGGCCGTGCGTAACGATAGAGACCGGATAGTAGTGCACGATCTTCGCACCGGCCATGAACAGCGTCATCGGCGGACCGGGCACGTTCGATACGACCAGGTTCGCAAGCGACGGCAAGCGTTCGGCGATGCGGCCCTGCGCCCATAGCCGGCTCAGCGCCGGCGCCCAGATCGGCGCGGCCAGGCCCGGGAAGTCGGTCGGAATCCACCCGCGCACGCTGGATACCTGGCGCTTGAGGCTGCCAGTCGCAGCCGCAATCGCCGCCAGACGCTCGACCGGATCGGCGATGTCGGTACGCAGCGCGCACTGGACCATCGATACCTGATTGTTGGCCGAGGCGTCTCCTGCGGCACGCAGGGAAACCGGCATCGCGGCAACCAGCGATTCCGCCGGGAGAGCCCCGCGCCGCAGCAGATAGTCGCGCAGCGTCGATGCGCACAGCGCCAGCACGACATCATTCAGGCTCGTGCCGAAGTGGCGCGCAACGCGTTTGACCGTATCGAGCCGCAGCGATGCCACGGCATAGCTGCGCCGCGATCCGACCTGCGCATTGAACAGCGTGCGCGGCGCCAGCACCACGCTGTCGCGCAGCTTGCCGAGCAGGCTGCCGGCGCCGCGCGCGGCATCGCCAGCGGCTTTCAGCAGCGCCGGCAGATCGCGCACCAGGTTGGCGAAACCGGCGACGCTTGCGCCGACGCTCTTCTTCGACCGACGCTTGTGTTGCGGCGGTGCGGGCGCCTCCGGCGGTGCCGGACCGAGGCCGCGCTTCGTCGGATGCAAGTCGAGCAGGACCTGCGCCAGTGCGATCCCTCCCTGCCCGTCGAGGACCGCATGGTGGATCTTGGAATAAAGCGCAACCTCGCCGGTGGCGAGGCCCTCGATTGCGACGAACTGCCACAGCGGCCGATCGCGCGGCAATGGCTCGGCATGGAGTTCACCGACGAGCCGCCACAACTGCGCAAGAGAACCCGGCGCGGCGAGCCGGCGTTTTTCGATGTGCCGATCCAGATCGATCGCCGGCGCTTCGATCCAGTGCGGATGCCCGAGTTCGAGCGGCGCATCCTGCAACACGCGGCGCAGCGGTGCAGCCCCGGGCAGGCGTTCGCGCATAAGCGCCATGACGGCGCTGAAAAAATCGTAACCTCGGCGCTTGGGGGTTTGCAGCAGCATCACGCTGCCGACATGCATCGGCGTACCGGCGGCTTCCAGGTACAGGAAGCCGGCATCGAGGCCACTCAGCGGTCGCGGGCGTTTCGGCACGGTAATTAGAGTTTGCTGATCTACGCCGACTATATGCCGATTCGGCGCCAGCGGCGTAGTGCGTTGGGGTGGCTCTGCAAAGGTATTCTTGAGGAATGGGAGGCGGGTGCCGATCCGATCGCGTTGCCCTCAAGCCCTGCCCCTTGATCGGGAGGGGTTGGGGAGAGGTGGAATCGAAAGCAGCGGCGTCTTCGACGCCGATCCCCTCTGCCGCTGCGCTGCGCCAGGTAGACGCCCAAGTGCCTCGAAGGCCATGGATGGCCGAAAGAGGCCGCGCGTCGCGCCTCACAAGGGGAGAAGTGGGGTGTGCGAACGCAACGGGTTCTTGCGAAACGGAACACCCGACGTCGAGATCAGCCGGTGTTCTGCAAGCCTTGCGAGACACCATTCACCGTCGTCACCAGCGCGTGGAACAGCGCGTCGTCGCTGTTGCCACTCGCGCGCCAGCGCGACAGCAGGTCGATCTGCAGCAGGCTCATCGGATCGACATAGGGATTGCGCAGGCGGATCGACAGCGCCAGGCGCGGGTCCTGCTCGAGCAGGCTCGAGGTCTGCTTCAGGCGCAGGATCCAGTGTTGCGTGCGTTCGAATTCCGCCGCGATCATCGGGAAAAAGCGATCGTGCAGCGGACCGGCGAGCTGCGAGAACAGCGCCGCGATCGCCAGGTCGCTTTTCGCCATGACCATCTCGATGTCGTCGAGCAGCGTGCGGAAGAACGGCCAGTCGTGCGCCATGGCGCGCAACACGTCCTCGCCGGCTTCGGCCGCCGCGCGTTCGAGCGCGCTGCCGACACCATACCAGCCCGTGAGCGTGGCGCGGTTCTGGCTCCAGGCGAATACCCACGGGATCGCGCGCAGGCTGGCGAGGCCGCCGGTTCCACGTCGCGCCGGGCGCGAGCCGAGCGTCATGCGTTCGATGACATCGATCGGCGTGGCCAGGCGAAAGTAGTCGACGAAGCCCTCGGTTTCGAGCAATTCGCGATAGACCTGCGCTCCGTGTTGCGCGGCAATGTCGACCGCGGCGCGCCACGCGGCTTCGCGCGGTTCCGGCGCGCGCGGGCGCGCGCTGGCGATGAGCACGGCACCGACCGTCTGTTCGAGCGAGCGCAGCGCCAGCGAGCGGATGCCGTACTTGCGGTGGATGACTTCGCCCTGCTCGGTGATGCGCAGGCGGCCGTCGACCGAGCCGCGTGGCGAGGCGATGATCGCGCGCGTGGTCTTGCCGCCACCGCGGCTGACCGTGCCGCCGCGTCCGTGGAAGAACACGATGCGGATGCCGGCGTCGCGCGCGACCTCGAGTGCTTCGACCTGCACGCGTTGCAGCGCCCAGCGCGAGGCGACGATGCCGCCATCCTTGCTGCTGTCGGAATAGCCGAGCATGACCATCTGCTGATCGCTGCGCGCGCGCAAATGCTGGCGATAGGCCGGATCGGCGAGCAGCGCCGACAAGGTCTGTGGCGCCAGGCGCAGGTCTTCTACCGTTTCGAACAGCGGCGCGATATCGAGCGGCACGTTGCCGTCGGCATCGACGAAGCCCGCGCGCCGCGCCAGCGCGAGCACGCCGAGCACGTCGGCCGCGCTGCGCGCCATGCTGATGATGTAGGCGCCGGTCGCATCGCCACCATAGCTGTCGCGCGCGAATGCGAGTTGATCGAAGACCGCGTCGAGCGCGACTCCGGGAGCATCGGCTGGCTCCGGCAATTCCAGGTCGCCCGATGCATACGGACGCAACGTGCCGGCCTGGGCCGCCGCATCGCGCGCA
>DASRTK010000190.1:0-2301 GCA_035655975.1 Rudaea sp.
CTGGCGTTCGCGCTGTGTGCTGTGGTACTACCCGCTGCCTGGAACGTGCGGAACGCCTCCGTTCCACCGACAGCAAATACTTCTCGCGACCGCGCACTGCAGAACCTGGTGGAGGGGTCTTGGCCTGGTTACCACGCGGCATGGCGGGAATCCGTTGGCTATGAGCCTCATTTGCCCGAGGATTTGCCTCTCGCCGATCGTGAGATTCGCAAAGCCGCCGGCCGGGAAAAGTTGGAGCCAATCAAGCAGGAAGAGCGCGTGATGATGCACTCGCCCGCAGAAGGTGTGTCGATGCTCGCCGCCAGATTCTCAAGTGCGCCAATGCGCTATGCGTTCTGGTACTTGATCCAGAAGCCGGTACTCCTTTGGGGATGGAATGTCCAGATTGGTCAGGAGTTCTATATCAATCCGACCAAAAATTCTCCACTCCAAGACGTGCCGATTCTGCGGGCAATGGTGTCGTTATGTCATGCCTTGAACCCGCTTGTTGGAATCGGCGCATTGTTGGTCGGGGCAGTCGCCATGTTTCGTCGTCGCAGTGCGACTCGGACGCCCGATAATGCGAGAACGGTAAGCAATGCACTGAATGCTGTGGCGTGGCTACTGGCGAGTGTGACCGTGTTGCACGTGCTATTGCAGGCAGAGCCACGCTATTCGATTCCATACAGGCCGTTTGAAATCGTGTTGGCTGCAACGGCATGCGCTTGGCTGGTCAACTTCATCCTGGATCGGCGAAGAACCGCCGCGTTGATCGGCGCGCGGTAGTCGATCATGCCCGAACATACAATCCTCCTCCACGGCCTGTGGATGCGTTCATTCACGATGACGATGCTGAGGCGCCGTCTTGAGCGGGCCGGCTATACGGTGCATTTGTTCGACTATGCCAGCGTCATGCACGATCCCGAGTTGAGCGTGGCGGAGTTGCTCAAGCGCGCGCGTGCGCTGCGCGGGGAGAAAATCCATTTTGTCGGACACAGCCTCGGCGGCCTGATGGCGCTGCGGGCGCTGAAACAGGTGCGCGATCTGCCGGGCGGGCGCGTCGTCTGCCTGGGTTCGCCCCTGTGCGGCAGCCAGGTGGCGCGCAGCGTCGCGAGCCTGCCGGGCGGGTCGCTGCTGGTCGGCAAGAGCGCGGACATCCTTCGCGACGGCCTGCGCCGCTGGGACGGACCGCACGCCGTCGGCGCGATCGCCGGACGCCTGCCGATTGGCCTCGGCTTCGTCGTCGGCTCGCTGGGCTCGCCGCACGACGGCACGGTCAGCGTGGCCGAGACCCGGCTGCCGGGGCTGGCTGACCATTGCGTGGTTCCGGCAACGCATATGGGCTTGGTTTTTTCCGACGAGGCCGCAAATCAGACGGTGGCCTTTTTGCGCAGCGAACGCTTCGCGCATACTGCTTGAGCGGCTTTGCACTTGGCGCGCATGCTAGAATTTCAGGCTTCGAGTAGCGCCGTTCGAAAGCCTATGGTCGGTCGGTATCCAGTGTGGCGCCGCGGCGCGAAGTCCTTGCCCAGCCCTGTCACGTGACCCGCATCCTCGGCATTGATCCGGGATCGCAGCGCACCGGCGTCGGTATTATCGACGCGGACGCAGGCGGCGCTACGCGCCACGTCTTCCATATGGCATTGCAGTTGCTAGACAACGAAACCTTTCCCCTGCGGCTGAAGCAGATTTTCGACGACATGTGCGCCCTGATCGAGGAACATCGGCCGGACGAGGTCGCGATCGAACGCGTGTTCATGGCGCGCAACCCCGACTCGGCGCTGAAGCTGGGCCAGGCGCGCGGCGCGGCGATCTGCGCGGCAGTGCATCGCGGGCTGACCGTGACCGAATATGCGCCGAAGGAAATCAAGCAGGCGGTCGTCGGCACCGGCGGCGCCGGCAAGGGCCAGATCCAGCACATGGTCGGCATGTTGTTGAACATTTCAACGAAGATGCAGGCCGACGCGGCCGACGCGCTCGCGGTCGCGCTGACGCACGCGCATACGCGCGCGAGCATCGAGCGCATCGGCATCCCGCGCACGGCCTGGAGACGGCGGCGATGACGTACTGCAAAGGCATGACACCTCTCCCCTCGTGGGAGAGGTCGACGCGCGGCCTCTTTCGGCCATCCATGGCCTTCGAGGCACTTGGGCTCCTGCCCGGCGAAGCGCGGCGGGAGAGGGGGCGGCGCCGCAGGCGCCTGCTACGCACGCGGCCTCTCTCGGCCATCCATGGCCTTCGAGGCACTTGGACTCCTGTCCATCGGGAGAGGGGGAGGCGCCGCAGGCGCCTGCTATGCACGCGGCCTCTCTCGGCCATCCA
>DASRTK010000191.1:0-4144 GCA_035655975.1 Rudaea sp.
CCGACCGGCAGGACCGCATGCGCCGTGCGCTTCACGCCGTTGCAAGCGTAGGCGCCGATGTAGACATGGAAATCGGCTTGGCTGCGCGCCGCGTCATAGGCAGCCGAGGAACTCGTGTCCTGCGATCCGGCATGCCACGTAAGGAGCGCGCGTGGCGGCTTTGCGAGCAGGCCCGCGGCATCGAGGCCGCCGGCGTGCGGCGTGACGCCGACGCGTGCGAGCCCTGCGGCGTTCGCGCCGGCAGAAATTTCGTTATAGGCCGCGCCGGTTGCCGCAGCGACGAAGCGGGCGGCCGCGCGCAGCAGCGACGACTGCGGATGCTGGACCGCACTGTCGCCGAAGATCACGACCGCACTGCCCTGCTTCAGCGCTGCGTGCAGGCTGCGCGACGCATCGTCGGCAGCGAGGCTGGAAATGGCGCCGGCGACAGCATCCGAGTCCGGCAGGTGCCCGTCGTCGTTCGCGACCTTGGCAAGTTTCAGCAATGCCTCGATCATGCCCGCCGGGGTCGCGATCGTCTTGCCCGCCAACTCGAAGTTGAAATCGAAATCGAGCGGATTGATCGCAAACACCTTCGCGCCGTGTTTCCACGCCTGACGGACGCGATGACCGAGCAATGGCAGTTCGTGACGCGGATCGCTGCCGACGAGCAGGATCGTGCGTGCCTTCTCGATCTGCGCCAGCGGAAGCGTGAACGTCGCGCCGGCGGCGCCATCGGCGAAATCGAGCGTGCGCAGACGGTGATCGATGTTGTCGCTGCCGAGGCCACGCACAAGCTTCGCCAGCAGCCAGCCTTCCTCGCACGACGCGAGCGGAGCGACCAGAGCGCCGAGTTCGGCGCCGGCATGCCTGCGCAAGCCATCCGCGACAAACGCGATCGCCTCTTCCCAGCGGGCTTCGACGAGTTCGCCGTCCTTGCGGATCATCGGCTTGGTCGCGCGATCGCCGGCGTACAGGCCCTCGTGCGAATAGCGGTCGCGATCTGACAACCAGCACTCGTTGATCGCCTCGTTGTCGCGCGGCACCGTGCGCAGCACTTCGCCGCGGCGCGTGTGCAGCCACAGGTTCGAGCCGAGCGCGTCGTGATAGCCGATCGATTCGCGCGCGATCAGTTCCCACGGACGCGCCTTGAAGCGGAATACCTTGTTCGTTAGCGCGCCGACCGGACAGACGTCGATGATGTTGCCGCCCAGTTCGCTGTCGATCGACTTGCCGATGTACGTGCCGATCTCGAGATTCTCGCCGCGGCCGAGACCGCCGAGCTCCGGACTGCCAGCGACCTCGGTCATGAAGCGCACGCAACGCGTGCACTGGATGCAGCGCGTCATCTCGGTCGCGATCAGCGGCCCGAGGTCCTCATCCGGCACGACGCGCTTGCGCTCGGCGAAACGCGACACCGAGCGGCCGTAACCCATCGACAGGTCCTGCAGCTCGCACTCGCCACCCTGGTCGCAGATCGGGCAATCGAGCGGATGGTTGATCAGCAGGAATTCCATGACGTTGCGCTGCGCCGACAATGCGCGCTGCGACTGCGTAAAGATCTTCATGCCTTCCATGACCGGCGTCGCGCACGCAGGCTGCGGCTTCGGCACCGGCTTGCCGCCCATTTCGGTCTCGACCATGCACATGCGGCAATTCGCCGCGATCGGCAGCTTGTCGTGATAGCAGAATCGCGGAATCGCGATGCCGGCCTTGTCGGCAGCCGCGATGATCATCGAGTTCTTAGGCACCTGCATCGGCTTGCCGTCGATTTCGATGTTGACCATGTCCGGCGGCGCGGACGGCGCGCTTGGCTGTGCGCTCATGCCATCACCTCGACGTGGTGGGTTCCAACGGCGAGCCGCTCTGAAGCCCTCCCCTTCAAGGGGAGGGTTTGGGTGGGGATGGTGTTCAGAAGGCAAGAATCGAAGTCAGCGCAGGATGACATCGCCGGAACAGCACCATCCCCACCCAACCCTCCCCTTGAAGGGGAGGGCTTAAGAGCCAGTCGCAGGCGATTCATGCGGCGACCTCCAACGGAGCGTCGACGATCGAGCGCTTGTTCGCCACGAAATACTCGAACTCGTTCCAGTAGTGGCGCAGGAAGCCCTGCACCGGCCAGGCGGCGGCCTCGCCGAATGCGCAGATCGTGTGACCTTCGATCTGGCCGGCCGCCTGCTTGAGCATCTCGACATCGGCCATCGTCGCATTGCCCTCGACGATGCGCGTCAACACGCGATACATCCAGCCGGTGCCTTCGCGGCACGGCGTGCACTGGCCGCAGGACTCGGCATAGTAGAAGCGCGCGATGCGTTGGCACGCGCGCACCATGCAGGTTGTTTCGTCCATGACGATGACCGCGCCGGAGCCGAGTCCGGAGCCGGCCTTCTGCAACGCGTCGTAGTCCATCGTGACGGCCATCATCGTGTCGGCTGGAAGCACCGGCATCGATGAGCCGCCGGGAATCACGCCCTTCAACTTGTGGCCGTTGCGCACGCCGCCGGCCATCTCGAGCAACTCGGCGAATGGCGTGCCGAGCCTGATCTCGTAGTTGCCGGGCTTGTTGACATGACCGGAGACGGAAAAAATCTTCGGCCCGCCGTTATTGACCTTGCCGAGCCCGAGGAACCACTCGCCGCCCTTGCGCAGGATCGCCGGCACCGACGCATAGGTCTCGGTGTTGTTGATCGTCGTCGGCCGCCCATAAAGCCCGAAACCCGCCGGAAACGGCGGCTTGAAGCGCGGCTGGCCTTTCTTGCCCTCGAGCGATTCCATCAGCGCGGTTTCCTCGCCGCAGATGTAGGCGCCGGCGCCGAGCGCGTTATACATGTCCACATCGATACCGCTGCCACTGATGTTCTTGCCGAGCAGGCCGGCGGCGTAGGCTTCCTTCAACGCCTCCTCGCAGCGCTCGTAAGGCTCGTGATGGAATTCACCGCGCAGGTAATTGTAGGCGACCGTCGACCCGGTCGCGTAGCAGGCAATCGCCATGCCCTCGATCACCGCATGCGGGTTGAAGCGCAGGATATCGCGATCCTTGCATGTTCCCGGCTCGGATTCGTCGGAATTGCACAAAATATACTTCTGCCCGGGCGCATTGCGCGGCATGAATGACCACTTCAGGCCAGTCGGAAAGCCGGCGCCGCCGCGACCGCGCAGCGAACTCTTCTTCAACTCGTCGACGATCGAGGCCGGATCGGGTTTCTCCGCGAGGATTTTCTTCCACGCCTCGTAGCCGCCGGTCTTGACGTAGTTGTCGAGACTCGACGGATTGTCGAAGTGCAGGGTCGTGTAAACGACCTGATGTTCCAGAGGTGCGGGTCCGACTGCCATACGCCTTCCGTAGTAGGGTGGGCCTTGGCCCACCGCAATTCATGTCGACGGTGGGCCAAGGCCCACCCTACATTCTTATTTCAATTCGTCGAGAATCCGGTCGACCTTTTCGGTCGTCAGATTCTCGTGATAATGACCATTGACGACCATCATCGGCGCGCCGCAACAGGCCGCGGGGCATTCCTCTTCCGGCTTCAGGTATACGCGCCCGTCGGCTGTGCTCTCCCCGACCTTTACGCCGAGCTTCTTCTCGCAGTGGCGCAGGATGTCTTCGCCGCCGTTGAGCCAGCACGAGATGTTGGTGCACACCGCGACGTTGTTGCGTCCGACCGGATGCGTCTCGAACATCGAGTAGAAGCTGGCGACCTCATAGGCCCAGATCGCCGGAAGACCCAGGTACTTCGCCACTGCGGTGATCAATTCGTCGGTCAGCCAACCGGAGTTCTGCTCCTGGGCCGCCATCAAACCCTGGATAAGCGCCGAACGCTTGCGCTCGGGCGGGAACTTCGCAACCCAGAGGTCGATGTGCCCACGCGTGTGCGCGTTCAGCGCGACCAGCGGATCGACGTCCCTGACTTCGGCGTAGTGATTGGTCGCCTTCACCGGTCGATCTCCCCGAAAACGATGTCGTAGCTGCCGATCATCGCGACGACGTCGGGCAGCATGTGGCCACGCACGATTGCGTCCATCGACGACAGGTGGGCGAAGCCCGGCGGCCGGATCTTGCAGCGGAACGGCTTGTTCGCGCCGTCGGAAATCAAATAGATGCCAAACTCGCCCTTCGGCGCCTCGATGGCCGAATACACCTCGCCGGCCGGTACGGAGTAGCCCT